>JBOGDE010000144.1:0-14000 GCA_050701695.1 Micromonosporaceae bacterium
GGTAGTCGCAGATGTCCCCGGCGGCGAACACCCGCGGCAACGTGGTCGTCATCGTGGTGTCGACGATGATGTGCCGCTTGTCCACTTCGAATCCCCACTCGGCGAGCGGCCCGAGGTCGGCGGTGAAACCGAGGGCGGCCACGATGGTCTGCGCCGGGATCTCGCGGGGCTGCTCACCGCGTACCTCCACCCGGGCGGCCTCCACACGGCCGTCGCCGAGGATCTGCGTGACCTGCGCGTTCACCAGAATCGGCACGCCCAGCCCCCGGACCCGCTCCACCGTGGCGGCGTGCGCCCGGAACTTGTCCCGCCGGTGTACGAGGGTCACCTGCCGCGCGATCGGCTGCAGCGCGAGCGCCCAGTCGAAGGCGGAGTCGCCGCCGCCGACCACCACCACGTCCTCGCCCCGGTGCGCCTCCAGCTCCGGCACGAAGTAGACGATGCCGCGGCCACCGAACTCGTCGGCGGCGGGCAGCGGACGCGGCGTGAAACTGCCGATCCCACCGGTGACCAGGACAGCTCCACAGTGGACGGTGCTGCCGCCGCTGAGGGTCAGGGTGGGCTTTTCGTCGGCGTCGTAGCTCAGCTGATCGGCCCGTTCCCCCAACAGATAATGCGGGTGGTACGGCGCTGCCTGCTCGACCAGATTGGCAACCAGTTCGCGGCCCCGTACCGCCGGGAAGCCGGCCACATCGTAGATCAACTTCTCCGGGTACATCGCGGTGACCTGCCCGCCCGGCTCAGGCAGTGCGTCGATCAGCGCCGTCGACAGCCCGCGGAACCCCGCGTAGTACGCCGCGAACAGCCCCGTCGGCCCGGCACCGACGATCGCCACGTCGACCTCGATCCGGGTGACACCCGTGCCGTCCGCCATCGCCACGCCACCGCCAACCGTCTGTCGCGGACAACCCTGGCGAGTCCACGGTATCGCTTCGGCGGCCAACTGCGGAGTTGTCGGGCCATCACCTCGTCACGACACCCCGAAATCTCCGCAGTTCGACGAAACCCCGGTACTGGCGCTCAGGTTTCCGCTGCCAAGGCCGCAGCGAGCGCCGCGTGCGAATTGTGCACGCAAGCGAGTGAGAACGCCGGCAGCGGGAAGCTGAGCGTCAGTACCAGCCGTTGTTCTGGAAGAACGTCCATGCGCCGCAGGGGGTGTCGTAGCGGCCTTTGATGTAGTCGAGGCCCCACTTGATCTGGGGTACGGGGTTGGTGCGCCAGTCGTCGCCGTGGGAGGCCATCTTGTCCCCGGGCAGCGCCTGTGGAATGCCGTACGCACCGGTGTTCGGGTTGCTGGCCCGCTCGTTCCAGCCGCTCTCCTTGTCCCAGAGTTTCTCCAGGCAGGGCATCTGGTCGAGCTTGTAGCCCCATTCGAGCATCAGGGCGCAGCCGGTGGCTTTGTTGCCGCTGTACACCTTGCATGATGCCGGGATCGGGCCGACCGGAGCCGAGGGCTTGGTCGACTCTTCCTTCTTCTTGTCGGCGAGCGCCTTGTCCCCCTCCGCGACGCGGGCGGCGGCCTCCTTGCCGGCGGCGTCGGCCTTGGCCCGTGCACGGGCCGCGGCGTCGGCACGGGACTTGTGGTCCCGGGCGGTACGGCCAGCGTCCCGGGAGACCCGGTCGAGGTCGGACAGGGCCCGGTCGCTCGACGCGCTCGACGCCCGCTTGGCGGCTTCGTCGGCGGCCTGCCGGGTCACCCCGACGTACACGCCGGCGACCAGGCCACCGACCAGGAGGAAGACTGCGAAGACACGAAGGCTGACTCGGATCCAGCTCCGACTCACGCACGAACCCTTTCGTCTGCGACCCCGTAGCCCGGTCGGCGTGGTGGCACCGGGCCGGCCGCCGCCTTGCCGGCGGCCGGGGGTCGATGACCCGTTTGTGGGCTCCCGCCGGAACCCACAGCAGGTCACCATCCCGTATTCACCAACGTCCGCGCAGCCCCAGGGTGACAAAGGTGGTGTTCCTCACCCACCATCTCGGATGTCACGGTCCGTTGAGCAACACAGCACGCAGACCACCCGAATCGTACGCAAAGTAGTCAATCGAGCGGGGTCATGAACGACCAGAGCCGATTCTCCAGGTCGCGGGTGCCGTACTCGCGCACGCCGTACGGCATGTCGGTCGGTTCGTACACGATCGTGGCACCCTCGGACACCGCGTGGGCGTAGTGGGCGTCCACGTCGTCGACCATGATCGACAGCCCGGCGGTGTCGAGCATCCTCATCTCCTCCAGTGCGTCGAGCAGCTCGGCGGTGGCGGGCTCGCCGTGGGCGTCGAGCACGGTGACCATCGCCGCGAGCCGCTGCCGGAGCCGGTGGCTGACCGCCAGCCGCTGGTCGAGTTGATCGATGTGACGGTGCATGGCGGCCGCGAGGTCCCACGCGCGGTCGTCCAGCGCGGCGGCGATCTCCTCCAGGCTCAGCCCTAGCCGGCGCAGCAGGCAGATCCGGTACAGCCGCTGTACGTCGGCGGCGCCGTACCGCCGGTGGCCGGTGCCGGTGCGGGCTGACGGCGTGAGCGGGCCGATCTCGTCGTAGTAGTGCAACGTACGCACGGTGAGCCCGGTCGCCGCGGCCAGCTCGCCGACCTTCGTGCCGTCGTCAGCCATGACCGCGACGCTATGCCCTCACGCCACGTCAGGTGCAAGCCCGGCTCAGAGGCTCAGTGGTGGATGTCCTCCAGCAGGTCGGTGACCACCTCGGCGATCGGGGAACGCTCGGAGCGGGTCAGCGTGACGTGGCCGAAGAGCGGGTGACCCTTCAGGGCCTCGATGACGGCGGTGACACCGTCGTGCCGCCCGACCCGCAGGTTGTCGCGCTGCGCCACGTCGTGGGTGAGCACCACCCGGGAGCCGGTGCCGATCCGCGACAGCACGGTCAGCAGTACGCCACGCTCCAGTGACTGCGCCTCGTCGACGATCACGAACGCGTCGTGCAGCGACCGTCCGCGAATGTGGGTCAACGGCAGCACCTCGAGCATCCCCCGGTCGAGGATCTCCTCGATCACCGTGTCGGTGACCACGGCGCCGAGGGTGTCGTACACCGCCTGCGCCCAGGGCGCCATCTTGTCCGACTCGCTGCCGGGAAGGTAGCCCAACTCCTGGCCGCCGACGGCGTACAGCGGGCGGAACACGATCACCTTCTTGTGCTGGCGGCGCTCCATCACGGCTTCCAACCCGGTGCACAGCGCCAGCGCGGACTTGCCGGTGCCGGCGCGCCCGCCGAGCGAGACGATCCCGACGCTGTCGTCGAGCAGCAGGTCCAGCGCGATCCGCTGCTCGGCGGAGCGGCCCCGCAGCCCGAACGCCTCCCGGTCGCCGCGTACCAGCCGTACCGTCTTGTCGGGGAAAGTACGGGCCAGCGCCGACCCCCGGGTCGAGAGCAGCACCAGCCCGGTGTGGCACGGCAGCTCGCGGGCCGCCGTCAGGTCCAGCGTCTCACCGGCGTACAGCTGGTTGATCTCCTCCTCGGTGACCTCCAGCTCGGCGATGCCGTTCCAGGTCGGATCGCTGGCCTGGCCGTGCCGGTACTCGTCGGCGGCCAACCCGATCGCGGCCGCCTTCACACGTAGTGGCATGTCCTTGGTGACCAGCGTGACGTCGCCGCCCTCCGCCGCGATCGCGACCGCCACTGTCAGGATCCGGGCGTCGTTGGTGTCGGCCCGGAACCCGGGCGGCAGCAGCTCCGGCTCGGCGTGGTTGAGCTCCACCCGGATCGTGCCGCCGGCGTCGTTGGCCGGGATCGGCCCGTCGAGCCGCTGGTACTTGATCCGCAGCTCGTCCAGCAGCCGCAGCGACTGCCGCGCGAACCAGCCCAGCTCGGGGTGGTGCCGCTTTGCTTCCAGCTCCCCGATCACCACCAGCGGGATCACGACTTCGTGCTCGTCGAACTTCAGGAACGCCGCCGGGTCCGACAGCAGCACCGAGGTGTCGAGCACATAGCTGCGTCTGCCACCCTCAGCTGGGACTGTCTCCTTGCGGTTGGCGCTGCGAGGAGATTTCCGGGGGGTACGGGCGCGGCGCGGCGCCCTCGGCGAAGAACTGGTCACGGCCCTGCTCCGACGAGCGCGCACCCCGGCGCTCGTATCGATCGCGTCCTTCAGTTGTCGCTAGGACCAGAAGGACTCTGGCCTCCGGCGCCCGGCCACGGAGGACCGGGTGCCGGCCCCCTGGCAACTGAACCAACCGGGCCTCCCGGGAGCGCGGGCCGACCCCGCGCCACACTTCGACGCTAACCCGGCAACGCCGTCTCGGCTAGTAGCCACGACCGACGTTGCCCGCTGTTCACCCAGCTGGTCAGCTACCGCCGGTCGCGTGCTCGTAGCGGTGGCCGGCACGCTCGGGGACCAGCGCGGCGGTAGATGTGGCTCATTAGGCATGCGTGCTAGCGGTGACCCTTGATCCAGTGGGGTCGGTACGGCTCCTCCAGACGCCGCGCCTCCTGGTCGGTGAGCGAGAGGTCGAGGGCCGCGACCGCAGCGTCCAGATGCGCAGGCTTGGTGGCCCCGACGATCGGCGCGGTGACGTGCGGCTTTCCGAGGAGCCAGGCGAGCGAGATCTGCGCCGGCGGCACACCACGCTCCCGGGCGACCTCGACCGCCCGGTCCACGACATCGAAGTCCGCAGCGTCGTACAGGTCTGCAACAAAGGGATCGCTGCGAGCGCGTGTGGTTGTTAACTGCCCGCCTCTGGTACGGCTGCCGGTGAGGAGACCTCGGGCAAGGGGGCTCCACGGAAGCAGGCCGACACCCATGTCCTGACAGAGCGGGACCATCTCGCGCTCTTCCTCGCGGTAGACGAGGTTGTAGTGATTCTGCATCGATACGAACGCCGTCAGGCCGAGGATCCTGGCTGTGTACTGGGCCTTGGCGAACTGCCACGCGTACATGCTGCTCGCCCCGATGTAGCGGACCTTCCCCGCACGCACCAGATCATGGAGCGTGGCCATCGTCTCCTCAATCGGCGTGTCGTAGTCCCATCTGTGGATCTGGTAGAGGTCGATGTAGTCCGTACCGAGCCGGACCAGGGACGCGTCCACCGAGCTGAGGATGTGCTTACGGGACAGCCCGCGGTCGTTGGCCCCCGACCCCATCGACGAGCAGACCTTCGTGGCCACGACGTAGTCGTGACGGCCGGGGAAGAGCCTCTTGAGCAGCCTGCCCGTGACCTCCTCGCTGGCGCCGCGGGAATAGACGTTGGCGGTGTCGAAGAAGGTGACGCCCGATTCGACCGCCCGTCGCACGATCGGCTCCGCGGCCGATTCGTCCAGCACCCAGTCTCGCCAGCCGGGGTCGCCGTAGCTCATCATCCCGAGGCAGAGCCGCGAGACCTTCAACCCGGAGCTGCCAAGCCTGACGTACTGCATCCGTCCACCCTCAACTCCCGCCGAGCACGGCGAGTTGATCATCGAGGTCTCGAACCTCTGGTTCGTCGCGCCACCGTGCCGGGAAGCTCTCCCGCACGCCGAGCACCCGGATCAACCCCATCGGATAGCGCTCCTGAACAGCCAGCATGGCGGCCGTCCCCAGCGCATGGCACGCTGCTTCCGGCTGCCCTGCCGCGACCTGAGCGAGCCCGAGATGTCCGTAGGTGGCGATGCGCCGACGCATGTTCGCCGCTGTCTTCTGCACGTGGGCGAATGTGCGGTCGGCCTCGTCAGAGTTCCGTTCGACCGCCAACGTGACCGCCCTGACGCTGTCGAGATGCTCAGTCATGCCATAGCCATAGTGGCCGCGAGCGAAGAATCCCGCATTCTCCGGGGCGGCACCCGACATCAGGCCTGTCGCGGCAGTCTCAATATCGGATCGGGTGGCACGCAGGTTGCCGAGCGTGGCATGTTGGTCGGCCCGCCAGGTAGCGAGCCAGCCTCTGGTGAAGCCGTCGGCCTGCTCGGCGCGGGTCAACGCGGCATTGAGCAGAGCGAGCGCACGTGCCGGCCTTCCGCCGTATCCGCCGCGAGGTGCTGAGGAGAACAGATAGCTGAATGCGCCGAGCGCGCGGGCATGCAGTGTCGCGTCGCGGGTACTCGCCGCCAGATCGCACGCAGTCGCCAAGTACCGGTGCGCCGTAGCAGTCCGGTACAGGTGGCAGGCCCACAGACCTATCTGGGCATGTACGCCAACCGCGATGCTGCTCAACTCTCGATGCTCCCGGTCCCCCATGGGACTGTCGAGGAGTTCGAGGAGGCTGTCGGCGTATCCGATGGCCATGGGCAGCATCGCGCTTGCTTCACCGCCGCGGTACAGCGTCGCGAGGGTCTCGGCGATCTCCCGGTGGCTCGCGATCAGTCGCCGGTCCACGCGCGCGAAGCGGATCGGACGCACCAGCATCGACCCTGACGCGACCATGGGCAGCATCGCGGCCAGCTTGTTGACGTCGCGGCGATTCGTCATAGCCTCCTGCGCGGCGCGGGCTCGGTGGTGCTCTCGTACCAATGCTTCCAGGTCCTCGTACCCACGAACCAGAGCGCCGTGCGCGCCCAACTCGGCCTCGCACCGTTCCCAGAAGGACCGCGGCGCACGCTGCCGGCCGGTCTCGATGTTCGCCACCGAGCTGCGGCGATAGCCGACCCGTACGGCGAGCTGTTCCTGATTCAGACCAGCGGCGCGACGGAATGAGGCGAGCGAGCCCCCAAGTGCGCGACGCGCCTCCGTCATGGCCTCGGCGTCGTCCACGCCATCCCCCGGTCCCGTTATGTCGGCGGATTGTCGCCGCCGAGTGCCCGACTGTTACCGACACACATTGTGACCGGGTTGGGTCATTCACGTAAGACCCAGGCGCCCGGGGCGGGTGTGCGGGGGACGCGCCACCAGACGGCGGTTCCGCATTCATCCCCGCCCGCCCCGGTGCAACAACCCAGAGACGAGGCACAGGATGACTCTGTGGGTGATCTGTCGGACGTACGCCGCGGACCCGATCCGGATCCGGCGGGAGCACCGGCCGCGATGGTGGCAGCGGCTGCTCCGCCGGTGCGGGTGCGGACACCCGTGGCCCTGCCCGGCAGTCCGGTACGCCAACGCGGTACTGGGCATGCAGCCGAACGGCACCGCGCGATGAGGTGGTCCGCCGTGAGCCCGCCACCCCTGCCACCCGAGCTCCACCTGCCGTACGGACACGGCTCGTGGCGGGTCGCTGCCCGATGGTGGCGCAACCACCAGCCGGACCCGAACGGGACGTGCCGCACCTGCGGCCTGCCCTGGCCCTGCTCAGGGTTCGAAAGCGCCGAAACCATCCTGGCGCTCCTCTGGCGACGCGGCGCCGGCTGATCGTGCTGTTAGTTGCCGTAGCGGCGGTGGCGGGAGGCGTAGGAGCGCATGGCGCGGAGGAAGTCGACGCGCCGGAAGTCCGGCCAGTACGCCTCGCAGAAGTAGAACTCGGAGTGGGCGCTCTGCCACAGCAGGAAGCCGGAGAGCCGCTGTTCGCCGCTGGTACGGATGATCAGGTCAGGATCGGGCTGCCCTTTGGTGTAGAGGTGGTCGGCGATCGCGTCCACATCGAGCCGGTCGGCCAGCTCCTCGATCGACGTGCCCTCCCTGGCGTGTTGGAGCAGCAGGGAGCGTACGGCGTCGGCGATCTCCTGGCGCCCGCCGTACCCGACGGCGATGTTGACCTGCACCCCGCCGGCACGTTCCCGGGTACGTTCCTCGGCCGCCTTCAACGTCCCGGCGGTCTGAGTGGGCAGCAGATCCTTCGCGCCCACGATCCGCAGCCGCCACGGGTTGGCCTCGTCGGCCAGCTCGGTGACCAGCCCCTCGATGATCCGCAGTAGCGGGTCGAGCTCCTTGGGCGCCCGGTTGAGGTTGTCGGTGGACAGCAGCCAGAGCGTGACCACCTCGACCCCGGCCTCGTCGCACCAGGTGAGCAGCTGCTCGACCTTCGCCGCGCCGGCCCGGTGTCCCTCGTTGGGGTCGTCGAGGCCCACCGAACGGGCCCAGCGGCGGTTGCCGTCGAGCATCACCCCGACGTGTCGTGGGGTGTCGGTGCCGGACAGCCGCCGTCGCAGCCGGCGCTCGTACCAGGAGTAGACGAAGTCGCGCAGCCTCACGGCGGAAGCCTACCGGGCACCGCGGAAGCGTTCGGTGGAGCGATCGTGACGATTCGGTGGATATCCGATCGATACTCGTGGATAGCCGGTCGGTTCAGTGGATGCCCAGTCGGGCCTTCAGCGTGTCCAGCTCGGCCCACAGGACACTCGGCAGTTTCTCGCCGAACTTGTCGAACCACTCCTGCACCTGCGGGATCTCGGCCTTCCACTCGTCGGCGTCCACCTTGAGCACCTCGGCGATGTCCTCCTCGGTCATGTCCAGCCCCGAGGTGTCCAGCCCTTCCGCCGTCGGTACGCGGCCGATCGGGGTGTCGATCGCCTCGACCTTGCCCTCGATCCGCTCGATGACCCACTTCAGGACGCGGGAGTTCTCACCGAAGCCGGGCCACAGGAAGCGACCGTCCTCGCCTCGGCGGAACCAGTTGACGTAGAAGACCTTGGGCAGCTTGTCGGCACCGCCCTCGGCGCCTTTGCCCATCTCCAGCCAGTGCCGGAAGTAGTCGGCGCCGTGGTAGCCGATGAACGGCAGCATCGCCATCGGGTCGCGGCGTACCACACCGACCTGGCCGACGGCGGCGGCGGTGGTCTCCGACGACAGCGTCGCGCCCATGTAGACGCCGTGCGTCCAGTCCCGGGCCTCGGTCACCAGCGGCACCGTGGTCTTGCGCCGGCCACCGAACAGGATCGCCGAGATCGGTACGCCGTTCGGGTCCTCGTACTCGTCGGCGAGGATCGGGCACTGCGTGATCGGGGTGCAGAACCGGCTGTTGGGGTGGCTGGAGACCTCGTCGGAATCCGGGGTCCAGTCGCGGCCCTTCCAGTCGGTGAGGTGCGCGGGCGGCTCGCCCATCCCCTCCCACCAGATGTCGCCGTCGTCGGTGAGCGCCACGTTGGTGAACAGCGAATTGCCCTGCGCGATGGTGCGCATCGCGTTCGGGTTGGTCTTGTAGTCGGTGCCGGGCGCGACGCCGAACAGGCCGTACTCCGGGTTGACCGCGTACAGCCGGCCGTCGTCACCGAAACGCATCCAGGCGATGTCGTCGCCGAGCGTCTCCACCTTCCAGCCCTCGATGGTGGGCTCCAGCATCGCGAGGTTGGTCTTGCCACACGCCGACGGGAACGCCGCCGCGACGTAGTAGACCTTCTCTTCCGGCGACGTGAGCTTGAGGATCAGCATGTGCTCGGCCATCCAGCCCTCGTCACGCCCCATCACGCTGGCGATCCGCAACGAGTAGCACTTCTTGCCGAGCAGCGAGTTGCCGCCGTACCCGGACCCGTACGACCAGATCTCCCGGGTCTCCGGGAAGTGCGAGATGTACTTGGTCTCACTGCACGGCCACGCCACGTCGTCCTGGCCCGGCTCCAGCGGCGCCCCGATCGAGTGCAGCGCCGGCACGAACTCGGCGTCCGTACCCATCTTCTCCAGGACGTGGGTGCCCATCCGGGTCATGATCTTCATGCTCGCCACGACGTACGCGGAGTCGGTGATCTCCACGCCGAACATCGGGGACTCGGCGGTCAGCGGTCCCATGCAGAACGGGATGACGTACATGGTGCGACCGCGCATACAGCCGCGGTACAGCTCCGTCATCGTCTTCTTCATCTCGGCGGGCGCCATCCAGTTGTTGGTCGGCCCCGCGTCGGCCTCGTCGACCGAGCAGATGTAGGTACGTTCCTCGACCCGGGCGACGTCACTCGGGTCCGTGCGCGCCCAGAACGAGTTCGGCTTCTTCTCGTCGTTGAGCCGCACCAGGCTGCCGGCCTCGACCAGCTGGTCGGTGAGCCGGGTCCACTCCTCGTCGCCGCCGTCGCACCAGACGACCTGGTCGGGGGTGGTCAGCTCGGCGACCTCACGTACCCAAGCGCGCAGCCGGGGGTGCCTGGTGGGGGCTGCGTCCAGTCCGGGGACGGTTGCCGGAGCACTCATCGCGTATCTCCTCGAGGTCGACGCCGACCGGTCTGGCGGACCGGTGTCTGTATGCGCATTCCCCGGGGGTAGCCGGCAAGAAGAGGCCGCAACTGGCCGGCTGGACGCCGCGGTGGACGTTTCTCGACCAGGTTCGTGACTGCACGAGAACGCCTCGGGGCGACCGGGGTTGCCTCAGCGTAAACCGGACAGCCGGCAAGAGCACCTCGGTCGCTTGTGAACAAGTGCACAAGCGGAAAGAAGTCGCAATCCGGTGCGCGGTTCCCGCGATTTTCACGCACGCGACAACAATTCAGCGCAGCATCTTGCAACCCACCAGTAATCCCGATCGGACGCGGCCACGCGGCACGGCGCGGAGTGCGCACCACCCGTGCGCACTCCGTGCCGCGCGTTACTGGACCTCGGGGCCCTGCTTGCGGAGTATGTCCACCGACTCCATCGCGTCGCGCAGCTGCTCCAGCCAGCTCTCGGCGTGCTCGTTGACCAGCCGTACGCACCAGGCCAGTGCGTCCGAGCGGGACCGCGCCACGCCCGCGTCGACCAGGGTGTCGAGCACCTGCCGCTCCGGCTGGCGCAACCGGGTCATCACCGGCACCGACTGAGTGGTGAACAGCTCCCGGGTGGCGCCACACTCCGCACCCCAGCTCACCCGGCGACGGAACCGGTGCTCGGCGTGCGAGGCGATCTCCATCCGATGCTTGCGGGTCTCCTCGCGGAACCGGGCGATCCGGCCCTGCTCGGCGCCCGCCCGCTCGGTGAGGCCGGCGTCCTCGGCCACCTCCGGCTCCGGCAGCCGGCCGACCACCAGCAGCTCGTCGCGGTCCACGCTCACGGTCGGGGTCTCCACGTACCAACCTTCGGGCAGCCGGCCGATGAGCCAGCCGGCCGCGTCCTCGGCGGGCGGCAGATCGGCCTGCTGCCAACCACCGCTGCGCCCACCCCAGCCCGGGCCGGCCGCCCAAGGGCCGGGTCCGCGTCGTCCACGCATGCTTTCCTCCAGGTCCACACCCGTCACCGGGCCACGTTCTCAACGATGCTTACAGCATTACACGCTTGAGCAAGCATCGACGAGTACGAATTTAGGAGCGGAGCCGGAGCCATGCGGACCGCTGCCCCGGCACCTGTGCGCCGGGGCAGCGGTGGCGTCGACTACCGGGTCGGGGCCGGCGCGCGCCGCGGCTTCGGACGAGCCTTGGTGCGCTTGCGGCGGACCGCGGCGGCGTCCACCACGACCGCCACCGGGGTACGCTCCCCGCCCTGTCCCAGTGGATTGTCGGCGAACGCGGCAATCCAGAACTCCTCCGGCCGGTCACCGTGCAGACCACGTACCCGGCAGGCGGAGTCTCTGGCGTCCAGCACCGCGCAGCCGCGCAGGTTGCCGGCGGCATCGGCCGGCAGCGCCCGCCGCAGTGCCTCGGCGATCTGGGCCGCGACCTCGTCGGGGTTCGCGGCACCCAGTGTCGCCGACAGGTTGGCCGGATACATCGAGTGGTCCGCCGGGCCGTCGATCGCCGCCACCCGCGCCCCGGCCACCCGCTCGAACCACGCCTCGCCGCGCCGGAACGGCCGCCCCAGCAGCGCCGCCAGGGTGGCGAACAGCATCCGCATCCGCCCTACTTCGCGTACCGCCAGCTCCATGATCCACGCGCTGCGCGACCCCGCCCCGTACGCGCGGGGCGAGGCCAGCCGGGCCAGCATCCGGGCCCAGCGTCCCGGCCGGATCTCCCACAACAGGTACGACCGGCTCTGCGCCACCGCGACCACCTTCTCCGCGGTCACCACGTACCAGGGCTTGCCGAAGACGTCCCGCAGCCGGGGATGCGCCCTCGCCTCGGCGACCAGTTCGGTGACGTACCCGGCGACCTTCTTCGGCACCGAATCGCCGGGACCGAACACGTCGGTACGCACCGGGAACCGTACCCATCGCTGGCCGTCGACACCGATCGCCAGCTTCTTGCCGGGGTGCGGGGCGAAACGCTCCCGAGGCGGCACGGGCGCGCTCCCGGGCACCACGTCGACCACCCGGCGCAGCCACTGTTCGACCAGGTAGAGCCGCCAGAACCAGCCCGGGTCGGCGGCGGCCTCACCACCGGCGAACCGGTCGAACCGGCCCAGCGCCTCGCTGGCGTCCACCCACGGCCGGGAGGCGAACTCGGCGGTCAGGAAGGCGCCGTACACCCGGTCCTTGATCCGGTCGAGCAGCTCCGCGGTGAGCGTCGCCTCGGCCCGGCTGGTCCCCGCGTCACCGAGCGGGAACCGTACGCCGACCCCGAGGTGCGCCGCGATCCGGTCCGCCACCCGTGGCCGGTGCCCTCCCGGCGTACCGCCGCCGGGGTCGAGCAGGGTGTCGGTGTCGCCCATGCTGGCGCGGGCGCAGCACCACAGCAGGTAGCTGGCCACGTCCGGCACCGGCTCGCCGAGATCGGCCAGGAAGCTCGGCAGCTCCTGGCCCACGAGGTCCGCCCGGACCGGCACCAACTCCCGGCGTACGCTGCCCGGCGCCAGCTCCGGCGGCTGCGTCCCACTGGAGTCGAGGTCTGTCTGACCGGGATCGAGGTGGCCCGCGGCATCGGCGAGCACCGGCTGGTACGCCGGCACCGGCCGGCCCGCCAGCGGGTGGGCCAGTACGGCGGCGAGCAGCCCGCGGTCGTCGGCCGCGCCACCGAGCCGTACCCCGAGCCGGCCGTGCCGGACCGCCTCCTGTACCGCCAACGGCAGCGACAACGACGGCGCCGGTACGCCCGCCGGCACCGCCGTCACCTGGACACCGCGCCGGGTGATCTCGACGACCTGACCCGGCAGCACCCGCCGGATCCCGGCGAAGAAGGTCGCTTCGGTCTCGTCGCACCGCCCGGTGTCGACGAACTCGCCGATCACCTCGGCATCGGGCACCGCCGCCACACCGGCGGCGATCAGCGCACCCGGCTCGGCCGCGGCCAGCACGGTGAACGCCGGGTAGGTCGGGTTCACGCCGCCGGCGGCGACCGAGCCGGTGGCGTCGAGCACGGCGTAGTAGAGCGCGGGCCCGTCACCACTGCGGGCCAGCACCAGCGCGTCGCGGTCCGGGTCGGCGACCGCGATCGCGTACGGTTCTCCGCCCCGTACCAGGGCGGTGGCGCCATCGGCGACGTACCCGGTGAGCAACCGGGAGATCTCGGTGACACCTTCCACGACGGCGCGCAGCCCGTCGCAGCTGTGGATCATCGGCAGGGCGGCGCGTACCGCGAGCCCCACTCTGCCCTCGTGCCAGGTCGCGGTGTCGGGACCCCTGGCGGCGAGGCCATTTCCCAGTTCATCGAGTACGGACTGCGTGCTCCCAAAAAACCCAGCAATTCCGGCCATTTGTGGTCATCTCCATACAGCGGGGGTGACCGATCGTATCGCTGTGGATACGCTCAGACGCCCAGAACCGACAGATGATCACGGGTGGTCCGGCAGTCCGATCTGTCGTACCAGGTCAGCGGGCTCCACCACCGGAAGATCGCACGTGAAATCCCGGCACACGTACGCCGTCGGCCGGCCCCGCACCGCGGCGCGATCCGCCAGCAGCGGCACCCCAGGCCGGTCCGGCTCCCCCACCACCACCACCGCACCTGGCGAACCGGTACGCCACGCCGGATACGCCAGCGGTGCCGCGTCCACCCCCTCCGGTACGGCGATCGCGATCTCCAGTGGCCCGGCCAGCTGCGCCTCGCCCGCCGCGCACGCCCAACCGGTGAACCGGGCATGCCGCGCCACCAGTGGCCCCACCCCCGACAACGCCGCGGCGGCCGCCTCCCGGTGCCGTACCGATCCGGCCAACGCCGCGTAGCTGGTCAGCGCCATCGCCAGCGAGGTCAGCCCGGACGGGGTGGCGTTGTCGGTCGGGTCGGCCGGCCGGCTGACCAGCCGCTCCGCGTCATCAGCGGTGTCGAAGTACCCCGTCGGCACCGCCGCACCGTCACCGCCCGCCGCGCCGTCACGGGCTGCCCCGCCATCGCCGCCCGCCGCGTCGTCACCGGCTGCCCCGCCGTCACCGACTGCCGCGT
>JBOGDE010000145.1:0-13871 GCA_050701695.1 Micromonosporaceae bacterium
ACACCGTCAGGCCGCACGAGGCCATCGCCTGGAACCGGCCACAGGAGGTGCACCTGGGCCTGGCCGACCCCACCACCCCGACATTTCAAGCCACCGAAATCCTGCCAACTACTTGACGCGGGACACGACCACACGAGCTACGTCGAGGAGTAGCGATGTCAGACAGCCAGCCGGTGGTACTCGTAATGACCGACACCGCCGACCCCACCGCCGATCGCGTGATCGGTGAGCTGGAGCGACGCGGCACCCCGGTCTTCCGCGCCAACCCGGGCGACTTCCCGCAACGCATCTCACTTGCCGCCCGTCTGGATCAGACCGGCCTCGACGGCACGATCCGCCTCCATGACCGACACGGCAACACGACGGCCGAGGTACGACTCCGCGACGTGGGCTGCGTGTACTACCGCCGACCCACCGCGTTCCGGATACCTGATGACGTACCAGAGCAGTGGCAGTGGTGGGCGGCGCGCGAGGCACGACAAGGATTCGGCGGCGTCATCTCAGCGCTTCCCCGCTGGATGAACCATCCCGCCGCCATCGGCCGCGCCGAGTACAAGGCCGTTCAACTACGCGGTGCCGCCGCGTGCGGGCTGACCATTCCCCGCACCCTGATCACCAACGATCCCCAGCAGGCCAAGGAGTTCGCCGACGACGTGGGGGCGACCGTACACAAGCGGCTCTCCGGGGCCATCGGCCCCGGCGACCCGTTCACACCTGGTACATCCCACGGAGATCCCCGTCAGCGACACCGCGCACCTGTTTCAGGAGTGGCTCCCGAAGGTGTGCGATGTGCGCCTGACCGTCGTCAACGACCGGTACTTCGCGGTCCGGATCGACGCCACAACCGACGCCACGGAGATCGACTGGCGAGTCGACTACGACGCCCTCCACCAGACGCCGGTCGATACCCCTGATCCGATCCGCAATGCAGTGCGCGTCCTGATGCGGCGGCTCGACCTACGCTTCGCCGCGCTGGACTTCGTCGTCGTACCCAGCGGGCAGTGGATCTTTCTTGAGATCAACCCGAACGGCCAATGGGCGTGGTTGGAGGACATCACCGGACTTCCCATAGCCGCCGCCGTCGCAGACAGCCTCGCCGGACCGTCGACCTAACGAGCATGGGACCGCTGAGCCCGGGCTGTGCGGATGAAGGCGCCGAGCCGCATCGGTGGGTCGATTCTGGGTAATGTTGATCGTGTGCGCGCCATGGGGTGTAAGTCCGGGCCGGGTGGCGGCCCGGCTGTCCGGTTGCGCCACTTTTCTAGTTCCGGCACGGTGCGCGGCGTCCACCTCGAGGGTGTGAGTGGCCGGTGTTGATCCTGGCTGGGGTTGCCCTGATCGTGGCGCTGACCGTGGCGACCGCCTATTTCGTCATGCAGGAGTTCGCGTACGTCGCGGTGGACCGAAGCCGGCTGCGGCGCCTGGCAGAGGGCGGCGACGCGGCCGCGGGGCGGGCGTTACGGGTTACCGAGCGGCTGTCGTTCATGCTGTCCGGCGCGCAGTTGGGGATCACCGTCACGGCGTTGCTGGCCGGTTACGTCGCCGAGCCGTACCTCGGCGTGGGGTTGGCCGAGCTGCTGGGGTTGACGGGGATGCCGCACGAGGTGAGCCTGTCGATCGCGGTCGGAGTCGCGTTGCTGGTCGCCACGGTGGTGCAGATGGTGCTCGGGGAGCTTGCGCCGAAGAACCTGGCGATCGTCAGACCGCAGGCCCTGGCGCGCGGGCTGAGCCGCTCCACGCTGATCTACCTCCTGGTGGCCGGTCCGGTGATCCGGATCTTCGACGCGGCGGCGAACCGGCTGCTACGCGCGGTGGGCATCGAACCTGTCGAGGAGCTGCCGCACGGCGCGACCCCGGAGGACCTGGAGCGAATCTTCGCCGAGTCCCGCGCGGGCGGATACCTCGACGCGGAAACCTCCCAGCTACTGGATCACGGGCTGGACTTTCGGGCCCGCACCGCGGAGGAGGTGATGATTCCCCGCGTCGACGTGGTGACGGTGCCGGCGGACGCGTCGGCCGTACAGGTGGTGGAGCTGCTCGACCGGGGGCATTCCCGGTTCCCCGTGACGGGCGAGGACATCGACGACATCGTCGGGGTGGTGTCGCTGGCGGAAGTGCGGGACGTACCCCCGCGGCAGCGCGCAACCACGCGGGTCTCGGCGATCCTCGTACCACCGTTGCGGGTGCCGGCATCGGTACGGCTGCCGGCGGTGTTGGAGCGGTTGCGCGCCGAGCACCGGCAGCTGGCGGTGGTGGTCGACGAGTACGGCGGCTTCGCCGGAGTGGTCACCCTGGAGGACATCGCCGAGGAACTCGTCGGGGACATCCGCGACGAGGACGACCGGCCGCAGGACACCGCCGACGAACAGCCCGGCGGGGCGTGGTTGGTGCCGGCACGGTGGCGGTTGGACGAGATCGCCGACGCCACCGGCGTCGCGCTGCCCGAGGCGGATGTGTACGACACGGCCTCGGGTCTGATTCTGCAACGGCTCGGGCGCATCCCCGTCCCCGGCGACGTGGTGGAGGTCGAGACGGAGCCCGGGCCCACCGTCGACGAGACGTCGCGGCCCGTGCGGGCCCGGCTGACGGTCGTGTCGGTGAGTCGCCACGTGCCGCACACCATCCGGATCGCGGTCATACCGGAGGAGGGCCCGCGGCGGTGAGCACCTTCTGGGCGATTGCGGTCTCGGTCGCGCTGCTCGTGCTGAACGGGTTCTTCGTCGCCGCCGAATTCGCCCTCGTAGCCTCCAGGCGCCACCGCCTGGAGCAGGCAGCGGCCACGGGCTCGCGCGCCGCCCGGGCCGCGCTGGCCGGCAGCCACGAACTGTCGCTGATGCTGGCCGGCGCGCAGCTGGGCATCACGCTGTGCTCGCTGGGCCTCGGCGCGCTGGCCAAACCCGCCCTGGCCGACCTGCTGGAGCCGCTGTTCGAAGCGGTCGGACTGCCGGATGGGGCCGCGTACGTCGTCGCATTCCTGCTCGCCCTGTCGGTAGTGGTGTTCCTGCACATGGTGATCGGGGAGATGGCACCCAAGTCGTGGGCGATCAGCCACCCCGAACGCTCCGCGCTGCTGCTCGCCGTACCGTTCCGGGCGTTCGCCCGGATATCCCGGCCCGCCCTGGCGGTCCTCAACGGGCTGGCCAACGCCTGCCTGCGCGCGGTCAGGATCACCCCTCAGAACGAACTCGCACAGGCGCACGGCCCCGACGAGTTGCGGATGCTGCTCCAGGAGTCGCGCGAGCACGGCCTGCTGCCCGCCCATGACCACCGGCTGCTCACCGCGGCGCTCGCTCTGCAGCACAGAACCATCTCCACCGTGATGACCCCCGCCGAGCAGATCGTCGCCGTCGATGCCCATGCCTCCGCCCCGGACATCGAACGGGTCAGCCGCCTGGCCGGCCGCTCCCGTCTCGCGGTACGCGAGGCCGACCGCATCGCCGGCATCGTCCACGTACGCGAAGCCGTCCGCGCCACCACCGCCGGCCGACCCGCCACCGCCGCGGACCTGATGACCCCGACGCTGACGTTGCAGGCCGACCGCACCTTGTTGGCGGCCGTACGCGCGATGCGAGAGCACCGCGCCCAGGTCGCCCTCGTCAGCGACAACGGGACCACCACGGGCCTGGTCGCACTCGAAGACGTTCTTGAGCAGCTCATCGGCGAGTTCGACGACGAAACCGACCCGATCATCAACACCGCCCGGCGGCCACCGCCACCGTGATGCCGACGCGAGTTCGCTGCCATATCGCGATGCCGAGGAACGCGGACCACAGCAGTGCGGCGAGCGGGATGATTGCGTAGACCGCGAGTCCCAGCGCGGTCTCGCCGGTCTGCTGGACCGAGACGACGAACTGCGCCACCGCCGTGCTGAACATGGCCACGCCGATGATCACACCCGTGCCGGACAGCCAGCGCGAGTAGCCTTCCCTGGCAAGCGCCACACCGTCGAGCGTGGGGACGACGCCCCACAGGATGAGCAGCGAGCCCAGCGAGATGCCACCGAGAGCGGTCTCCACCAGTTCTGAGCCGAACGCCAGGTCCGCGCGCTCGGCCTGGGAGGCGTCCTGCCATCTGTCGGCCAGGCTCGCCAGGGCGTAGCCGTCGATGGAGAAGTCGACGATGTAGACGGCGGCTCCGATGATCGCGGCTGCCGTCGCGATCCGGCCGATCGCCTGTGCCACTGGCTGCTTGAACGAGCTGGACAGGGCGTACAGGCCCACCGCCCAGATGAGCACGCCCAGGTTCGCGACCAGGTGGACGATGTGGTAGATGGGGTACGAAGCCACGTAGCTCAGCGTGTTGGCGCCGGTGTCAGTCGGTAGATCACCGTGGGTGGCGCGAGCTGCGAACACCGTGAGGCTGCCGATGATCACGCAGGCCGTGCCGATCTTGACGCTGGTTCGGTCGGCACTGCTGCGCTCGTCGGTCACGTCGTGCATCCTCTGAGGGATCGTCATCTTCGGTCCTTCCTTCCGTGGGGACGTGGCCCATCCGCCCTGCATCGGAGAGGCACCGTTGGCGGAGGCGGTAATCGATCGGCTCGAGAAGAAGGGCTACGTGCACCGGATCCGGCACCCCGACGACCGCCGCAAGATCCACGTCGCGCTCACCCCGCACGGCCGCAAACAGGTCATGGACATCTACCGGCCCGTCCAATAGGCGTCCGCGGAGCTCCTCGAGCGCTACGCCGACGAACAACTCACCGTCGACGCCGACCTGCTCGAACGCAGCGCCGCCGTCCTCGCCGAGCTAGCCCACGCCATCCAGAAGAACTCGCCGATCAGTGACCCGCTGGCGACCGCTGACAGGGACGCGGCGCCACATTGACCGGTCGGTCGGTCCTGGCCGTGACGGGGCTGCTGAGCCCGATCGGGTACGTGGTGTTGCTCGCGGTCTCGTCGCTGGGGTTCGCGGCTGGGGGCCTGATCTACGGGCCGTTCAGCGCGATCTGCACCGGGCTGTTCCAGCGGCTCACCCCGCCGCAGGCGTTGAGCCGGGTTCTTGCCGCCCGTTCCGCGCTCACCATCCCCTCCACCGCTCTGGGTACGTTGCTGGGCGGACCACTGGTGAGCGCGGTCGGCGGCCGTCCCACCCTGCTGCTGTCCGCCCTGCTCACCATCGCGCTGGGGGTGTCGGTGGCGGGTGTGGTGTGGCTGCGCTACCGGGCGGCCACGGGCCCGGTGTCGATGGTGGTCATCGGGCAGCCTACGGAGTGGTTTGCTGGGCGTAGCCGAGTTGGCGGAGTGCGTCGCTGATCTCGTCCAGGATGGCGGGGTCGTCGATCGTGGCCGGGGTGGTGAACGGGTCGCCGTCGGCGATCCTGCGCATGGTGCCGCGCAGGATCTTCCCGGAGCGGGTCTTGGGCAGCCGGGCCACGACGGTTGCGGTCTTGAACGCCGCAACGGCGCCGATCCGGTCGCGGACCAGCTGTACGGCCTCGGCGACGATGCCCGAGTGCGGGCGGTCCACCCCGGCCTTGAGTACGAGCAGCCCGGCGGGCAGCTGACCCTTGAGCCGGTCGGCGACCCCGAAGACGGCGCATTCGGCGACGTCGGGGTGGGCGGCAAGGACCTCCTCGATGGCGCCTGTGGACAGCCGGTGGCCGGCGACGTTGATGATGTCGTCGGTTCGGGCCATCACGAACACGTAGCCGTTCTCGTCGAGATATCCGGCGTCGGCGGTCTGGTAGTAGCCGGGGAACTCATCCAGGTAGGTCTGGCGGAACCGCTCGTCGGCGTTCCACAGGGTGGGTGTGGCGCCCGGCGGCATGGGGAGCTTGACGACGAGAGCACCGGTCCGGCCCGCCGGCGCCTCGTGCCCGGTGTCGTCGAGGACGCGCAGGTCCCAGCCGGGCGCGGGACGGGTGGGGGAGCCCGGTACGACGGGCAGCTGCTCGATGCCGAGGCAGTTGGCGGCGATCGCCCAACCGGTCTCGGTCTGCCACCAGTGGTCGATCACCGGGACGCGCAGCTGGTCCTGCGCCCAGCGCAGCGTCTCCGGGTCGCAGCGTTCGCCGGCCAGGAACAGTGCGCGGAACCTCGACAGGTCGTAGCGGGCGATGTGCTGCCCGTCGTGGTCCTGCTGGCGGATGGCGCGGAACGCGGTCGGCGCGGTGAACATGGTGCTGACCCCGTGCTCGGCGATCACCCGCCAGAACGCGCCGGGGTCGGGGGTGCCGACGGGCTTGCCTTCGTAGAGCACGGTGGTGCAGCCGTGCAGCAGCGGGGCGTAGACGATGTAGGAGTGGCCGACCACCCAGCCGACGTCGGAGGCCGCCCAGAACACCTCGCCCGGCTCGACGCCGTATACGGCGCGCATGGACCACTTCAGCGCGACCGCGTGGCCGCCGTTGTCGCGGACGATGCCTTTCGGCTGCCCGGTGGTGCCGGAGGTGTAGAGGATGTACAGCGGGTCGGTGGCCTCGACCGGCACGCAGTCTGCCGGAGCGACGCCGTCAACCGCCTGCTCCCAGGTGATGTCGCGCGGCCCGAGCTCGGCGGCCAGCTCCGGGCGCTGCACGATGATGCAGCGCTGCGGCTGGTGCCTTGCGAGGTCGATCGCGGCGTCCAGCAGTGGCTTGTAGGCAACGGTCCGGCCGGGCTCCAGACCGCAGGACGCGGACACCACCACCTTGGGCCGGGCGTCGTCGATGCGGGTGGCCAGCTCGTTGGCGGCGAACCCGCCGAAGACGACCGAGTGGATGGCGCCGATCCGGGCGCAGGCGAGCATCGCGATGGCCGCCTCGGGGATCATCGGCAGATAGATGATCACCCGGTCACCGGCCTCGACGCCCTGCGCGGCCAGCGCGCCCGCGAAGCTGGCGACCCGATCCCGCAGCTCGCGATAGGTGTACGTGGTCTTGGTGCCGGTGACCGGCGAGTCGTAGATCAACGCGGCCTGCTCGGCGCGGCCGCCCTCGACGTGCCGGTCCAGCGCGTTGTGGCAGGTGTTGAGGCGCCCGCCGGTGAACCACCGGTACATCGGCGGGTTCGAGGCGTCCAGCACCTGCTCGGGGGGCCGTACCCAGTCGATCTCGGCGGCGGCGTCGGCCCAGAACCGCTCCGGCTGCTCGATGGATCGGCGGTAGGTCTCCTCGTACGTCATGAGCGGGCCTTCCGTGTGGAGTCGGCCTGGGGGCTGATGGCGTGAGTTACGTGCTGATGAGTCGCAGTGCGCCGGGCGCGGACTCCGGCACGGCGGGGCTGCGCGGCGGCACCGGGGGGATGCGGCGATACGGCTGGCCGGGTGCCGGGCGCGGGTCGGGCTCGCCCTTGTTGGGCCAGAACGCCAGCGCCCGCTCGGACATGGCGGTGATGGTCAGCGACGGGTTCACGCCGAGGTTCGCCGACACGGCGGTGCCGTCGATGATGTGCAGCCCGGGGTGGCTGTGCACCCGGTGGTACGGGTCGATCACGCCCTGCTCGGCGTTGTCGCCCATCGGGGCGCCGCCGATGTAGTGCGCGGTGGACGGGATGTTGAACACGTCGAAATATAACCCGAGTGGATCGCCGCCGATCCTGGCGGCGTAGCGCCGGTTCGCCTGGTGCCCCACCGGAATCCAGGTCGGGTTCGGCTCGCCGGTGCCCTGCCGGGTGAGCAGCCGCCCGCGTCTGCGGTACGAGGTCAGCGAGTTGTCCAGCGCCTGCATCACCAGCAGGATCACCGACCGTTCGGACGCCCGGTGCGAGGACAGGGTACGCAGATACACCAGTGGGTGGCGCAGCACCAGCAGCAGGAACCGGAGCCACCGCGCCCGCCCGCCGTCGACCATCGGCGCACGCTGCGGAAACAGCATGTTCTGGCCCTTGCCGTACGTACACACCTCGATGTGCGTGTCCGGCGCCGGGTAGATCGAGGAGGAGATCGCCACCCCTTGCGAGAAGTCGGTGCGGGTGCGGCTGGTGGACACCAGGATCGCCTCGGAGTTGGACCGGGACAGCTCTCCCAGCCGCCGGGACAGGTGCGGGAGCCGGCCGGTGTCACGCAGCTGGTGCAGCAGTTGCTGGGTGCCGCGCGCGGCCGCGGCGAACACCACCTGCTCGGCGGTGTACTCGCGTTTCGCCTTGCGCAGCAACCCTCCCGAGCGCTGGGTGGCCACCGCGTAGCCCCCACCCGGAACCGGGTGGACATCGACCACGGTGGTCATCGGATGCACTGTGGCCCCGGCCTGTTCGGCCAGGTACAGGTAGTTGGTCGTGGTGGTGTTCTTCGCGTTGTACGGGCAGCCGGTCATGCATCGCGCGCAGCCGATGCATCCGGTGCGCCGCGGTCCGGCGCCGCCGAAGTATGGGTCGGGCACGGTCTTGCCGGGCTCACCGAAGAACACCCCGACCTCGGTCGGGTGGAACGTGTCGGCGACGCCGAGCTCCTTCGCCACCTCGCGCAGCACCTCGTCGGCCGGTCCCAGGTGAGGGTTGGTGGTCACCCCGAGCATCCGCTTGGCCTGGTCGTAGTACGGCGCCAGCTCGTCGCGCCAGTCGGTGAGGTGCGCCCACGAGGGGTCGGTGTAGAACTCCGGCAGCGGCTCGTAGAGCGTGTTGCCGTAGATCAGGGAGCCGCCGCCGACTCCGGCGCCGGAGAACAGCGTCACCTTGCCCAGCAACGAGATCCGCTGGGTACCGGTCAGCCCGAGCCGGGGCATCCAGAGTGACTTGCGGAGGTTCCAGTTCGACCGCGGCAGGTCCCCGGCGTCCCAGCGCCGCCCGGATTCGAGCACCCCGACGCGGTAGCCCTTCTCGGTCAGCCGCAACGCGGTGACGCTGCCGCCGAACCCGGAGCCGATGACGAGTACGTCGTAGTCGAAACTCACTGGTCTGCTCCCTCGAGGTAGTGGTGCGCCGAGGTCGGCGGTCCGGGTTGAGGTGTCGTCATCGTCGCACCGTCCAGCGCAGCGGGCCACGTACGGTGTCGAGGCCGGTCGCGAACAGATACCTGGCGAGGGTGGCCAGCGGATGCTGCCGCGGGTCGGGCTGCTTGCCGGCCGCGATTCTGGCGAGCTGCTGCCCGTACCAGGCAAGCTCGGTCATGCCGTCCAGGCTGTCGACACCGAGGCGGCGGGGTCGTACGGTGCTCACCGTCGCGGTGCCGTCCAGCAGGTGTCCGGGAAGCTCCGGTTCGACGACCACCGGGCGGCCGATTCCGACGATGTCGACCGCACCGGTCGCGATCGCCCCGGACATGCCGGACGCGGTACGGAAGCCGCCAGTGAGCATCAGTGGAAGCGTGGTGGAGGCGCGGACCCGCTCGGCGTAGTCGAGGAAGTACGCCTCGCGGGCGCGGGTGCTGGCCTGCTTCGGCGGGCCGCCGACGCCCATCATGGCGGCCGACTCGTACGTGCCGCCGGAGATCTCCAGCAGGTCGATACCCGCTGCCGTGAGGGCGGCGACCACGGCCAGCGACTCGTCCTCGGCGAACCCGCCGCGCTGGAAGTCGGCGGAGTTCAGCTTGACCGCCAGCGGCACCCCGGCCCCGATCTCGGCCCGCACCGCGCGCACCACCTCGAGCAGGAACCGGCGGCGGTTCCCGGGGGAGCCGCCCCAGCTGTCGGTACGCAGGTTCGTCAACGGGGAGAGGAACTGGCTGATCAGATACCCGTGCGCGGCGTGGATCTCGATCCCGGTGAATCCGGCGTCCAGTGCGGCCCGTGCCGCGGAGGCGAACCGCGCGACGATGTCGGCGATCTCGGTTTCGGTGAGCGCCCGCGGTGTCGCGAACACCGCCCGCTGCCCGGCGACCGGCACCGCCGACGGCGCCACCGCGTTCCAGCCGAGTAGCCGCGGCACCTGGCGGCCCGGGTGGTTGAGCTGCGCCCAGAACTGCGCGTCGCCGGCGGTGGCGGCACCGGCCCAGGCGGCCAGTCGAGCGTGGTCCGCGCTGTCGTCGATCACGACATTGCGGGCCTCGCCCAGCGCGGATCGGTCGATCATGATGTTGCCGCTGATCAGCAGGGCCGCGCCCGACGCCGCCCAGCGGCGATACAGGCGGATCAACCCGTCGGAGGGGTTGTGGTCGGCGCGGGCGAGGTTCTCGCTCAGTGCGGGCTTGGCCAGCCGGTTCGCCAGTGTGACCCCGCACGGCAGCTCGTACGGCTGCGCCAGATGCGTCGTCGTAGCGGTCACGTTGATCCCTTCCGTTCGTGCCGGCCGCGCTGTCCGGGGCGCCCGGGGTTCCCCTCGACAACGCAGCGACAGAGCGACTAATATAACTTTATGTCGCAAGGTCGCACAATCGTGAGGTGGTCCTCGATGTCCGTACACGTGACAGCGGCGTCGTCGCCGACCCCCGAGCCGACCCGGCTCGGGCCGGACTCGCCGCTGTGGAAGAGTGCGGGGGACTGGCGGATCTACCTGATGGCGCCCGGGACGTCGTTGCTGCAGAACATGCTTCCGGGCGTGTCCGCGGGGATCGAGCAGCACTCCGTCGCATTCCAGGAGCCGTGGGACCGCATCATGCGGTCGATCCCGCAGATCCAGCAGGGGGTTTTCGACCCCCGGATGGCCGAGCGTGTCCGGGAGTACCACGTGAACATCAAGGGAGTCGACGCACACGGCGACAGGTACCACGCGCTGAGCCCCGAGCTGTACTTCGCCGCCCACGCCGTGTTCACCTACACCGCGATCACGGTGCTGGACCTGTTCGACCACCGGCTCAGCGACACCGAGAAGGCCGCCTACTACGACGACTGCAAGGTCTGGTATCGCAGCTACGGCGTCAGCGACCGGGCCATGCCGCTCACCTGGCCGGAGTTCGAGGACTACTGGGCGCGATTGACCGCCGAGCAGATGGAGAACACGCCGGTGGCCGCGTTCCTCGTCGACGCATACGTCCACCCCATGACGTACAAGCCGCCGCGGATGCCCACGCTGGTGTGGCGGCTGCTCGGCCCGTTGGTCGGCTCCCACACGCGCCTGCTCGCCGCCGCGACCATTCCGCCGGTCTGCCGCGAACACGTCGGTCTACGCTTCAACCGCGCCGACCGCATCCGCTTCGCCGCCCTGGCCGCCACCGTACGTGCCGTCTGGCGGTGGCTGCCCGAGCGGTACCGGATCACCCCCCGTGCCCGGCAGGCCAAGCAGGACGTGCTGCGCGAACTGCGGGCCGTACCCGAGCGCTGACGAGGAAGGAGCCCACGATGCTGGCCGAGCTGCTCTCGACCACCGACGAGCACGACCCGACCACCGGGCAGATCATCGACGCCGCCCTGGCCGAGTTCACCGACTTCGGATTCCGCCGGGTGAGCATCGCCGACGTGGCTCGCCGTGCGGGCCTGCACCGGGCCACCGTCTACCGGCGCTTCGCCACCAAGGACGACCTGGTGGTGGCGGCCTCGATCGCCTGGGCCAGGCGGTTCTTCGCCGACATCGCCGCCGCGGTGGCCGGCCTCGACCGCCAGGCGGATCGACTTGTGGAAGGCTTCACCCGATCGCTGCGGGGAATGCGTACCGACCCGCTGGTCACCCGTGTCCTGGTCACCGACGCCGACCTGGTCGTGCCGTTCCTCACCACCAGGGGCGGTCCGCTGCTCGCCGCGGTCACCGAGTTCTTCGCCGACCAGTTCCGAGCGGCCCGCCCCGACCAACCCGACATCGACATCGCCGCCGAACTCGCCGCCCGCATCGGACTGTCCCTGCTGCTCACCCCGCAGAGCCGCGCGGCACTCGACACCGACGACGAGATCCGCGCTTTCGCCCGCCGCTATCTGCTGGCGCTGCAACCCGAGGGTTGACCCGAGCGCGCGGAGATCAGACCCAGTAGCCGTCGGTGACCATCCACTGTTGGGAGGGGGTGGCGGTGGATCCGTAGCGCCGCCACTTGAACAGCGCGATCACCCGCCACTTGCCGGTGGAGCCGGTGCTCCAAGGCGTGACCGCGTGGTCCCACTCGGGCCTCCAGCCGTCGTAGTCGCCCTCCTCATAGAGAGTGATCCACCTTTGGCTGGAGTAGCTGTACCACTGCAGTTGCACGCGCGACACCGACACGTCGTAGTTCGGCGCCCCGGCCCTGTCTCTGACCAGGGCCTCGCCGATCAGGTCGTTGCCCTCGCGGAGCAGCGTGACGCGGCGGGGGATCTCGCCCGCGGTGTAGGAGTACTCGTCCACAACTGTCGCCGCCGACGCCGCCGGAGTGGCCGCGAGCACGCCCGCCACTGCCGCGCCGGCGATCACCGCCGCGATCATCTTCGTACGCATGAGGTTGCTCCTCCCGTGGTGACGGCAACCTACAGCCGGGCACTCTCGGATCGCTCTCACCGCGGTCACATGTCGGCCCAACGGGCCGTCAGGCGGTGGTTCCTTCCGGTAAGAGGGCGCGGAGCTGGGTCGCGTGGGTCTCCGGTGGTTCATCCGACGCCGCAGGATGGCAGCACAGCCTGCGTGTGTACGTCGCAGGAAAGGTGATCGGGTCGCCTCAATCGATCATCGAAATGTCCGCGGCGCGTACGCGGGCCATCGTCGTCCCAGCGACCATGACGATGCTGTCTCCAATCTCAGCTGACGGAGGCAGGTAGGTGAGGCGGGCAACGTCCGCCTACCCAGACACAGGATCGGCAGCGGTCAACTGAATCAGGTAGGGAGGCGCTTCCTGGCCCGCGCGGATGATCGGCACAACGATGACCAACCCTCGCTCGCTGTGGAGTCGCTGGAAACCAGGATTACTTTCGCCCGGCCCAGCGTTCGGAACAGCGGGTTTCGGTGGTTGGTTCCGTGGTCGGCACGGATGCCCAGACGGTCGCACCCCCGGCAGGCTCGGCGGCATGAACGACACACGAACCGGCACCCGGTCCTGGATCGGCTCGGTCGCCCGGGTGATGACGCAGCCGGTGTTGCGCCGGCTCCTGCCCAGCCTGTTGGTCTCCGCCCTCGGCGACGGCATGAGCATGGTGGCGGTGGCCTGGCTGGCGCTGCAGATCGCGCCGCCCGACCAGGCCGGCGTCTGGACCGGGTTGGCGGTGGCGGCGTACGCGCTGCCGGCCCCGGTCGGCGCGGCCCTGCTCGCCCGTTTCGTACGCCGGTTCCGCGGCGCGCAGCTGGTCGCGGTGGACGCGGCGCTGCGGGCGGTGGCGCTGGGCCTGGTCGCGGTCCTGGCCGTGACGGGGCTGCTGAGCCCGGTCGGATACGTGGCGTTGCTCGCGGTCTCGTCGCTGTTGCACGCGTGGGGGAACGCCGGGGCGTACACGCTGGTCGCGGAGCTGCTCCCGGATGAGGACCGGGTGACCGGCAACGCGCTGCTGTCGACGTTCTCGCAGGCGGCGGTGGTGGTCGGCCCGGCCTTGGCCGGTGGCCTGACCGCGTTGGTCGGTCCGGGCTGGGTGATCGGCGCCGACGCGGCCAGCTTCGCCGTACTGGCGTGGAGCTGCTGGGCAGCGTCCCGCCAGGGGTCTGGGGCGGCCCCGGCCCCCGCCCCGAACAGCCAGGCGGTCGGCGGCTGGCGCACCATCCGCGACCAGCCCCGGCTGCTCGGGTTGCTCGCGGTGACCTGCGCGTTCTTCTTCCTCTACGGGCCGGTCGAGGTGGCGCTTCCGGTCCACATCGCCCATGAGCTGCACGGCTCGCCCGGCCTGCTGGGTCTGTACTGGACGGTGTTCGGGATCGGGGCGACCCTGGGCGGGATGGGTGCCGGACTGCTCCGGCACCGTACCCCCTGGCTGGTGGTGGCCGGCATCGTGATTGGCTGGGGCGCCGCCCTGCTGCCGCTCGGGCTGACCGACGCGGTCGGCCCTGGGCTGGTGGGGTTCGCGGCCGGTGGTCTGATCTACGGGCCGTTCAGCGCGATCTGCACCGGGCTGTTCCAGCGGCTCACCCCGCCGCAGGCGTTGAGCCGGGTTCTTGCCGCCCGTTCCGCGCTCACCATCCCCTCCACCGCTCTGGGTACGT
>JBOGDE010000146.1:0-13819 GCA_050701695.1 Micromonosporaceae bacterium
CGGCGGCACATGCCGCCGGGGCCCCTGGGACCTATCTGCGTTTCTTGGGTGGGGCGGCGTACAGCGTCGGGCCGGCGATCTGGCTGACCGCGATACCCCGGCCGTCATCCGGCCCCGCCGACGGCGTGCTCGGGCAGCCGTTCTTGGCCTCGGTGCAGGTGTCCACCGCGGTGGCCCACACCGAGCCGTCGACCGGCGACAGGATCACGTCGAGGAAGTCGAACATGTTGCCGCAGCGACTCTCACAGGCGCCGCGGTGTACCGGGTCGCCCTGCGCGTTGCTGATGTTCGACACCCACAGCGGCTGGGTCGCCAGGGCGTTCTCGGTGATGGTCACGTAGTGGTCCCACGGTCGGGTCGGATCGGAGTCGTCACCGGAACGGTTGCCGACGAAGCTGATCGCGATCCGGCCTTCCTCACCGGCCACCACGTGCGCGAACTGCGTCTCCTTGACCCCCGGCGGTGCCACCATGATCGGGTTGCTCCAGGTGGCGCCGTGGTCCCGCGACACCGTCAGGTACGGCAGCTGGTCGCGGTTGTCGAGGAAGGTGTAGTACAGGTTGCCGGCCTGGTCCGAGGCGACGGAGCCCTCGTGGCCGTACGGGGTGATCTGGGAGACCTGCACCCGGCTCCAGGTGGTGCCGCCATTGTCGGAGATCGCCAGCATGGCCTTGCCGCAGTGGCCCTTCGGCAGCAGCACCCGGCCCTCGGTGTCGACCTGGCCGTGGCCGTGCAGACCACCGCACAGCCCGCCGTCGGCGTCCACACCCTCGTACGCCGGGAGACCGGTCTTGATGAAGGTCTTGCCGCCGTCGAGGCTGCGGCCGCAGGAGGAGTCGGCGACCCGGTTGAAGCAGTAGTACAGCGCCTCCGGGAAGTCCGGGTCCAGCGTCGGCAGCCCGGCCGGGGCCGGACCCGAGAACAGCGTCTGGTGGTCGTTGACGAAGTCACCACAGGCCAGCGGGTTGGTGCTCCAGCTCTGACCCTTGTCGTCGGAGTACGACAGGTAGGAGCAGCCCACGTACAGGTCGATGGAGAAGACCCGGTTGCGGCCCGGGTGCACCCAGATGTACGGGTCCAGCGTGGTCGGCGGGACCTCTCCCACCACAGGCAGGATCGGCGTGGTCTCCGACCAGGTGTTGTTGCCGTCGGTGGACTTCCAGATCTCGGTACGTGCCAGACCGGCCGGCCCGTCGAAGGTGGCGGCGGTGTAGAACGCTTCGCCGTTGGTGTCGACGCCGATGGTCGGCTCGGCCGCCTCCCGCCCGATGTCGGTGAACCGGAACATCGGGTACGCCTTCTTCTTCACCTTCGCCTTGGTCGACTGCGGCAGGTCGGCGGGCTGGCTGCCATCGGTCTGGTAGCCGTGGTACGCGGCCGGGCCGCCGTGCTGGGTGCCGGGGTCGGTCGGGTCCGGCGCCGCCTGGCTGACGAACCGCGCCACACCCTCGTACGAGGAGTTGACGATCAGCCACGGCACCACGACCACGGTGTACGTCCCGCTGGCGCTGGGGATCAGCACCCGCTCGCTGGTGGTGCTGCCGGCGGCGGAGGAGGCCACCTCGTCCCCGGCGTCGTTGTAGACGTACAGGTCGAAGTCGTTGCTGGCATCGCCCCACGCGATGCTGACCTCGGCGCCACCCACCTTGTCGTCCCAGTACGACGCGGGTACGTCGACGGTGAGGGCGTACTCGTCACAGGTGACCCCGCCGACACACGCGGCCGGGTCCACGATCGCCGAGGCGGCGTATGTGGCTCCCTGCCAGGTGGCTTCCGGTGCGGTCGGTGAAATCGTGCCCCCCGCGGGGGTCGCGGCGATCGCGGCACCCCCCAAACCTCCGAGTACGAGCGTGGTGACGGCGGCGACCGTCACCGCCCGACTTCGGGTACGACGTACCATCTGGTGCTCCCTGGTTTCTGGCGCCGCGTTCCGGGGTTGGCGCGCACGCACGACCGCCCGGTAAGGCGGGTCGCTAGCCGGAAATCGGCGCAAGTCGATCCCGCGTTACGGGGCAGCCACGGTCGGAGTACCCGGCGACGGACTTATCCGGGCGAAGCGCCCGGAGCGATCACGATCACCAGCCGGCTGGCGGTACGGCACGCCGGCTTCGCCTTGACGTACGCCCGCTTGCCGTCGGGCTGCTGGAAGAACACCTCGGCCTCGAAGACCTCGTCCTCGATCGTGAAGAATTTCAGCTCGGTACGTTTCTCGTAGAACTGCCGGATCCGGACCGGGGTGAGCGCGACGTACCCGGAAATGTTCAGGGTTTTGCCCTGCGCGGTCGAGCCGGTGATCACCGTGCCGGGCGGCAGTACCAGCCCTTTCACCGCGTCCCGCGCCGTTGCCGGCCCCGCGGTCGGCGCCGGGCCACAGGTGGGGAACGCCCGCAGCGGCGCGCCCTGGCGTTCGTCGGGCGCCGCCGAGCCGGCCGGTGTCGCGCGGCTCGGGGAGGTGGTCGCGGACGGCGGGCCCGAAGGGCCGCAGCCGGCGAGGGCCACCGCCGTCAGCACCAGCACCAGCAGCCTCGGCGTACGCACGGCGGCATCATCGCACGCCGGCCACCCTCCGCCACCGGGAACTCGGGTGAGGACAGGCTCTAACCCTGCGTGTACGGCGGGGTTGGCGACGTCCCATACCGGTCGGCATAGGGTGCTTGTCGTGCGTGGAGCGATGGTCGGGGTGCTGCTGGCGGTGCTGGTGCTGCCGGCGTGCGGCGGCGACGGCTTCAAGCCGGAGTGTGGAGCGATCCAGCCGGTGGCCTCGGCGTCGCTGGCGCGCGTGCCCGGCGAGCTGGAGCTGACCAAACTCGGCACCGTGACCGGGGTACGCGTCGACGCCCCGCAGGTCACCGCCACCCTGCAGCTCGACGCCACCGTGGGCGACGCGACCACGAAGGTGCAGCGACACTTCACCGGCCTCGGCTGGCAGGTCGCCAACACCGACAACGAAGGCTTCGAAGCGGAGATCTTCGTGGTACGCGATGCCGACACCGGCCTGGTCAACATCCGCGAAGCCGACTGCGACGGCCGCGTCACCCTCGACGTCACCATCGTCCCCGCCACCCCCGCCCCGTCGGCCTCCCCATCGGCCTCCCCTTCCCGCTGACCCGCCGCGTGGGCCAGGGCACGCGCGCGGGCCGCCGCGCGCGTCAGGTGAGGCGGATGCGGCGGAGTAGGAGGAGCTGGAGGGCGACGGCGGCCGCGGCCAGGACCAGTAGCACCAGCGAGAGCAGGCTGGCGTAGCCCAGCTCGCCGTACAGGAAGGCGCGGCGGTAGACGTACAGCGGGGAGACCAGGGTGGCGTAGTGCGGGTCGCCGTCGGTGATCAGCAGCGCCGGTACGAACGTCGTCTGCAGCACCAGCAGCACGTCCCGGAACGCCAACAGCCCCAGGATCGGCGCCATCAGCGGCAGCGTCACCCGGCGGAAGGTGTGCCAGGCGCCGGCCCCCTCGACCGACGCCGCCTCGTAGAGCCGATGCGGTACGGCGGCCCGAGCGGCCAGCGCCACCACGAACGCCTCGCCCACCTGGAACGCCAGCACCAGGGCCAGCCCGAGCCGGGCCGCGTTCGGGTCGGTGAACCAGCCGGCCCACGGCAGCGGGCCGTACAGCGGGTTGAGCAGCCACAGCCACAGCAGCGCCCAGGCCGCGTCCGGCACCACCGCGGGCAGGTACACCGCGGTACGCCCCAGCCCGTTGCCCCAGTCCCGGGTGTGCAGCAGCAACGCGCACCCCGTGGCCAGCACCAGCCGCAGCGGTACGGCGATCGCCGCCACGATCCCGGCGTTGCGCAGCGACAGCCAGAACAGCTCGTCGTCGGCCAGCCGGCTCAGGTTGTCGGTGCCGGTGAAGCGGGGGATGTCGAACCCGTAGTACTCGGTGAAGCCGAGGTAGACCGCCGCCCCGAACGGCAGCGCCACCAGCAGCGCCACCCCCGCCAGGTACGGCAGCGCCAGCCACACTCGTCTCATCCGGCGGCTCCGGCCCGCGCATCGGGTGGCCCGCCGGTGGCCGCCGGGTCGAGGCGCGGCCCGTAGGCGGAGGGGTCGAGGCGTGGCCCGTCGGCGGAGGCGAACCAGTGGGTGTCGGCGTCGTCCCAGCCGATCCCGACCCGGTCGCCGAGTGTGGGCGCGGTGGTGGCCGGCACCCGTACCAGGACGCGGGTGTCGTCGCAGGCCACGTGGGTCACCGACTCCTCGCCGCCGGGCTCGACGGCGACCACCTCACCGAGCAGCCGGGACGCCGGTGCGTCGGTGGCGAGCAGCCGCATCCGCTCCGGCCGTACCCCGAGAACGCCCCCCGCCGGGCCGCTGCCGACCAGGGAGGCGGCAAGCAGGTTCATCGGGAGGGTGCCGAGCAGCCGGGCGACGTAGCCGGTGGCGGGGCGGGCGTACACCTCGGCGGGGGTGCCGATCTGCTCCACCCGGCCGGAGTGGATCACCGCGACCCGGTCCCCGAGCGCCAGCGCCTCGTGCTGGTCGTGGGTGACGTACAGGGTGGCGGCGCCGAGCCGGCGCTGCACCGTACGCAGCTCGGCCCGGGTACGCAGCCGCAGGTCGGCGTCGAGGTTGGCGAGTGGCTCGTCGAGCAGGAACGCGGCGGGTTCCCGTACCAGCACCCGGGCCAGCGCCACCCGCTGGCGTTCCCCGCCGGAGAGCTCCCGGGGGTAGCGGCGCAGCAGCTTGGCGAGCCCGAGCGATTCGGCGGCGTCGCGCACCTTCGCGGCCACCACCGCACGAGAGGCCCCCCGCGCCCGCTCGCCGAAGCCGATGTTCTCGGCGACGTTGAGGTGCGGGAAGAGCGCGTAGTCCTGGAACACCAGCGCCACGTCGCGGCGCCCCGGCGGCAGCCGGGTGACGTCCCGCCCGGCGACGCAGACCGTACCGGCGTCGAGCCGTTCCAGCCCGGCGACGGCCCGCAGCAGGGTGCTCTTGCCGGAGCCGGACGGGCCGACCACGACCAGCAGCTCGCCGTCGGCCACCTCCAGGTCGACCCCGTCCAGCGCGTGCACCCGCTCGCCCCGGTGCGGCCGGAACGTCCTGCGGGCGCCGCGTACCTGGATGCTCATCGGAACAACGGCCGGGTACGCCGGTCCAGCTCGGCCAGGGCGGCATCCGGATCGAACGTCGGCGCGTAGAACAGCTGCGTCAGCTCCTCGTCGGCGACGTCCTCGATCTCGGGCCAGGTCGGCAGCACGGGGGTACGCCGGATCACCGGCACCGTGTCCAGGAACGCCTGCTGCGAGCCCGCCGGCGGCTTGCCCGGGGCGAGGAACACCGGCGAGTCCGCCACCGCCTTCAGCGACGGCACGGTACGCCCACTCAGTGCGGTGAGCCGCTGTCCCTGCTCGCCGACGGCGTACCGGATGAAGTCCAGCGCCTCCTCTGTGTGCGCCGAGCCGCGCGCCAGGCAGTACGCGTCGGAGTGCAGCAGTGTCGCCTGTCGCTTGCCGGCCGGCAGCGGCGCGACCGCGAAGTCCAGCCCCGACACCTCCCGGAACTTCGGGGTGTCCCGCCGCGAGCCGAGGTACATACCGAGGGTGCCGGCGGCGAACCGGGTCTCCAGGTCCTGCGCCTTCTGCGCGGTCAGGTCCGGCACCACCGCGGGGTCGCGGATCAGGCCGGCGAGGAACTCGATCGCGCCCCGGGCGGCCGGGGTGTCCAGGGTGAGCCGGGTCGGCTTGGCCGGATCGTCGACGATCTCGCCGCCGTTGGCCCAGACGAACGGCGCCAGCCGGATCAGCTTCGGCTCCACGCCCAACCCGTGCACCCCGCCGCCGGCCAGCCGGCGCGCGGTCTCGGCGAACTCCTTCCAACCCCAGCCGGCGGCCGGCACCGGCACGCCGCGCCGCTTGAACACCGCCGGGTTGTAGTAGACGACCAGCGAGGAGATGTTCTGCGGCATGCACTGCAGGGCGCCCCGGTAGGTGAACGCCTCCACCGGCTGCGGGAAGTAGGCGTCGAGGTCCAGCTTCAGCCCCGGCTCGACCGGCCGCAGCGCTCCCCGGGCGACGAACTGGGCGTACTCCCGGAAGTTGATCAGGAACGTGTCGGGCGGGTTGCCGGCGGCGAACGCGCTGGACAGCCGCGCCAGGTGGTCGCCCTTGGAGGCGACCCGTACCAGCTCGACCTTCCGATCCGGATATTTCTTCGTGTACGCGTTCACCATCGCCTGGTACACCGCGGTCTCCTCCGGCTCGCCGGAGACCTGCAGCCGGATGCCGTCGGTACCCGCCTCGGAGCCCCCGCACGCCGCCAGCGTGGCGACCAGCACCAGGGGAAGCAGCAGTCTGAGCAACGTTCACACTCCGAGCGTCTTGCGGAACAGGGACCGTTGTGCCACCGCGAACGCCAGTGCCGCCGGCATCGTGGCCAGCACCGCACCGGCCAGGAACAGCGGGAACACCGCCGGCTCCAGCTCGGCCAGGGCGCGCAGCCCGAGCGAGAGCGGCCAGTCCCGTTCGCTCGGCAGCAGCACCAGCGGGCCGGTGAAGTCCGACCAGTAGAACACGAAGGTCAGCACCCCCACGGCGAACGAGGCGGGCCGCCCCAACGGCCACGCCACCCGCCACCAGGTGGTGAACGGCGACAACCCCTCCACCGCGGCGGCCTCGTACAGGGAACGCGGCACCCGGGCGTACGCCAAGGCCATCAGCAGCACGTAGAACGGCGAGGTCGCCATCAGCGCCGGCAGCGCCACCGCAGCCGGGTGGCCGGTGAGCCCGACCGACTCCAGCAGCACCACCCGGGGCACCCACAGCGCACTGGCCGGCACCATCAGCACGCCGACCGACACCCCGATCAGCAGCCACCGCAGCCGGGCGCCGGCGGTGACGATCGCGTACCCCGCCCAGGACGCCACCAGCACCGTGACCGGCACCGCCACCGCCACGATCACCAGCGAGTTGAGCAGCTGCTCCGCGAACGGGATCAGGTGCGCCGCGACGCCGTAGTTGCCGGGGCGGGGCTGCCGCGGCACCAGATCCAGCCCACCCGCCGGAGGCAGTCCGGGGGTACGCAGCGACCCGATCACCAGCAGCGCCAGCGGCGCCAGGAACACCGCGGTGACCGCGAGTGCCCCGGCGAGGCGGGTGAGCCGGTGCCTCCTCACCGGCCCTGGGAAGCGACCGCTTTGGCGGCGGCGACCGCCGCCTCGGGGTCGAGGTACGCGCCGCCGGGTGTGACCGGGCGCAGCGACTCGTCGAGGTCATACCGCAGCGGCATGCCGGTCGGGATGTTGAGGCCCACGATGTCGTTATCGGAGATCCGGTCGAGGTGTTTCACCAGCGCCCGCAGCGAGTTGCCGTGGGCAGCAACCAGCACCGTCAGTCCGGCCCGCAGATCCGGCACGATCTGGTCGTACCAGTACGGCAGGGACCGCGCCACCACATCTTTGAGGCATTCCGCGCGCGGCATCAGCTCGGGTGCGAGCGCGGCGTACCGGGGGTCGCCGACCTGGGAGAACTCGTCGTCGTCGGCCAGCGGCGGGGGCGGGGTGTCGTACGAGCGCCGCCAGGTCATGAACTGCTCTTCGCCGTACTGCTGCAAGGTTTCTTTCTTGTTCTTGCCCTGCAGTGCGCCGTAGTGCCGCTCGTTGAGCCGCCAGTGCCGGCGCACCGGGATCCAGTGCCGGTCGCAGGCGTGCAGCGAGATCTCGGCGGTACGGATCGCGCGCCGCTGCACCGAGGTGTGCACCACGTCGGGCAGCAGCGAGTGCTCGGCCAGCAGCTCGCCGCCGCGCCGCGCCTCGTCCTCACCCTTGGCGGTGAGGTCGACGTCCACCCAGCCGGTGAACAGGTTCTTCGCGTTCCACTCGCTCTCGCCGTGCCGCAGCAGCACCAGTGTTCCGACCATGCCTGTCATCCTGCCGTACCCGGTGGCCGGTGCATCTCGGCCCCCGGCGGGGCATTCCCCCGAAGTTGTTACCAGCCCCTTGCGAGGTCCTTACCGGCCTCTGACGAGCCTCCGTACGCTATCGATCCCGGGCGGGGCCGGGGCTAGCGTCGTGGCACCGATCGGCCGTAACGGCCGGTGTCGAAGGAGGAGCCATGGGTGGCTGGATGAGGGTGGCGGCAGCGGCGGCGGCGGGGCTGGCGATGGCGGTGGTGACCGGGTTGGTGGCACCCGGGCCGGCGTCGGCGGTGACGACCGCGGAGCTGGCGTACCGGTGGGCGCCGGTGCACTACCAGGACACCGACTCCAGCGACTACGACGCGGACTACCTGACGCGGATCGACTTCGACGGCGACTGGAACACCCTGGACAACTGGGAGGCCCAGGACGACAGTGTCAGCCGGCTCACCGCCTGGGTGTACTACTCGGTGGTCTCCACCAGCACCCACTGGTTCATCGGGTACGGCTTCTACCACCCGCGGGACTGGTGCGAGGGCCGCGTCGCCGGCCTCGCGCACGAGAACGACATGGAGGGTGTGCTGCTGACGGTCCGCCGGGACGGCTCGGCGTACGGGACCTTCGAGGCGATGGTGACGGTCTCCCACATCGACTTCTACTCGTACACACCGGGTAGCAGCTCGTACACCAACGGGCGCGAGGACATCGACGGCAGGGTGCGGATGCAGTCCTACGGCGGGTACCTGCGACCCACCACGTACCAGGAGGCGAAGGGGCACGGCTGCAGGGCGTACCCCGGCTACAACCCGGGCGGCGACGGGGTTGTCTACTACCCGAGCAGCAGCACCGCCGAGGTGCCGTCGAGCGGCACCGACCAGTTCGTCCGCTACCGGCTCACGAACGTCTTCGCCACCAGCGGGCTGTGGGCACACCGGTACCACTCGGCGACCTTCGCCAGCTGGGGCACGTTCCGGGGCGACAACGGCACCAACAACGCCGCGCACGCGCCGTGGGGCTGGGACGACCACAACGACGGGTCCGACCTGCCGCGCGGGCTGCTCGCCACCGACCCGGCGAAGCTGGTCTCGACCTACTTCGGCAACGAAGGCAGCTTCTCCCGGACGTACACCTACAACCCGTACCGCTGAGGTGGTCCCGGTCGGCGGCGTGGGAACGGTGGGTCTCGCGCCGGCGACCGGGGGGAGTCGGGCTTCTGACAACACGTCGGGAAGCATCGACCACGGTGCATCGATCCCGCTAGCGTCATGGCACTCAGTCGCGGCCGTGCCGGTCGTACGGCCGCCGTACCAGGGAGGCCATGATGGGAAGCTGGACCAGGTTAGTGGCAGCGGCCGCGGTCGGGCTGGGATTGGCGGCGGCGACCGCGCTGGTCGCGCCGGGGCCGGCGATGGCGGCCACGAACGCGGAGCTGGCGGCGCGCTGGGCGCCGGTGCACTACCAGGACACCGACTCCACCGACTACGACGCGGACTACCTGACCCGGGTCAACTACGACGGCGACTGGTACACGATCAACAACTGGGAGCGCCAGGACGACAGCCTCTCGCGGCTGACCGGGTGGGTCTACTACTCGGTGGTCTCCACCAGCACCCACTGGTTCATCGTGTACGGCTACTACCACCCGCGGGACTGGTGCGACTACCCGTTCTGCTCCTCGGCCGACTCGCACGAGAACGACATGGAAGGCGTGCTGCTGACGGTGCGCCGCAACGGTACGTACTACGGGAAGTTCGAGGCGATGGTGACGGTGTTCCACCGTGACTTCTTCTCGTACGTGCCGAGTGGCAGCTCGTACACCAGTGGCCGGGAGAGCGTCGACGGCGGTGTGCGGATGCAGTACTACGCCGGCTACTACCGCCCCACCACGTTCCAGGAGGCGAAGGGACACGGCTGCAAGGCGTGGAACGGCAGCGACTTCCCCGGCGGTGACGGTGTCGTCTACTACCCGAACAGCAGCACCGCCGAGTACCCGACCAGCGGCAACGACCGGTTCGTGCGGTACCGGCTGACCAACATCTTCGCCACCGGCGGGCTGTGGGCGCACCGCAACGACCCGGCGACGTTCGCCAGCTGGGGTACGTTCCGCGGCGACAACGGCAAGGACAACGCCGCCAACGCGCCGTGGGGCTGGGACGACCACGACGACGGCTCCGACCTGCAGCGCGGGCTGCTCGCCACCGACCCCGCCAAGCTGGTCTCGATCTACTTCGGCAACGAAGGCAGCTTCTCCCGTACGTACACCTCCCACCCGTACTAAGCCACTTGCGTGGCCCCACCTGGGCCGGCAACCTGCTGGTGACACGCGTCGGCGTGTCGGGCACCGGTTGCCGGCCCCGGTGGGCGTGACGCGGCACACGGTGGAACTCGGGTGACCGCGGGGAGCGGCCAGGCTTAGGGTGAGTAAGGGGCATCTGAACAGATGCTCCTTACTCGTGGAGGTTGCGGTGGCGGGCGTACGGCGATGGTGGGGCGCGAACGTCGGAGGGCTACCGCGGACCTTCTGGTTCCTCTGGACCAGCACCCTGGTCAACCGGATCGGTGGCTTCATCGTCATCTACCTGGCGGTCTACCTGGTCGCGGTACGCGACTTCTCGCCGACGTACGCCGGCCTCGTGGTCGGCCTGTACGGGGGCGGCGCCGCGCTCGGCGTACTGGTCGGTGGCGTGCTGGCCGACCGGTGGGGGCGCAAGCCGACCCTGGTGGCCGCCAACCTGTCGGCGGCCGGGGCCGCGGTGGCGCTCGGGTTCGTCTCCAGCCCGCTGGCGATCGCGCTGCTCACCGGCCTGCTGGGGGCGCTGACCCAGGCCTCGCGCCCCGCCGGCGCGGCGATGATGGCCGACGTGGTGCCGAACGCGGACCGGCTGCGGGCGTTCAGCCTCACGTACTGGGCGATCAACCTCGGCTTCGCCGGATCGGCGCTGCTCGCCGGGGTGCTGATCGGGCTGGACTACCGGCTGCTGTTCTTCCTCGACGCCGCGACCACGGTGCTCGCCGCGCTGGTGGTGCTGGGGGTGCCGGACACCCGCCCCGCCCCGGCTACGGCTGCCGTCTCGCCGGCTGCCGTTTCGCCGGCCCCGGCCGCGCGGCAGGGCGGCCTGATCGACGTACTGCGGGACCGGGTCTTCCTCGGCCTGGTCGCCGGCACGCTGTTCACCTGGATGATCGTCGAGACCGTCAGCATGCTCCCGATCGCGATGCGCGCCGACGACCTGTCCGCCTCCGCCTACGGCCGGGTGATCGCGGTCAACGGCATCCTGATCGTGCTGGGGCAGCTGTTCATCCCACGGCTGCTCGGTGACCGGGACCGCAGCCGCACCCTGGCGGTCGCCGCGGTGATCATCGGCTCCGGTTTCGGTCTGGTCGCCCTCGCCGACAGCCTCTGGATGTACGCGCTGACCGTCGCCGTCTGGACCATCGGCGAGATGGTGATGAGCCCGTCGATCTCCTCGCTGACCGCGGACCTGGCGCCGGCCTCGATGCGGGGCCGCTACCAGGGGGTCCACTCCTTCGGCTACTCGATCGCCACGTTCGCCGCTCCCGTGATCGCCGGCGTCACTCTGCAGTACGCCGGCCCCGCGGTGCTGTGGATCGGCTGCTTCGTGCTCGGCCTGCTGGTCGCCGGCTGGCAGTACGCCGCCGGCCCCGCCCGGGAACGCCGGATCGCCGCCCTCCGCGCCGCCGAATCCCAGCCGCCCGGCGCCGCACTCGACGCCACTGCCACGGTGCCGGCTCCCGCCCCCGCCGCCGCCTGACCGGCTCGGGCCGCCTGGCCGGTTCCGGCCGCCCGACCGGCTCGGGCCGGCCCCGGAGTTGATCGGGTGATGGACGCTGCGATTTCGGTCCGATGGCGCGGCGCAGCGCCCATTGCCTGATCACACTTGGCGGCTTCTACGCTCGCCGGGTGGAGACCGAGGAGGTACGCCGACAGCTGGCCGAACTGTGGGGCGCCGCCCCGCGGCTCGGCGAGGTGTACGTGGCGCACCAGGAGCGGGTGGTGCTCGCCACCCGTGATCCAAACGGCACCCGCGTGGTGGTCAAGGCCGACGTCGACCCGGGTCGGCTCGCCCGGGAGGCGGCGGTGCTGCGGCTCGTCCGGGAGGCGGCGGTGCTGCGGCTCGTCCGGGAGGCGGCGGTGCTGCGGCTCGTCCGGGAGGCGGCGGTGCTGCGGGTCGCCCGTACCGCGATCGAGGTGCCCGATGTGATCGAGCATCGCCCTGGCCTGCTGGTGATGCGCTTCATCGACGGGGAGCCGCTGCTGTCGTCCAGCCCGAGCGGGTGGTGGACGGCGGTCGGGGCGGCACTGCGTACCCTCCACGACTCGGCGATCAGCGGCCTCGCTCCCTTCGCCGGCGCGACCGACTGGAACCGCTGGTTCGCCACCGTGCCGCTGGAGGCGCTGCGCCGGCACCTGCCCCCGCCAGCGATCGCCGACACGCTGCGCACCGTGGTCGAGGATGCCTTCGGCGCAGCGCCACCACCGCCGCTCCACCTGCTGCACGGCGACGCCTCCACCATCCACTGGCGCCTGCGGCCCGCGCTGGACGGCCGGGCCGCGACGGACGGCCAGGGTGCGGTGGACGGCCGGCCCGCGATGGACGTTCAGAGTGCGGTGGATGGGCGGGGTGCGGTGGACGGCCGAGGTGCGGTGGATGGGCCGGTGGGGGCGATCGACTTCGGTGACGCCGGGCTCGGCGATCCGCTGTGGGACCTGGTGGTGCTGACCCACTGGGACGAGGCCCGGCTGCCGGCCGTACTGGCCGGCTACCGTCCCGATGCCGACACCCGCGAGCGCCTCACCCGCCTCTACCACCCGTACCGGGTGGCCCGGCACCTGCTCGCCGTCGACTGGCTGTGCGACCACGCGTACGACCCCACCCCTACCCTCGACGAGCTCACCCGCCTCGCCACCCACCGGTAGCCGCTGGGTAACTGCGGAGTTGCGGGGGTATCGGCAGCCCAGCACAGCCCGACAACTCCGCAGTTGCGATACTTCCGGAGGTCGCGACGGGAGGCTTCGATGACCGAGTACCGAGCTTCGTTCGACGCGGTGGTCCGGTTCGACAACGGCGGTGACCTGGCGGTGCACGGGTTCCGGGTGGACGTACCGTCCGCGGATGTGGACCAGGCGAGGATCGGGGCGCTGTTCGTGGCCTCGCTCGGGCTGTTGATGACCAGCTCGGTGGAGCTGGCCAACGTCGAGGTGTTCGCCGAGCCGCACAAGGGGACCCGGGGCGGCCCGTCGGACCAGGCCCGCGCCATCCCGACGACGGGCGGTGCGCTGGTCGAGCTGAGCCATGTGATCCGGCCGGGGATGGTCACCTATCCGGGGCTGCCGGGGCCGACCCTCACTCCGTACCTGACCCGCGAGGCGTCCCGGGAGCATTACGCGGAGGGTACGGAGTTCGCCATCGACCAGCTGACCCTGCTCGGTAACACCGGCACCTACCTGGACGCCCCGTCCCACCGGTACGCCGACGGCGACGACCTGAGTGCGATCGGGCTGGAGCGCACCGCCGACCTGCCGGCGGTGGTGGTACGCGTCGGCGGTGGCCACAGTCGCGGCATCGACGTCGGACTGCTGGCCGCGCTGGAGGTCGCAGGTGCCGCGGTGCTGCTGCACACCGGCGACGACGCCCGGTTCGGCACCGACTCGTACGCCGAGCGGCCGCACTTCCTGACCCGGGCGGGTGCCGCCTGGCTGGTGGAGCGGGGTGCGGCGCTGGTCGGGATCGACGCGGTGAACCTCGACGACACCGCCGACGGCGAGCGGCCGGCGCACACCCTGCTGCTGGCGGCCGGGATCCCGGTGGTGGAGCACCTGACCGGCCTGCACCAGCTGCCGCCGACCGGCGCCCGGTTCACGGCCGTACCGCTGCGCGTGGCTGGTCTCTGCTCGATCCCGGTACGCGCCTTCGCCCGCCTCCCCGAAGCCTGACCCGCCCCGCGCC
>JBOGDE010000147.1:0-13765 GCA_050701695.1 Micromonosporaceae bacterium
GCCCGGATACAACACCGGTATCCGGACAAACCTCCGCCTTGCCGGACCGGCGAATGGGCCTCGGCTCGCCTCGACGCCTACCGTGCACCAAGTCGTAACCACGTTGCTAGCGTGTACGCCGGGCTTGCCGCCCGCCGGTGGGCCGGACGAGAGCGAGGCAGTGATGGGCGCTGTGCAGGGCCGCAAACGGCCGAAGCTGAACGCGTGGCTGTGGTTTGTCAGGCTGACCTTGTACCCGGCGGTAAAGGGCCTCTTCCGGTTGGAGTTTCGGGGCGCGGAGAACATTCCCGCCAGCGGCGGCGCGATCGTGGCGCTGAACCACGTCTCGTACGCCGACTTCGGCACCTCGGTCAACTACCTGTACGGCAACGCCGCCCGGATCCCCCGCTTCATGGTCAAGAGCGGGGTGTTCAAGACGTTCTTCGTGGGCAGGCTGCTCACCGACTGCAAGCAGATCCCGGTGGACCGGGGCGCGGCCACCGCCGCCGAGTCGCTGAAGGCCGCGGTCGCCGCCACCGAGGCCGGTGAGCTGGTGACGATCTACCCGGAGGGTACGGTCACCCGCGACCCCGACTGGTGGCCGATGGCCGCCAAGACCGGCGTCGCCCGGCTCGCGCTGGCCACCGACGTACCGGTGATCCCGGTGGCGGTCTGGGGCGCCCAGTACGCCGTCGACAAGTACAACAAGAAATACAGCCTGTTCCCGCGCAAGACGGTGACGTACCAGGCGGGGCCGCCCGTGGACCTGAGCCCGTACCGCGGGAAGCCGCAGAGCGCGGAGCTGCTGCGTGAGGTGACCGACGTGATCATGCGGGCGGTACGCGAGCAGCTCGCCGACGTCCGCGGCGAGACCCCGCCCGAGGAGTTCTACCGCCGCCCCGACACCCGCCCCGCCGCCGGCTAGGTTGACGCCGTGATCCTGCTGCTGATCTTCGCCGCCGTCCTGCTGCTCGCGGTGCTGGTGTCGAGCCTGGCGCACCGTACGGTGCTGTCCACCGCCGCGCTGTTCCTGGTCGCCGGGTTCGCCCTCGGGCCCGGCGGGTTCGGGGTGATCGAGCTCGACGCCGACCACGACATCGTGGAGCAGCTGGCGACGCTGGCGCTGTTCGCGGTGCTGTTCTCCGACGGGATGCGGGTCGGCTGGGCGGACCTGCGCAGCGCCTGGAAACTGCCCGGACGCGCCCTGGCCTGGGGGCTGCCGCTCACCCTCGGACTCACCGCGCTCTTCGCCCGGTACGTGGTCGGGCTGGGCTGGCCGGAGTCGCTGCTGATCGGCGCGATCCTGGCCCCCACCGACCCGGTGTTCGCCGCGGCGCTGGTCGGCAACAAGAAGGTGCCCGGCCGGCTGCGGCAGCTGCTGAACGTGGAGTCCGGGGTCAACGACGGGCTGGCACTGCCGTTCGTGATGGTCTTCCTCGCGGTCGCCGCCGGCTCCGCCGACCTGCACCTCGGCGCGCTCGCGTGGGAGCTGCTGCTGGGGCTGGTGATCGGTGTCGGGGTGCCGTGGCTGGCGATCAAGCTGGAGCGCACCCGGTTCTTCGAGGCGTCGACGGCGTACGAGCCGTTGAACGCGATGGCGATCGGGCTGGTGGTGCTCGGGCTGGGCAGCGTCACCCACGGCAACCTGTTCATCGCCGCGTTCGCCGCCGGGGTCACCGTCGCGACCTTCGGCAAGCGGCAGCGGGAGTCGTTCGAACACTTCGGCGAGCTGATCGCCGAGCTGTTCAAGCTGGCCGCGCTGCTGGTCTTCGGAGCCCTGATCATGCCGTCGCTGTTCACCAGCGTCGGCTGGCGCGGCTGGGTGTTCGCGCTGCTCGCGCTGCTGGTCGCCCGCCCGGTGGCGCTCGCGCTGTCGTTCCTCGGCTCCAAGCTCTCGGTACGCGAGCAGATCGCCGCGATGTGGTTCGGCCCGAAGGGCTTCGCCTCCGTGGTGTACGTCCTGGTGGTACTCGCCGCCGGGATCCCGGCCGGGGAGCAGATCTTCGCCCTGGTGGCGCTCACCATCGTGCTGTCGATCCTGGCCCACTCCTCCACCGACGTGGTGGTGGCCCGATCCTTCGACGATTCCCACGAGACCCCGAACTGGCACGGCGCCGTACGCCGGGCCGGCCAGCGGGTCAAGCAGCGCGCCCAGCGCCGCAAGAGCTGACCGCCCTGCGCGACGTACCGCGGCGGCGGTACGTTGTGGCAGGTTCTCGATCGTCGTGGAGGTCACCGGTGACTGTGCCACCCGTACCGCCAGCCGGACCGCCAGCCGTGCCGCCAGCCGTGCCGCCAGATGGTCCGCCAGCCGTGCGGCCAGCCGCGCCGCCGGCCGGACCGGGGGGAGAGCCCGCCCCGAAACGCCGGCCCGCCGCGGTCACCGCCGGCGCGATCGTGCTGTTCGTACTGGGGTTCCTGGTGGTGCTCTGGGGGCTGGTGAGCATCGTCGCGCTGGCGATCGACGGCGACGCGGTGCTGCGGGACCAGTTGGAGCAGTCGCGGTCCCCGGGCCAGCCGATTCCCGACGACCAGATCGAGGCGCTGGTGCCGGCGATGAAAGCGGTCGCCATCGGGTTGAGCGGGTTGCTGGCGCTGCTCGGGGTGGGCCTGGGCGTGCTCGGATTCCTGGTGCTGCGCGGCAGCCGTACCGCCCGGATCCTGAGCTGGGTGGGTACGGGCCTGTTGGCACTGTGCGGTGTGTGCAACCTGCTCAGCGTCGCCTTCGCACCCAGCCTGGTGGGCGCGGCGCTCTCGGTGCTGATGCTGCTCGCGTCGGTCGCGGTGATCGTGCTGCTGGCGTTGCCGGCGGCGAACGCGTACTTCGCGAAGCCGGAGCCGGCGTGGCAACCGCCCGCTGAGTTCGGCACCGAGCCCGCCTCCACCGAGTTCGGCCCCGGCATCGGCACCGGCACCCCGCCCGCACGCCCAAGCGCACCCACGCCGCCGGCCGCACCTGAGACGCCGCCCTCGCCACCGAGCCCACCCGTGCCACCGGCCGCACCTGAGACGCCAGCCGCGCCGCCCCCAGCACCTGAGACGCCGGCCGCGCCGCCCCCAGCACCTGAGACGCCGGCCGCACCCCCGGCACCCGAGACGCCGTCGGACGGCGAGCCGCCGGAGCGCCCACCGTACGCACCCTGACCTGGGAGGACCGATGCCCACCGCACTGATCACGGGCGCCACCGCCGGCCTGGGCGCCGCGTTCGCCGACCGGCTCGCCCTGGAACACCACGACCTGGTCCTGGTCGCCCGCGACGAGGCCCGGTTGGCGGCGAGCGCCGAGGCACTGCGGAGCCGGCACGGCGTCGAGGTGGAGACACTGCCCGCCGACCTGGCGACCGACGAGGGGCGCGGCGCGGTCGAGGCGCGGCTGTCCGATCCCGAACGGCCGGTGCACGTACTGGTGAACAACGCCGGCATCGGGCTCAACTCGTCGTTCGCGCAGAACGACATCGCCGAGGAGGAGCGGCTGCTGCAGCTCAACGTACGGGCGGTGATGCGGCTGACCCACGCGGTGCTGCCGCAGATGCTGGAACGCGGCAAGGGCGACGTGATCAACGTGTCCTCGGTCTCCGGGTTCGGGCCGGCACAGCCCGGGGCGTCGTACTCGGCCACCAAGGCGTACGTGATCAACCTCAGCGAATCCGTCGGGTACGCGTGCCGGGAGCACGGCGTACGGGTGATGGCGCTGTGCCCCGGCTACACCCGTACCGAGTTCCACCAGCGGGCCGGGATCAACACCTTGCCTATACCGGACAGAATGTGGCTACGTGCCGAGGACGTGGTACGGGAGGGGCTGCGGGATCTGCGCCGGGGGAAGCTGGTCAGCATTCCTGACGTCAGGTACAAGCTGATGGTGGCGGGCATGCGACACCTGCCGCACGGTCTGGTCAACCGCCTCACCCGCGACGTCCGTGGCAGGATCAGCCGCGACCGTGGGAAGGACACCGCACCAGATGACGCTTGATCCCGGCGCCACCGGGCAGCCAGCCCCACCCCTCGCCGCCGGGCAGCCAGCCCCACCCCTCGCCGCCGGGCAGCCGGCCCCGGCATCCGTCCGCCCGCCTCAGGTCACCGTCGCCGTGGCGCTCACCTTCGTCGGGATCGGCATCGCGTTCGCCGGGGTCCTGCTGCTGTTCCTGTCCGGGATCGACGCCGCCGCACCGGGCGGTGCCGCGCAGACCCGGCGAGCGGCCACCGTGGCGATCGTGCTCGCCGCCGGCAACCTGCTCACCGGCCTCGGCGCCGCGGTGGCGGCGACCTTCACGCTGCGCGGCTCCAATGCCGCCCGGATCGTGCTCTGCGCGCTGTGCGCACTGTTCGCCACCTGGAAACTGACCTGCGGCGGCCTCGGCCTGGTCAACCTGTATGGCGGCGACGCCGAGATCTCGCACTACGGCCTGGCGATCACCGCGTACTCCCTGGATCTCGTACTGATGGTGTTGGCACTGGCGATCTTCGCGCTGCTGTTGACCGGCCCGTCCCACCGGTACGTCACCACCCCACAGAGCCTCCCGGTGTACGCCTGGGGCCCTCACCTGATTCCGCCGGAGCCTCCGGTGGAGCCCACGAGAGAGTTGACGACATGACGTACGACCCCGGATACGGCCAGCCGAACTACGGCCCCCCGCCCGGCGGAGCACCCGGCTACGGACCGCCGCCCGGCTACGGCCAGGACCAGCAGGCGTCCTCGCCGTTCGCGTCCGACCCGAGCCCGGTGCCGGACGTCAGCCAGCCGATCAGCGGATTCCCGCCGCCGCCCGGACCGCCGATGTCCGGCCCCCCGATGTCCGGGCCTCCCATGTCCGGCCCCCCGATGTCCGGGCCTCCGATGCCGCCGCCGATCTCGGGCGCGCCAGCCTCCCCGGCGTACGGGCCACCCGGTGGAGCGCCGGCCGACCGTGGCCCACGCCCCGCCACGGTCAACGCCGCGGTCGGACTGACGTTCGTCGGGGTCGCGCTCGCCTTCGTCGGTACGGTGCTCTCCCACCTGTTCATCTCCGAGCTGACCAGTCTCGGGGCGGACAGCTCGGCGGCCGAGGACCTCAAGAACATCGGCAAGGGTTGGACCCTGATCGGCGCCGGAGCCAACCTGATCGCCGCGGCCGGCGCCTCGGTGTGCGCCGTCCTCTCGCTGCGCGGCAGCAACGGTGCCCGGATCACTCTCGCCGTGCTGTGCGGGCTGTTCGCCGGCTGGAAGCTGACCTGCGGTGGCTGGTCGGCCATCACCCTCACCGGTGACAGCTCCGACTACGAGGCGATCGGCGACGCCATGCCGTTCTGGTATGGCGCCATCGCGATCGACCTGGTGCTGCTGGTGGTGGCGATCGTGATCCTGTCGTTGCTGCTGGTCGGCTCGTCCAACCGCTGGTTCAGCCCACCCCGGACACCCACGCGGTACTGACCCACCGGCCGGCTACCCTGGCGCCGTGTCCGATCGCGATGAACTGCTCAGCCTGATCAGGGACCTGGCCGTAGTGCACGGCAAGGTCACGCTCTCCAGCGGCCAGGAAGCCGACTGGTACGTCGACCTGCGCCGCGCCACACTGCATCACGCCGCCGCGCCACTGATCGGGCGGGTGATGCTCGACCTGACCGCCGACCTGGAGTACGACGCGGTGGGCGGGCTCACCCTGGGCGCCGACCCGGTGGCGGCCGCGATGCTGCATGCGGCAGCGGCCCGGGGGCGTGCCCTGGACGCGTTCGTGGCCCGCAAGGCGACCAAGGCCCACGGCATGCAGCGCCGGATCGAAGGCCCCGACATCGCCGGCCGCCGGGTGCTGGTGGTCGATGACACGTCCACCACCGGCAACAGCCCGCTCACCGCGGTCGAGGCGGTACGCGAGGCCGGCGCCGACGTGGTCGCGGTCGCGGTGATCGCGGACCGGGGCGCCGCCGGCCCGATCGCCGAGGCAAAGCTGGACTATCGCTTCGCGTACACCCCGGATGATCTTCTGGCGGAGTGACCTGCGCGACAGTCCCCGCCCAGGCCCAGGGGCAAATCCATTGGAAACTGCTGATATTCGGGCGAATGGATGCGCGGGCTGGGAGGATCGAGCTGTGAGTACAGCCCTCCTTTCCCCACCGGCAGAGGCGACGAGCCTCCCGGCCGGCAATCCCAGTTCCCCACTCGCCGGCGAGCCGGTGAGCCGCAACGACGCAGAGAAGCTAGCCAATGTTCTGAAGGCCCTTGCCGACCCGACCCGGCTGCGCCTGCTCAGTCTGGTGCAGTCCTCCCCGCGCGCCGAGGCGTGCGTCTGTGAGCTGACCGAGCCGCTCGGCATCAGCCAGCCCACGGTCAGCCACCACCTGCGGATCCTGTCCGAGGCTGGTCTGCTGCAGCGGGAGAAGCGCGGTGTCTGGGCGTACTACCGGCTGGTGCCGCACACCCTGGTACGGGTGGCGGACCTGCTGACGCCGCCCCGCCGCCGTACCCGTAAGTAAGTCCTACCCACGTGGCCCCTTGCATCGGGCGCGAAGCTTCGTACGCTGAGCGCAACCGAACGCAGGGGGTCACGTGGCCGGCAGTGTCAACCCCGCCAGAAAAGGTCTGGTGACAGGTCGCGTCTGGCTGATCGTTGTCGGCGCCACCGCGTTCGCCATGCTCGCCGGCCTGTTGGTGTGGGCCGGCACCAGCCGCGGCTGCGGTGACACCCTGACCCTCACCGTCGCCGCCGCTCCCGAGATCACCCCGGCGGTACGCGAGGCCGCCCAGCGCTGGAGCCGTACGGACCCCGAGGCCAGCGGTCGCTGCGTGGCGGTACGGGTCTCCGGAGCCGACCCGGCCCGGCTCGCCGCGGCGATCGCCGCCCAGCACCGCGACCAGCTGGACGTGGCCGGCGTCGAGCCCAGCGGCATCGAGCTGCCGCAGGTGTGGATCCCCGACGCCGCGACCTGGGTCACCCGGGTACGCGGGGTGGAACGGAAGGCGGTCAGCGCCGAGCCGCCGTCGATCGCGGTCAGCCCGGTGGTGCTCGCGCTGCCGGAGCCGGACGCCCGCGCGGAAGGCTGGCCCAGCACCCGGATCGGCTGGGACTACGTGATGGCCGGAATGAAGGCGCGGCCCCCACTGCCGGTGGCGGTGCTCGAACCGCGCCGCTCGGCGGCCGGGCTGTCCGGGCTGCTGGCGACCGGTGAGCTGGCCAGGTCGGCCGCGAACCTCGCCGGCACCGACCCCGAAACCGCGGTGCTCGGTACGTACCGGGGGCTGTCGCTGACCCGCGCCACCACGGTCGACGAACTGTTCGGCAGACTGCCACGCGGCGCCGACGCCCCCGGACAGATCCGTGCCGCGCTGCTCCCCGAGTACGCGGTACGGGCCTACGACGCGACCCGGCCCGCGGTGCCACTCGCCGCGATCTACCCGGAGCCCGCCGCGCCCGCGCTCGACTACCCGTACGCCACCCTGGCCGGGCTATCCCCGGCGGAGACCGACGCGGCGCGGCAGTTCCGCGGCTGGCTGCTCGGCAAGGACACCGGTACGGTGCTGGCCCGCCGCGGGTTCCGTACCCCCGACGGTGCGATCGGCGCGGGCTTCCCGACCGACGGTGGACTGAGCCCCGAGTCGGTACGGCCGCCGCGCCCGGTCGACACCGAGACCGTCGAGACGGCACTGACCTGGTGGACGGAGGTCAGCCTCGCCTCCCGGGTGCTCGCCGTGATCGACGTCTCGGGATCGATGGACGAGCCGGTGCCGACCGCCGGCGGGCTGAGCCGGCTCGAGGTGACCCGCCGCGCCGCCGCCAGCGGACTCAAGCTGTTCACCGACGACTCCCAGCTCGGGCTGTGGGTCTTCTCCACCGGGCTCGACGGCGAGAAGGACTACCGGGAGCTGGTGCCGGTCGGCCCGCTCAGCTCCACCCGTACCAAGATCACCGCGGCGCTCGGCGGGGCGGCCACCAAGACCGGCGGCGGCACCGGACTGTACGACACGGTCGCCGCCGGGTACGCCCGGATGACCGCCGAGTACGACCCGGAGCTGTCGAACACCCTGGTGGTAATGACCGACGGCGTCAACGAGGACCCGTCCGGGATCACCCGCGACGCGCTGGTACGCCGGCTCGGTGAGCTCTCCGACCCGGCGAAGCCGGTGCACGTGGTGATCCTCGGGATCGGTCCCGAGGTGGACAAGCACGAGCTGGAGACCGTCACCGCGGCCACCGGCGGTGCTGTCTTCGTCGCCACCGACCCCTCCGAGATCGGCGAGATCTTCCTCAAAGCGCTGGCCTTGCCCTCCCGTTGAGCCGCGACCCCCGGCGTTGCTGCGGGACCGGGTCCGGCTGCGGGCGTGGGTTCGGGGCCTGGTCTGGCCGCGGATGGGGGCCGCCTTGGGCGCGGGCCTGGGCGTCGGGGTGGTGGACGTACCCGGGGGAGAGTTCGGCCTGGTGGTAGTAGCGGTGGAACACCGGCGTCGCGGCGCCGGAGACCGGCGGCACGATCCAGCTCCAGTCGGCCGGCACCGGGCGCCCGCAGCGCCGCTCCCGCTCCAGATGGGTCATGAACCGGCGGGACTCGGTGTGGTGGTCGGTGATGGTGACACCGGCCCGGTCGAAGGAGTGCAGCACCGCCACGTTCAGCTCCACCAGGGCCCGGTCACGCCAGAGCGAACGGTCGTCGCCGACGGGACAGCCGAGCCGCGCGGCGACCTCGGGGAGCATGTCGTAGCGGTCGGTGTCGGCGAGGTTGCGGGCGCCGATCTCCGTACCCATGTACCAGCCGTTGAAGGGCGCCGCCGGGTAGCAGACCCCGCCGATCTCCAGGCACATGTTCGAGATCGCCGGTACGGCGTGCCAGCGCAGCCCCAGCTCACCGAACCAGTCGTGCTCCGGGTGCCGCAGCGGCACCTGGTGCGTGACGTCACCTGGCAACGCGAACAGCCGCGGCTGCCCGTCCCCGTCGTCGATCAGCAGCGGCAGTACGTCGAACCGGCCCGGGTCGGCGGCCCGCTGCCAGCCGAGCCGCAGTGCGGTGTCGGTGAAGCCGGCGTACCGGGGGTCCCCGAGCACGGCACCGCCGGGCTGCCGGTAGCCGGCGTACCGGATCAGCTGCTCGTTCCAGATCCGGGGGCCGCGCCGCTCGGGCCGGTCCGGCGCGAAGACGGTGATGGTGGGCCGGATCCGGCCGCCGTTGCCGGACTGCCGCAGGTGCTCGGCGGCGATCAGCTCGGGGTCGCGGATCTGCCGGCGGTCCCGGACCCGCAGGCTGCGCCAGTACAGCCGGCCGATGCAGCGGGACGCGTGCCGCCAGGCCAGTCGCGCGCCGTACTCCAGCTCCTCGGCGGTGTGCCGGTACGTGCCGGTGCCGGCGATCTCCGCCCGGACCTCGCGGAGCCGGGTGTACAGCGAGTCCGGGCCGGGGCATTCGGCGTAGTAGATCCGCAGAAACTCCTCGGCCGCCCCCGGATCGACCTGACCGGGTGCCGGGTCGACCTGACCAGGTGCTGGATCGACCTGACCGGGTGTTGGGCCGACCTGACCGGGTGCCGCCGAGGCGCGCGGGGATGGGATGGCGCGCGGGGATGGCGTGGCGCGCGGGGATGGCGTGGTGAAGAGCCTGAGCCGCATGGGAGCCTCCACGGGGGGTGGTGGAGCTTCGGCCACCCCGTGCCGTACGCCCGGAAGGCTCCGGCAGACCGAAGGGACCAGTATGACACTCGGTCACACAGCCAATCCAGACAGCAAACCTGGGCATCTCCGGCATGCTGGGGTCCCGTCCCGGTCGCCACCCGACCCGGGTCCGGACTAGCGTGAATACGTACCGGCGAAGGGGGAGATCGCGATGACCACCGCCAGCGAGCCCCGGGCGGACCCCGGTGCGGGCGAGCCCCAGACCGTACCCCGGGCGAAGCCTGCTGCGGCCGAGCCGCCCCGGGCGGACCCCAACGACCTGCGCGCCGACGACGCGTACACCGTGCCGACCAGCCACTGGCACGCGCTGGACGACGGCCGGATCCAGTGCGACGTGTGCCCCCGCTCCTGCAAGCTCCGCGAGGGCCAGCGCGGCCTGTGTTTCGTACGCGGCCGGCTCGACGACCAGATCGTGCTCGCCTCCTACGGCCGGTCCTCCGGGTTCTGCGTCGACCCGATCGAGAAGAAACCCCTCAACCACTTCCTTCCTGGTACGCCGGTGCTGTCCTTCGGCACCGCGGGCTGCAACCTGGCGTGCCGGTTCTGCCAGAACTGGGACATCTCGAAGTCACGTGAGATCGACACCCTGACCTCCTCGGCGTCCCCGGACGCGCTGGCCGAGGCCGCCGAGCAGCTGGGCTGCCGGTCGATCGCGTTCACGTACAACGACCCGGTGATCTTCATGGAGTACGCCATGGACGTCGCCGACGCCTGCCGGGACCGTGGCATCAAGGCGGTGGCGGTGAGCGCGGGCTACATGGAGCCGGCGCCCCGGGCGGAGTTCTACCAGCACATGGACGCCGCGAACATCGACCTGAAGGCGTTCACCGAGGATTTCTACAAGAAGATCACGTTCTCCAAGCTGGGCGTGGTGCTGGAGACGCTCTCGTATTTGAAGCACGAGACGGACGTGTGGTTCGAGATCACCACGCTGGTGATCCCCGGCCACAACGACTCCGAGGCCGAGATCGCGGAGCAGTGCGAGTGGCTGGCCGAGCACCTCGGGCCCGACGTACCGCTGCACTTCTCGGCGTTCCATCCGGACTTCAAGATGATGGACGTGCCGCGTACCCCGCCCGCCACCCTGGCCCGCTGCCGGCAGATCGCGCTCGACACCGGCCTGAAGTACGTCTACACCGGCAACGTGCACGACCCGGACGGCCAGACCACGTACTGCCCCGGCTGCGCCAAGCCGGTGGTGGTACGCGACTGGTACATCCTGCGCGACTACCAGCTCACCGACACCGGAGCATGCCGCGAGTGCGGCACCCCGATCCCCGGCCGGTACGACGGTCCCGCCGGCGACTGGGGCGCCAAACGCCGCCCGGTACAGCTGCGTGACCACCGTTCCACGCCCGGCCCACACGACCGGCGTACCGCCCTGCCCGTGCTCTCCCGACCGGCACGCGGTGGTTGATCACAGCGAGTAGCCTGCGAGGCGTGAGCACCCGGAAGGCGGCGGTAGCGGGCCGGTTCTATCCCGGCGATCCCACCGCCCTCACCGAGCTGGCCGAGAAGCTGCTGACGGCTGTCGCGCCGCCCGCCGACGAGCGGCTCGCCGCCGGCTACGTCGTGCCCCACGCCGGCTACCGGTTCTCCGGCCCGATCGCCGCCCAGGTGTACGCCCGGCTCCGCCAACACGCCGGCGCGGTACGCCGGGTGGTGCTGGTGGGTCCGTCGCACTTCGTACCGCTGCGGGGCTGCGCCGTACCCACCGTGGACCGTTGGGCGACTCCGCTCGGTGAGCTGGCGGTGGCGAGCGAACTCCGCGCCACCCTGCTAGCCGCCGCCACTCGCCCGGCCACCGAGCCGGGCGCCGGGGCCGAGCCGGAAGCTGGGGCCGAGCCGGGCGTAACCAGCGGACAGGGCGCTGGGGCTGGGCTGGGCGTGGTCGCCGACGATGCTCCCCACCAGCGGGAACACTCGCTCGAGGTGCAGCTGCCGTTCCTGATCCAGGCACTGGGCAACGACGTCGAGGTACTGCCGATCGCCGTCGGCGCCGCGCCCGCCGCCGATGTCGCGGCGGTGATCGAGACGGCGCTCGCCGCCGGCGGCGAGGGCACCGTACTGATCTGCAGCACCGACTTCTCGCACTACCACGACCACGCCACCGCGCAGCGGCTCGACCGGCGTACCGCCGAGGCGGTGACCGCACTGCGGCCGGACCAGATCGGCGTACGCGACGCCTGCGGTGTCTTCGCGCTGCGCGGCACCGTCGCCTGGGCCCGCGACCGCGCCCTCACGCCGGACCTGCTCGACCTCCGTACCTCCGCCGACACCCAGGGCGACCCCGAACGCGTCGTCGGCTACCCCGCCTTCGCCCTCCGCTGACCCCGCCCTCCGCCTGCCGACTGGGCCCACTTGGTGCGCTGAACGGTGCGTGACACGCCGAGCGCACCGGTGTGTCGCGATACCGCTGACGCACCAAGTGGGGTTCAGCCGCCAGCGGGCAGCCCCAGTCGGTAGCGCGGGCAGCACGGTCAGGCGGGGTAGCGCGGGCAGGCGCGACGGCGCGGTCAGGCGCGGCAGCGCGAGCAGCGCGGGCAGGTGCGGTAGCGCGGGCAGGTGCGGTAGCGCGGGCAGCACGGTCAGGCGGGGTAGCGCGGGCAGGCGCGACGGCGCGGTCAGGTGCGGTAGCGCGAGCAGCGCGGGCAGGTGCGGTAGCGCGGGCAGGTGCGGTAGCGCGAGCAGCACGGTCAGGCGGGGTAGCGCGGGCAGGCGCGACGGCGCGGTCAGGTGCGGTAGCGCGAGCAGCGCGGGCAGGTGCGGTAGCGCGGGCAGGTGCGGTAGCGCGAGCAGCGCGGGCAGGTGCGGTAGCGCGGTCAGGTGCGGGTGAGGCGGATGGCGTCGGCGACCACGGTGCCGAGTTCGAGGGTGGCGGTGGAGACACCGACGATGTCAGCCTCGCCGGCGGCCAGCGCGTACACGCCCAGGGTGAACCAGGCACCACCGCCGGTGGTCTGGTCGACCATCACGGTCTGTACCCCACTCGCGGCGCGCACCAGGAACGGCGTCGCGGTGTTGTGGCCAGGATCCGCGGGATACCAGATCGCCACCTCGTAGTCCCCGTCCGCCGGGATCGTGGCGTGGAACCACGCCGGGTCGTCCAGCAGCGACGGGGCGCTGTACCGGTGGCCGGTGCCGTACTCGCCGGGCGCGGAGCGGGTGCCCCACGCGTCACTCGCCGTGAAGCCGCCCTCGGTGGCGTCGTCCACGATCTGAGACCACTCCCCGCTCCCGGTCCAGTTGTAGGTGACCTCGACCCAGTCGTTGTCGGTCATCTTCAGGTCGTGCCAGAACGTACCGTCGGCGAGGTCGATCCCGGCGGGGTTGCGCACCGTACGCCCGGAGCCGTCCTTACCCCCGTTGTAGCCGTCCAGGTACGCCGCCTGCGCCTCCGGCTTCCCGCGCGGCAGATCCTTGAAGGTCTCGCGTTCGGAGGTCGGGTTCCAGTAGTCGTCCTTTGTGTTCCACGGTCCGACGTCCCACACCGGCACGGTGGCGCTGCGGCCCCGGTAGCGGACGGTGACGGTGTATTCGTCGCCGCCGTTGCTGGCGAGCGCCCGCCGGGACGGCAGCGCGGCGAACCGGTCGTCCTTCACGATCACGTGCCCGTTGGCGGTACGGTGCCCGACCAGCCCTTCCCGGGTGGCGTACACCCGGTAGGTGACCGGCTCGTGGTCCCCCTCGCGCTGCCCGCCCGCGGCGACCGCCCGCAGCGTGAAGTCACGCAGCGTCGCCGCCGGGTCGGTGAAGATCGCGCGCGGCTGCACCTCGCCCCCTGCCGGCACAGTCGCGGTGGGTGCCGCGGCCCGCCACTCCGACCAGCCCCTGCCCGGCCGCCGGGTCCGTACTTCGATGGTGACCCCGCTGGTCACGGGCGTCACCGTGATCTCGTCCACCGGTCGTGACGCTCTGTGTACGTCAAACGTGTACACGCCGCCGGGCCGGTTATCCGTGAGCGGCGACCGTTCCGGCGCGACCACCCGCAGCTCACCACCAACCGGTGCCACCCCCCGGACGTCCCCGCCTACCGACCCGACATCCACCCGCCACGCCTCGACCGCACCCCCGGGCACACGCGCGCCCGTCCCGCCCCGCGCGTCCACCTCTGCGCCACCCGGCGCCACCGAGCGCGAGCCGGCCAGCCCCGACGC
>JBOGDE010000148.1:0-13733 GCA_050701695.1 Micromonosporaceae bacterium
GCGCTGATCGCCGGCGTGGCGGTCGGCCCCACCACACTGCCGCCCGGCGCGGTCGCGCTGGAGTTGCTCGACCGGCTGCCGTACGTGGACCTGGCCAGCGGCCTGTCCGAACGCCAGGCCGCGATCGTGGTCGAGCTGCGGCTGCCCCGGGTGGTGCTGGCGCTGCTGGTCGGGGCGCTGCTGGCGACGGCGGGCGGGGCGTACCAGGGGGTGTTCGCCAACCCGCTCGCGGATCCGTACCTGCTGGGGGTGGCTGCCGGCGCCGGGCTCGGGGCGACGATCGCGGTGCTGCTGCGTTCCGGGCTGCCGGCGCAGACCCCGGTCGAACTCCCGGCGTACGCGTTCGCCGGCGCGCTGGGGGCGGTGGCGCTCACGTACGGGCTGGGTTCGGCCGGTCGTGCCGGGCGTTCGGCCGCGACCCTGATCCTGGCCGGGGTGGCGGTCGCGAACTTCCTCACCGCCGGGCAGACGTACCTGATGCAGCGCGACGCGGACACCGTGCAGCAGGTCTACTCCTGGGTGCTCGGGCAGCTCGCGGTATCCGGCTGGCACGACGTGAAGTTGCTGCTGCCGTACTTCGGGCTGACCATCCTGGTGATGCTGTGGCACGCCAGGCGGCTCGACGTACTCGCCGTCGGTGACGAGGAGGCGGCGAGCCTCGGCCTGCGCCCCGAGTGGGTACGCTTCCGGCTGCTCGCGGCGGCGTCGCTGGCCGCGGCGGCGGCGGTGTCGGTGAGCGGGCTGATCGGGTTCGTCGGCATCATCGTGCCGCACCTGGTCCGGCTGCTCGCCGGCTACAGCTACCGGGTGATCCTGCCGCTGTGCGTGCTGTTCGGCGCGGCGTTCCTGGCGTTCGCCGACCTGCTCGCCCGGGTGGTGCTGGCCCCGGCGGAGCTGCCGATCGGGGTGGTCACCGCGTTCGTCGGCGCGCCGTTCTTCGTGATCGTGCTCCGCTCGGTACGGAGGCTCCCGGTATGAGCCTGATCGAGGCTCCGGCTTCGGGCGGCGCCGCATGACCGAGGTCGAGGTCCGCGGCTTGGGGGTACGCCTGGACGGGCGGCAGATCCTGGACGGGATCGACATGGCGGTGCCCGCCGGGGCCTGGGTGACCGTGATCGGGCCCAACGGTGCTGGCAAGTCCACCCTGCTTCGCGCCGTCGCGGGGCTGCTGCGCTTCACCGGCATCGTGGAGCTGGACGGCGTACCGGTGGGGGTGATGCCGCGCCGGCACCGCGCCCGTACCCTCGCGCTGGTGCCGCAGCGGCCGGTGGTGCCGCCCGGTACGGCGGTGCTCGACTACGTCCTGCTGGGCCGTACGCCGTACCTGCCGCTGCTGGGGCGGGAGGGGCCACACGACCGGGCCGTGGTCGCCGAGCTGCTGGAGCTGCTGGATCTGGAGCGCTTCGCCGACCGGCCGCTGCTGACGCTGTCCGGAGGGGAACGCCAGCGGGTGTTCCTGGCCCGGGCGCTGGCCCAGGGCGCCACCACGCTGCTGCTCGACGAGCCGACCACCGCGCTCGACATCGGCCACCAGCAGGAGGTGCTGGAGTTGGTCGACCGGCTGCGGTACGAGCGCGGCCTGACCGTACTGGCGACGATGCACGACCTGGTGATCGCCGGTGAGTACGCCGATGAGCTGGTGCTGCTCGACGCCGGCCGCGTGGTCGCCCGCGGCACCCCCGCCGAGGTGCTCACCGAGCAGAACCTGGCCGATCACTACCACGCCCGGGTCCGCATCATCGAAGGCGAAACCGGCCCCCTGGTAGTCCCCATCCGCCCGTGACGCCCGGCTCTTGCTTCCGCCTCAGCTGGCCAGCGGCTCCGGCAGGGGTTCGGTGTGGAGGACGTCGAGGCGGGAGACCGCGCGCGTCAGGACCACGTAGAGGCGGTGCAGGCCGCGCGGCTCGGCGGCGACGATCGCCGCCGGCTCCACCACGATCACGTGGTCGTACTCCAGCCCCTTCGCCAGCGTCGCCGGCAGGACGGTGAGCCGCTGGTCGGACGGCAGCGCCTCGCGAAGCGCCGGCACCGCGGCGTCGGCGGCGATCACCGCCACCGAGCCTTCGTGGCCGAGCGCCTCGCGTACCACCGCGGGCAGGCCATCGGCCGCGCGGACCGTGAGGTGACCGTCGTGCCGCAGCGACACCGCCTCCGGCACCTTCACTCCCAGCGCGGGCAGCAGCCGGTTGGCCAGCTCCACCACCGCCGCCGGCACCCGGAAGCCGGTGGTCAGCGCGGTCAGCTCGGCGTCGGGTTTGCCCAGGTGGTGCAGCGAGTCCCGCCAGTCGGCCGCCGCCCATGGTGCGGTCCCCTGAGCCAGATCCCCGAGTACGGTCAGCGAGCCGTGCCCGGTGCGCCGGGCGATCGCGCGGCACTGCATCGGCGAGAGATCCTGCGCCTCGTCGAGCACCACGTGCCCGTAGCTGGTGAGCCGTTCGGTGAGCCCGTACGCCTCGTCGACCAGCACCGTGTCGGCGGCGCTGAACGGGGCCGACTTCGGGCTGCGGGGCGGCTTGGGCCACCGGATCGCGGCCTGCTCCCCGGGCGTCAGCACGCCGTCGGCGGCGGTGGCGAGGAAGCCGGGGTCCGACAGCAGCCGTGCCACAAGCGCTTCGGGCTTCAGCTCCGGCCACGCGGTGTCGAGGAAGCCGCGTACCGGTCGGGAGCGGGCCATCCGGCGCTGCCACGCCTCACCGGGGGACTCGCCGCGGGCCTCCGCCATCCGCTGCAGCAGCGCGGTGAGGCGAGCGGTCAGGCGATCGCGCCCGGTCTGGTACGGCAGCCCGCCGGCGACCGCGTCCCGTACCTCGTCCACCAGACGGCGCAGCGTGTGCGTCGGCACCCGCCACCGGATCCCGCCGTCGGGCACCACCAGCTCCTCGTCCGGCACGTCGCCGAAGGAGTCCCGGGCCCGCCGGATCACCTCGGCCATCCGTACGTCGTGCTTGACTCGCGCGGCCTCGTCGGTGTCGACGGCGCGTACCGGTACGTGCGCGACCAGCTCGTCGATCGTCAGCTGGTCGATGTCGATCTCGCCCAGCGCCGGCAGCACCGCGCCGATGTAGTCCAGGAACGCCCGGCTGGGCCCGACGACGAGGACCCGGGAGCGCCGCAGCTGCCCGCCGTACGTGTAGAGCAGGTACGCCGCCCGGTGCAGCCCGACCGCGGTCTTCCCGGTACCCGGCGCCCCCTGGACGCAGATCGAGTCGGCGAGCGCGGCGCGCACCAGCTCGTCCTGCTCGGGCTGGATGGTGGCGACGATGTCGCGCATCGGTCCGACCCGGGGGCGTTCGATCTCCTCGGTGAGGATCCGGCTGGCGGTGCCCAGCTCCTCTCCGGCGGCGAGCCGCTCGTCCTCGAAGCTGGTCAGCTCGCCCCGGTCGAACCCGAACCGGCGGCGCCGCGCCACGCCGTGCGGATCGGCGGCGCTGGCCTGGTAGAACGCCTCGGAGATCGGCGCCCGCCAGTCCAGCACCATCGGCTCGCCGGCGTCGTCGGTGACGTGCCGGCGCCCGATGTGGTACGTCGCGTTCTCGCGCTCTTCGGAGTCCGGCCCGTGGTCGAGGCGGCCGAAGAACAGCGGGGTGTCGGGATTGTCGGCCAGCTCGGCGAGCCGGCGGGCCAGCGTACGCCCCAGGGTTTCGGCGGTGTACGCGTCGCCGGCGACGTTCTCGCCGGTGGCGAACAGTGCGGTGGTACGTTCCCGCATCCGCGCCAGCGCGGAGTGGGACGCGGTCAGGTGTTCACGTTCGGCGGTCAGCTCGGGGTCAGGATCGAGCATGGATTCCTCGGCTGTGGACGTCGGGTCCCACTGCCCTAGGCCGCCCGGCTGCTCCGCGGACGCCGACGGGCCGGTGCCGCGTCTGCGTTCGTCGGTGCCGGCTGTGCCCGGCTTCGACGGGGTGCGCTGCCTGCGCACAAGCCGATGACCCTAGCCCGCTCCAGGTGCCGGGTCACGCGGTTTTCGGGGTTGTGGTGGCCTCCGCGCGCTCCGAGACCACCACAACTCTGAAACTCAGGAGACCTGGATGCCGATCGGCGGGTCGAGCTGGATTTGGTCGATCTTGCCGTAGGAAAGGGTGATGTCGCCGTTGCGGGCGCGCAGCGGTACGGGCAGGTTCGGGATCAGCCAGAACGGCACCGTGTCCGGAGTGATCTTCAGGCCCTTGATCGGCAGCGGGAACCGCAGGTCGGCCTTGAGCTCGGTGACGTAGAGGTCCAGGCCCACGAACCGGATGTTCGCCGCCTTCATCAGCAGCCGGGGCGACTCCGGGTCGGTGCTGTCGAGCTGGAAGGTGTCGAAGTCCAGGCTGCGGATGGTCAGGTGCAGCGCCTTTATCGGGCCGTGGCCCCTGCAGGGTGCTGACGCCGCGGTAGACGAACCGGCTCGCCCCCAGTTTCGCCGCCGTGATCCGCACCGGATGCGCTCCCGGTGCCGCCCCCTTGGCGGCTGCCGACGTGGGCGGATTATTGGATCTCGTGTCCAATATGTAAAGACCGTATCTAGCGAGTGCCATCTCGTAACGTCGGTGGCGGCCTCGCGTGGAAGGCGGGCATGGACGGATTTGTGAACGGGGGTTAACGCGGTGGGTGACCGTGGCCGATAGGCTCGGCGCTGGACGTACACGCGATGGGGCGGTGTGCATGGGCAAACGCGAATCAGCCACGGCACAGCCGGCCGGGGCGCGAGAGCGCAGGCCGGCGCGGCGCCGGTTGTCGGTGGTGCAGCGCCGCGACGAGATCGTCTCGGCGACGCTGCGGCTGCTCAGCACCACGCCGGCCAGCGAGCTGTCGATCGACGAGATCGCCGAAGCCGCGGGTGCCTCCCGCGCCCTGGTCTACCACTACTTCCGTACCAAGGAGAGGTTGTACGTCGCCGCCGTACGCTCCGCCTGCGACGACCTGCGGGCCCGGCTGGTGCTGCCTGACGTGCACCCCTTCGAGAAGGTGCAGTACGCCTCCCGGGTCTACCTGGAGTTCGCCGAGCGGCGCCGTGACGACTTCGCCGCCCTGCTGCGCGGGCCCGGTCGCGCCGCCGGCCAGCCCGACGAGCTGGCCACGATCGTGGAGCAGACCCGTGGCTTCATCGTCGACCTGGTGATCGACGGCATCGGGGTCACCCGGCCGTCGGCGGTGCTGCGGGCCAGCCTGCGTGGCTGGGTGGCGATGATGGAGGTCATCACGCTGGACTGGCTGGAGCACGGCGTACTGACCAGGGACCAGGTACGCCGGCTACTGGCCAACCAGCTCGGCGCGGTGCTGGTGGCGGCGGCCGCCCAGGACAGTGAGCTCAGCGAGGTGTTCGCCGCGATGGTCGCCACCGCCGACAGTGACCGGTTACCTCCCTGGGTACGGGCGCTCGCCCGCCCCGCCACATAGCCGGTTACCGTGGCGTACGTGAGCGGCGAGCAGCGCCCCCGGGTGGGGCACATCCAGTTCCTGAACTGTCTGCCGCTCTACTGGGGGCTGATGCGCTCCGGTGCGCTGCTCGACGTGGAGCTGACCAAGGACACCCCGGACCGGCTCAACGAGCTGCTGGTCACCGGCGACCTCGACATCGGCCCGATCAGCCTGGTGGAGTATCTGCGCAACGCCGACCGGCTGCTGCTGTTGCCGGATCTGGCGGTCGGCTCCGACGGGCCGGTGCTCTCGGTCAACCTGGTCTCCACGGTGCCGCCGGATCAGCTGCACGGTCGCCGGGTGGCGCTCGGCTCCACCAGCCGTACCGGGGTGCTGCTGGCGCAGATGCTGCTCGAGGAGCGGTACGCCGTGCGCCCGTCGTACCTGCGTTGCCCGCCCGACCTGACCGAGATGCTGCTGGAGGCCGACGCCGCCGTACTGATCGGGGACGTGGCGCTGCGTGCCGGGCTGCAGGCCTCCGAGCAGGACCTGCACGTCACCGATCTGGGCACCGCTTGGCGGGAGTGGACCGGGCTGCCGATGGTGTTCGCCGTCTGGGCGGTCCGCCGGGAGTACGCCGAGACCCAGCCCGGCCTGGTCAAGGACGTCCACGAGGCGTTCCTGCGCTCCCGTGACCTGTGCCTGCGGGAGCTGGACGCGGTGGCCGCCGCGGCCGCCCGTTGGGAGGCGATCGAGCCGCGGATCCTGGTCGACTACTTCCAGGCGCTGGACTTCTCGCTGGGCGAGCGCCAGGTGGCTGGCCTGCGGGAGTTCGCCCGCCGCGCGACCGCGGCCGGCGTCACCCCGCCACTGCCACCTGACGGCCCCCGCTTCGCCGAACTCTGAGCCCACCTCACTGCAGTTTCGGGTACGAACCAGCGCGGAAACCGCCAGTTTCGTACCCGAAATAGCGATCTTGCCAGGGGGTACTAATCGTGGAGCAGGCGGTGGGCGGCAAGCTCGACCACGCAGAGTACGGCGGTGGCCTCCACCGCGAGCAGCCCGACCAGGATCAGCAGCTGGGTGGCGCCGGCCTGCACCGGGCTGCCGCCGCCCAGCAGGACGCCGACGAAGGCGCCGGGCAGCGTGACCAGCCCGACGGTACGGGTCTGGTCGATGATCGGCACCAGCGCCAGCGCACCGGCGGGCCGGCACAGTTCCACCCCGGCGTCGCGTTCGGTGAAGCCGAGGGCGAGCGCGGCCTCGTACTCGCCGCGGCGTACCCGTAGCTCCTCCAGGCACCGCTTGCCGGCGAGCACGCTTGCGGTCATCGCGTTGCCGATCAGGATGCCGGCGATCGGTACCACCGCGATCCCGGTCAGCGGCACCAGCCCGGTGCCGAGCACCAGTATCAGCACCGGCGCGACGCCGAGCGCGATCGGCAGCGCCGCCCACAGGCCGGACCAGGTACGGGTGACGCGCCGGGCGGCGGTGCCGACCGCGACCGCATACATCAGGGTGACGAAGCCGGCCACCAGCGGGCCGGAACGTACCACCGCGACGATCACCAGCGAGACCAGCCCGAGCTGTACCACGGCCCTGCCGGCGGCGACCAGTACGCCGCGGGTGAGGCCGAGTCGGCCCAGCCCGACCAGCACGGCCGCGGTCACGGCGAGCAGGACCAGGACGACGGCGAGCACCGGTCCGACCGCGATCACGCTTGAGTCCACGTACGCAGGCTATGGCCACGCCGCGCGACGTTTCACACTGGGAAGGGCTCCCCAACGTGAAGGAAATCTTCAGTAGATTCGTTGACTTTGTTCCTCAAGTTCCGGGACCATTCCGGAGTACGGCAGGCCTGCCTACCACCACACAACCCCCTGGTGGGAGGCAAACATGCGTCAACTGGTCCGAATCTTGACAGCCGTCGCGCTGGCGGCTGCCACCACTCTCAGCGTCGTCGCGTTCGCCGCATCACCGGCGTCCGCGGACGCCTGCTACACCTGGAGCCGCACGCTCAAGCGCGGGATGAGCGGCGGTGACGTCAAGGTGCTCCAGATCCGGGTCGCCGGCTGGGTCAGCTACGGCGAGAACCTCGCCATCGACGGACAGTTCGGTCCGGCTACGGAAGCCGCGGTGAAGCGGTTCAAGAACGGCTACAACGTCGGCACCCAGACCAACGGCATCGCTGGTTCGGCGGTCTTCAGCAAGTTGTACGACCTGCAGGACGCCGACTGCACCCCGATCCACTTCGCCCACTCCGAGTTCAACTACAGCTGCGGCGAGCGCGACTACACCGGAGGCAACGTCAGCGCGTCGACCGCCAAGTCGAACATGATCCGCGTGATGTGGCAGCTGGAGGCGCTGCGCAAGAAGCTCGGCAGCCGCCCCATCGCGATCAACTCCGGCTTCCGCAGCCTGGCCTGCAACCGCAGCGTCGGCAGCTCCGACAGCAGCCTGCACACGTACGGCAAGGCCGCCGACCTGGGCACCGGCAGCGGCCCCACGCTGTGCGAAATGTGGCGGGCGTCGCGGTACGCCGGTTTCGAGGAGATCCTCGGCCCCGGCTACCCCAACCACGGCGACCACACCCATGTGGGCAACAAGTCGAGCCGGTTCTGGAGCGCTTCGAGGTGCTGACCTAGGGAGGTAGCCATGCGTACCAACAAGCTGAATCTGCTGGTGGCGATCCTGCTGGCGTTCGCCACCACCTTCACCGTCAACGTCGTCACCGCGGCCCCGGCGCAGGCCGATGCCTGTTACACCTGGGGCCGGGTGCTCAAACGCGGCATGAGCGGTAGTGACGTCACTCAGCTGCAGAAGCGGATCGCCGGCTGGGTGTCGTACGGGGAGAATCTTGGTCTCGACGGCCAGTTCGGCCCGGCCACCGAGGCGGCGCTGAAGCGCTTCCAGTCCGGGTACGGGCTGGGCGTGGACGGCATCGCCGGCTCGCAGACGTACAGCAAGCTGTATGCGCTGCAGGACGACGACTGCACGCCGATCCACTTCAGCCACTACGAGATGAACAGAAACTGCGGCGCCCACAACTACAACGGCGGCGCGGTCAGTGCGGCGACCGCCAAGGAGAACGCGCTGCGGGTGATGTGGCAGCTCGAAGCGATGCGGCGCAAGCTCGGTGACCGCCCGATGGTGGTCACCTCCGGCTTCCGCAGCTACTCCTGCAACAGTGCCTCCGGTGGTTCGTCGGGCAGCCTGCACCTGTACGGCAAGGCCGCCGACCTCGGTACCGGCAGTGGCCCGACACTGTGCCAGATGTGGCGGGCGGCCCGGTACGCCGGCTTCGAGGAGATCCTCGGCCCCGGCTACCCCGGCCACAACGACCACACCCACGTGGGCAACAAGTCCAGTCGTTTCTGGAGTGCCCCGAACTGCTGATCCCTCGAACTCGGGCCGGGGAGGCGCTCGCCTCCCCGGCCTTTTCCTCGGGAGGCAATCGTGAACCGGTTTTCGATCACTGTCGTCGCCTTGGTCGCGGCGGTGCTGGCCGCGCTGGTCCCGGCGCCGGCCCAGGCGTACGCCAACGCCTTCTTCCACACCCAGAGCCAGGGCAACCGCGGGGTGGACGTACGGGCGATCCAGTACCTGCTGCAGTCCCGCGGCCAGAGCGTCACCGCCGATGGGGTCTTCGGCTCCGGCACCACCACCGCGGTGAAGAACTTCCAGTCCAGCAGGGGGCTCGGCGTCGACGGCATCGTCGGGCCGCAGACCTGGGGTGCGCTGATCCGTACCCTCTCGCAGGGCGCCACCGGCCCGGCGGTCAAGGCGCTGCAGCTGCAGCTCAACGCCAAGCGCCGGATCAGTCTGACCGTCGACGGGATCTTCGGCTCCGGCACCCGCAGCGCGGTGGTGAGCTTCCAGCAGCACGCCGGGATCGCCGCCGACGGCATCGTCGGCCCGACCACCTGGCGCAACCTGACCTGGCACTACGACTACCCGAGCCTGACCGGGATCTGCGACAAGGACCCGGACGGCAACGGCACCGCCAACTGGGGCACCGGCGCCGCGATCGGCCAGCTGGAGGCGGCGGTCCGCTCCTTCGGTACCGCCGACGGCCGGGTGCCGCTCGGTGACGTCAGCTTCGAGCACGGCGGTGACATCCCCGGCCACGCCTCGCACGAGGTCGGGCTGGACGTCGACGTGTGGCCGATCCGTACCGACAGCGCGCAGTGCACGGCGGGCCGGATCACGTGGCAGTCGACCACGTACGACCGGGCCGCCACCCGCCGGCTGGTGCAGGCGATCCGCGGCCGGGCCTCGGGCCACATCAAGTTGATCTTCTTCAACGACCCGGTGCTGGTCAACGAGGGGCTGACCCGCTCGTATCCCAACCACGACAACCACCTGCACATCCGCTACTGCGAAAAGATCCACCCCAACTCGCTCTACGATTGCTGAATGCTCACCGTGTTACAGCAGCTTGCAGGTTCTGCGAGCTGCTGTAACACTTAGCGGGTGTACGGGAATGACTTTGTGCCTTCCGACGACGAGGTCGGGGGCGAGGCCCCGGAGCAGCCGGGTGCCGACGGGCTGCTCGCCGAGGTGGCCGATGCCGAGCGGGCGCTGCGTGAGGCAGCGGCCCGGGACCGGGCCGTCTCCGGCGGCGGGCACCCCGACCGGGCCCGCGCCGCCGACGAGGAGCTGCAGGACCACTTCGACGCGGTGATCGCCGCCGACCAGAAGATCGAGCCGCGGGACTGGATGCCGGAGGCGTACCGCAAGACGCTGATCCGGCAGATCGCCCAGCACGCCCACTCCGAGATCATCGGGATGCAGCCCGAGGGCAACTGGATCACCCGCGCGCCGAGCCTGAAGCGCAAGGCGATCCTGCTCGCCAAGGTGCAGGACGAAGCCGGCCACGGCCTCTACCTGTACGCCGCCGCCGAGACCCTCGGGATCGGCCGCGACGAGCTGTACGACCTGCTGCTGTCCGGCCGCCAGAAGTACTCCTCGATCTTCAACTACCCCACGCTGACCTGGGCGGACATGGGCGCGATCGGGTGGCTGGTGGACGGTGCCGCGATCGTCAACCAGGTCCCGCTGTGCCGCTGCAGCTATGGCCCGTACGCGCGGGCGATGATCCGGATCTGCAAGGAGGAGTCGTTCCACCAGCGCCAGGGGTACGAGATCCTCTACGTGCTGGCGCAGGGCACTGCCGAGCAGAAGGCGATGGCGCAGGACGCGGTCGACCGGTGGTGGTACCCGTCGCTGGCGATGTTCGGCCCGCCGGACGCCGACTCCACCCACTCCGCGCAGTCGATGGCGTGGCACATCAAGCGCTTCAGCAACGACGAGCTGCGGCAGAAGTTCGTCGACATGTGCGTACAGCAGGCCTCGGTCCTCGGGCTCACCCTCCCCGACCCCGACCTGCGGCGCCACCCCGAGACCGGCCACTACGACTACACCCAGCCCGACTACGAGGAGCTGTTCCGGGTGATCAAGGGCGATGGTCCCTGCAACCGGCAGCGGATGGCGCATCGCCGCCGCGCCCAGGAAGACGGTGCCTGGGTACGTGAGGCGGCGGCGGCCTACGCCGCCAAGCGGAAGGAGCGCGCGGCGTGAGGACGGAATGGCCGCTCTGGGAGGTCTTCGTACGGCCCCGGCGCGGGTTGAACCACACCCACGTCGGCAGCCTGCACGCGCCCGACGCCGAGCTGGCACTGCGCAACGCCCGCGACCTCTACACCCGCCGCCAGGAGGGGGTGTCGATCTGGGTGGTGCCCGCCTCCGAGATCACCGCGTCCAGCCCGGATGAGAAGGACGCGTTCTTCGACCCGGCGGCGGACAAGGCGTACCGGCATCCCACCTTCTACCACGTGCCGGAAGGGGCCGAGCACCTGTGACCCCGTATGAGTACGTACTCCGGCTCGGTGACGACGCGCTGATCGCCGCACAGCGGCTCTCCGAGTGGGTCAGCAAGGCGCCGGAGCTGGAAGAGGACATGGCGCTGGCCAACATCGCGCTCGACCAGCTCGGCCAGGCCCGGATGCTGCTCACGTACGCCGGTGAGCTGGAGGGGTGCGGGCGCAGCGAGGACGACCTGGCCTACCTGCGTACCGACCGGGAGTTCCGCAACGTGCAGCTGGTGGAGCTGGACAACGGCGACTTCGCCGTCACCATCGCGAAGCTGCTCTGCTTCTCCGCCTACCAGCACCAGCTGTATGGCTGGCTGAAGACCAAGAACGACGAGCGGCTGTGCGCGATCGCCGCCAAGGCGGAGAAGGAGACCGCGTACCACCTCGACCACGCGACGATGTGGGCACTCCGGCTCGGCGACGGCACCCCGGAGTCCCACGAGCGGATGCAGGCGGCAATCGACGCGGTGTGGCCGTACACCCATGAGCTGTTCGAGTCCGGCGAGCTGGCGCGCCGGGTGGAGGTCGACGAGGTCGGGATCGACCCGTCGACGCTGCGCGAATGCTGGCTGTCCACCGTGGAGAAAGTGCTCGCCGGGGCGACGCTGACCCGACCCGGGGACGGCTGGGCACCGACCGGCGGGCGGCAGGGTATCCACACCGAGGCGCTGAGTTACCTGCTCGGCGAGATGCAGTCACTGCACCGGATGCACCCGGGGGCGAGATGGTGAGGACGCGCGGAGTTGTGGGGGTGTCGGCGGTGGCTGAAGCCCCGACAACTCCGCAGTTGCCGGAGGGCATCGCGGCGGCGGTGCCGGACGCGCCGGAGGGCATCGTGGCGGCGGTGCCGGACCCGGAGCTGCCGTTCGTGACGATCGCGGAGCTGGGGATCCTGCGGGAGGTCAGCGTCGAGGACACGGGCCGGGTGGTCGTGACGATCACGCCGACCTACTCGGGGTGCCCGGCGATGGCGACGATCCGTACCGACATCCGGCGGGCGCTGGCCGCGGCCGGTCACACCGACGTGGAGGTACGTACCCGGCTCGCCCCGGCATGGACCACCGACCGGATCAGCGAGTCCGGCCGCCGCAAGCTGGCCGGCGCCGGCATCGCCCCACCCGGCCCGAGCCCGACCGCGGGACCGAGCGGGCCGAAGGCGACCGCGGGGCCGGTGGCCGTGAGCCTGTCGGTGCGGTGCCCGCAGTGTGGGTCGCCGGAGACCGAGGAGATCAGCCGCTTCGGCTCCACCTCGTGCAAGGCGCTGTGGCGCTGCCGGGCGTGTACCGAGCCGTTCGACCACTTCAAGGCGCTGTGATGGCCACCAAGATCATAAAGCCGGTACGCCGGCGAGCCCATTTCCACAAGCTCGCGGTGACCACTGTGGACGAGCTGACCGACGATGCTGTGGCGGTGGGCTTCGAGGTGCCGGCCGAGCTGCGGCGCGACTTCGGGTTCCGTGCCGGCCAGCACCTGACGCTGCGGCGCCCCGGCGAGGACGACGTACGCCGCTCGTACTCGATCTGTTCGACGCCTTCCGAGCTGGAGGCCGGCCGGCTGCGGATCGGGGTACGGCTGGTGCCGGGCGGTGCGTTCTCCACGTACCTGCACGAGCAGCTGAAGCCGGGTGACCTGCTGGAGGTGATGCCGCCGCTGGGGCACTTCACCACCGGGTTCACGCCCGGGCGCGCCCGGCACTACGCCGCGGTCGTCGCCGGCAGCGGCATCACGCCGGTGCTCTCGCTGCTGCGCACCGGGCTGCGTACCGAGCCCGACAGCCGCTTCACCCTGCTGTACGGCAACCGGTACGCACGCTCGGTGATGTTCGTCGAGGAGCTGGCCGATCTCAAGGACCAGCACCCGCGGCGGTTCACCATCGCGCACGTGCTGTCTCGGGAGCCGCAGGAGGCGGAGCTGTACTCCGGTCGGCTCGACCCGCCGCGGCTGACCCGCATCCTCGACTCGGTACTGCCGCCGGACGACGTCGATGAATGGTTCCTGTGCGGGCCGCAGGGGCTCGTCGACGGCGCCCGCGACGTGCTGGCCGCGCGCGGCGTGCCGGCCGCACACGTACACATCGAACTGTTCTTCGCCGAAGGCGAGGAGGACGACCGCCGCACCGCGGTGCCGCCTCCGGCCGACGACGCCGACGCCGCGGAGGTCACGATCGTGCTCGACGGCCGGGCCTCCAGTTTCCGGATGGGCCGCGCCGAGCGGGTGCTCGACGCCGCCCGCCGGGTACGCGGTGAGGTGCCCTTCGCCTGCACCGGCGGCGTCTGCGGCACCTGCCGCGCCAAACTCCTCGAGGGCGAGGTGACGATGGCCCGCAACTACGCCCTGGAGCCTGACGAGCTGGCCAACGGCTACGTCCTCACCTGCCAGTCCACCCCCGTCAAGGACCCCATCGTCCTCGACTACGACGCCTAACCCACGTGCGGTGCCGCCCATGGTGCTGGCGCAGCGGCCAGGCATTGGACGGTTGCTTAGAAGTTCCGGCGCGGTTTTTCTAAGCAACCGTCCAAT
>JBOGDE010000149.1:0-13600 GCA_050701695.1 Micromonosporaceae bacterium
CCCGGGTACGCGCCGGCGCCGGCGGCCCCCTGGTGCTGGCCGGCGGGCTGCTCGCCTGCGACACCGCGCTATCCCACCGGGTACGGTCCGCCGCCGCCCAGCGCTGGCCGGAGGCGAGGGTGACGGTGGCCCGGGACGGCGCCGCCGCTGCCGCCTGGCTGGCCGCGCAACGGCTCCCCACACCGGCGCTCTCACCGGCGGAGCTGCACGCCGCCCTGCTCGGCACCTGAAGCCAGGGTCAAGGCTGACCGCCTCACCGCCGGGTCCAGCCGATCACGCGCTCAGCGGCGCAGCTCCCAGAACGCGACCGCGGCGGCGGCCGCGACGTTCAGCGAGTCCACGCCGCCGCACATCGGGATCCCGGCCCGTACGTCCACCGCGGCCAGTGCCCGCGACGAGAGCCCCGCACCCTCGGCGCCGAGCAGCAGGGCGGGACGCTGCCGTACCGCCACCGGTAGCTCGTCGATCGGCACCGAGTCGGGACCCGGGGTCAGCGCCACCACGGAGAAACCGGCCTCCCGCAGCTGACCCAGCCCGGCCGGCCACTCGGCGAACCGGGCGTACGGCACCGCGAACACCTCACCCATGCTGACCCGTACGCTGCGCCGGTACAGCGGATCGGCGCACGACGGAGAGAGCAGTACGGCGTCGACGCCGAGCCCGGCGGCGGCCCGGAAGATCGCGCCCAGGTTGGTGTGGTTGTTGATGTCCTCCAGCACCGCCACCCGGTGCGCGGTGGGCAGCAGCTCGGCCACCTCCGGCAGCTCCCGCCGGTGGAAGGATGCCAGCACCCCGCGGTGCACGTGAAAGCCGGTGAGCTCGGCCAGTACGCCGGGCTCGGCGGCGTACACCGGGGCGCCGGCGGTGTCCACCTCGCCGAGCTGGTCCACCCGCTTGGCGTCCACCAGCACCGACCGGGCGCGGTAGCCGGCGCGCAGCGCGCGGCGCAGCACCAGCTCGCCTTCGGCGATGAACAGCCCTTGTGGCGGCTCAAACCGGGTCCGCAGCTCGACGTCGGTCAGCGCGCGGTAATCGGCGATCCGTTCGTCGGCCGGGTCGGTGAGCTGCTGCACCTCGCGCACGGTCAGGAAGGTCGCTCCCAGTCCCGCGCCGACCCGGCGTCACCCGCCCCGCCCTGCTCCGGCGCCGCACCGCCGGCGCCCGGCTGGTCACTGGGCGGCAGAGCCGCCGGACCGGCCTCGCCAGGGGTCGCCGCCGAGGCCCCGTGGGACTGGGTGGCCGGCGGCGCCACCGGCGGACTGCCCGGCTGCTGCACCGCCTGCTGGGCCTCCCGTACGGCGCTCTCCGCCTCCCGCTGCGCGGCCTCCGCGGCGGCCTGCGCCGCGGCACCGATCTCGGCGATCTCCTCGGACTCCTCGCCGCTGACCGTCGGCTCGGTCGGCTGGTCCTGCAGCCGCCCGATCACGCCGCCGATGCCGTCCAGCGCCCTGGTCACCTCGGACGGGAGGATCCAGATGCTGTTCGACTCACCCTGCGCGATCGCCGGCAGCGCCTGGATGTACTGGTACGCCAGCATCTTCGGATCCGGGTTGGCGCGGTGGATCGCGTCGGCAACGGTACGGATCGCCTTCGCCTGGCCCTCCGCGTGCAGCACCTGCGCCTCGCGGGAGCCCTGGGCACGCAGGATCGCGCCCTGCTTGTCGCCCTCGGCGGTCAGGATCTGAGACTGCTTGTGCCCTTCGGCCTGCAGGATCGCCGCGCGGCGGTCCCGCTCGGCCCGCATCTGCTTCTCCATCGAGTCCCGTACGCTCGGCGGCGGTTCGATCGCCTTGATCTCCACCCGGGTGACCCGGATCCCCCACTTGCCGGTGGTCTCGTCCAGCACGCCACGCAGCTGCCGGTTGATGTCGTCGCGGCTGGTCAGCGCCTTCTCCAGGTCGAGCGAACCGATCACGTTACGCAGTGTGGTGACGGTCAGCTGCTCGATCGCCTGCAGGAAGTCGCGGATCGCATACACCGCGAGCCTGGGATCGGTGACCACGTAGTAGAGCACCGTGTCGATCGAGACCACCAGGTTGTCGGAGGTGATCACCGGCTGCGGCGGGAAGCTGACCACGTTCTCGCGCATGTCCACCTTCTCGCGTACCGAGTCGATGAACGGCACCAGCAGATTCGGCCCCGGCTGCAACCCGCGCAGGTACTTACCGAGCCGCTCGATGATGTAGACCTGCTGCTGCGGCACGATCCGGATCGCCCTGATCAACGCCACCACGACGAAGAGCAGGATGACCGCGAGCAGAACCCCAAGGAGAGTTGACACGGTTAGATGTCCTTCCAGACCAGCGCTGTGGCGCCCTTGACCTCTACTACCTTCACCCGGTCACCCGGCTCGAAAACCTGCGTCGCGTCGAACGGCCGGGCGGTCCAGCTGTCGCCCTCCACGCTCACCAGCCCGTGATCGGTGTCCACCCGCTCCACGACCGTCGCCACCGCACCCTCGATCGCGGCAACCGACAGCGGCGTGCCGTCCTCGGTGTGGTGCAGCATCCGCCGCTTGACGAATGGCCGGATGCCGCCGACGGCGAGCACCGACACCACCGAGAACACGAGCACCTGGGCGAGCAGGTTGTCGGTCACCAGTGCCGTACCGGCCGCGGCGAACGCCCCCACCGCGAGCATCAGCAGGAACAGGTCGACCGTGAAGACCTCGGCGACCACCAGCCCGATACCCAGAATCAACCAGATGAGTGCTGCCACACTGACAATCCTGACACGACAGGGCGACACGCGGTGCGCCCGCGGCATCACAGGACGACATCGGAGGTAGCGGGTGCAGGTCACCACCGTCACGCGGATCGACGAACTGGTCGCCACCGCACAGACCGACGGGCGTACCCCTGCCCTGATCGTGGGGGTGGTACGCGACGGCGCGCTGGCGCACGTCGCCGCCGCCGGGGCGCCCGAGCCCGGCGCCGACACCCAGTTCCGGATCGGGTCGATCACCAAGACGTTGACCGCGACGCTGGTGATGCGGCTGCGCGACGCGGGGCGGCTCACCCTCGACGACCCGCTCGAAACCCACCTTCCCGGTACGCCGGTCGGCGCCGTGACCGTACGGCAGCTGCTGGGGCACGCCTCCGGGATGCAGCGCGAACCGGACGGGCCGTGGTGGGAGCGGGCGCCCGGCGTACCACTGGAGACGCTGTTGGCGGGGCTGCGCCCGGACTCGCTCATCCACCCGCGGTACCGGACACACCACTACTCCAACCTGGGGTACGGGCTGCTCGGGGCGCTCGCCGCCCGGCTCGGTGGCGCGCCCTGGTTCGAGCTGGTACGCGACCAGTTGCTGGCGCCGCTGGGGATGGCGCGGACCACGTACCAGTGTCAGGAGCCGTACGCCCGCGGCTACGTGGCGCATCCCTGGCACGGCACGCTGCGGGAGGAGCCGCGCCACGACTCCGGTGCGATGGCGCCGGCCGGCCAGCTGTGGAGCACCGTGGCCGATCTGGCCCGCTGGGCGGGGTTCCTGGCCGACCCGCCGGCCGAGGTGCTGGACCCGGCGACCCTGGAGGAGATGGTGGTGCCGGTGAGCATCTCCAACGTCGAGTCCTGGTCCGGCGGGTACGGGCTCGGCCTGCAGCTGATCCGTCGCGGCGACCGGGTCCTGGTCGGGCACGGCGGCTCGATGCCCGGCTACCAGGCGTTCCTCGCGGTGCACCGCGGTACCGGCACGGCGGCGCTGGCGTACGCGAACGCGTACAACATGAAGGCGTCGATCCTGGAGCTGTGCGGTGAGGTGATCGAGGAGGTCCTGGACCGTGAGCCGGCCACCACCGAGGCCTGGCAGCCGGGGCGGACGCCGCCGCCGGAGATCGCGGAGCTGTGCGGGCGGTGGTGGTTCATGGGGACCGAGGTGCAGGCCGGCTACCGCGCCGACGCCGGCGAACTGGTGATCCACCCGGTGGAGCGACCGGCCATGGAGTGGCGGTTCACGCCGGAGGGCACCGACCTTTGGCGCTGCCACAGCGGTGTCAACGACGGCGAGCTGCTGACGGTACGCCGCGAGGCGAACGGAGCGGTCGCCCTGCTCGACATCGCGACCTTCGAGTTCACCCGCGACCCGATGCCGGACATCTGAGCCGGCTCAATCCGGTTCGGGTGCCGGCTCAATCGGGTTCGGGTGCCGCTGTCACGAAGTCGATCAGCCGTTCCATCGCCCCCAGCAGCGGGGTCTCCACGTCGTGGAAGTCGCTGACCGCGCCCAGCACCCGGCGCCACAGGGTCGGCGGGTCGGAGACTCCCAGCGCGGCGCACACGCCCTCCTTCCAGGGCGTGCCCTTCGGCACCGTGGGCCACGCGGGGATACCCAGCGCACGCGGCTTCACCGCCTGCCAGACATCCACGTACGGGTGCCCGGTGACCAGCACGTACGGCGAGGTCACCGATGCCACGATCCGGCTCTCCTTGCTGCCCGGCACCAGGTGGTCGACCAGGACGCCGAGCCTGCGCACCGGGCTGGGCGCGAAGCCGCGTACCGCCCCGGGAAGGTCGTCGATGCCGTCCAGCGGCTCCACCACGACCCCCTCGATCCGCAGGTCGTCGCCCCAGATCCGCTCCACCAGCGCCGCGTCGTGCACGCCCTCCACCCAGATCCGGCTGGCGCGCGCCACCCGCGCGGTGACGCCGGCGACCGCGATCGACCCCGATGCGGTGCGCTGCCGGTTCCCAATGGCCTGCCGAGCCGGCTTGCGCAGCGTCGCCGGCCTGCCCTCGTACAGGAAGCCGGCGGGCAGCATCGGGAACAGCCGGCGTTTGCCGTGCCGGTCCTCCAGCACGACGGCGTCCCCGTCGAAGCCCACCACTGCGCCGCAGAAGCCGCTCTCCGCGTCCTCCACCACCAGGTCGGGCTCGGCGTCGACCACCGGCACCTCGGTACGCCGCCGCCAGTTGCCGGCGAGCACGTCGGCTCCATAGTCGACACTGCGCCGGTCGCTGATCCTCCCCATGGAATCGACGGTATGCCGTGGCCCGCCCTCCGCGGGTGAGCCACGCCGCCAGGCACGGTTATCCACAGCCTCGCGGCGTGGTCTGGTGATCTTGGGCGTCGTCTTGGCAGACTCCAGCTCGGCACGTCCAGGCGACGGTACGGGGAGACACGGGGATGCGCAGATGGGATGACACCGGCACGACCTTCGACCGGTGGAAGGAGTCGCTCGGTGAGCCTGCGTCACGGGGTCTGCGGATCACCACGCTGATCCTGGTGACCATCGCCGTGCTACTCGGCGCCGTGAAGGTCTACGGCTCCGTACTCGAACCGGCCCCCGTCGCGGTGGTGCGTGACTACCTCGAGGCGATCCGTGCCAGGGATCTTCCCCGCGCGGCCCGCCGCGCGAACCCACTACATCCCGAGAACGCGTTCGGAGGCGGCACCCAGCCGCTGCAGACCTCGGCGGCGATCTCCGACGGGTGGCGGGTGGCTGCCGTCGAGGCAGGCTCCGATGAGTACGGGACGATCGTGAACGTCACCCTCGCCGGCAAGGGCCGCACCGCGACGGGTGTGTTCGAGCTGGTGAGGTTCGGTCGTCAGTGGACGATCCTCAACCCCCTGGGCGAGCTGCTGGTGTCGATCCCCGCGGTCGCCGGCGCGATCGACGTCAACGGTGTCACGGTGCGGGAGGCACAGCTGCGGGTGTTGCCCGGGCTCTATCAGATCAGCAACCCCACCTCGGACGTGTTCGCCGCCAGCACGGCGACCAACCTCGTCGTCACCACCCGATCCAAGGCGACCGTGAGGCTTGCCATCGACGAGACCGGCAAGCGGAAGCTCACGGCGATGGCACGGGAGTACGTGGACGACTGCGCCGAGGACTTCACCGGGCCGTACAGCCGCACGTCCTACAAATGCCCCTTACCGCGGATCGTGCCGCCTGGTGGAAGCGACAGTGAGGACTCCTACAGCTGGACCATCGTCGAGTACCCCACTATCGCCGCGACCATCGACGGGGACAGTGTGGTGGTCGCCTTGAAAGCCGGGCGGGCACGCGGCACCGTCACCAGCGACACCGGCGCGGCCACCACCCGGACCGTGGCCCTGATGCCGACCACGCTGTACCTGCGGCCGGACGCGAAAGACCCCACAGAATTGACGATCTCGGGCACGGAGGTGGGCAGGTGAATCCGGGGAACCGGCCGCCGGGCTGGCTGCGCAGCCGCGGCGTGACGGGTGCCGCGGCGATCCTCGCGGCGGGGTTCATCCTCGCCACCCTGGTCTGGCCCCAGGTCGGTCGCGCCCCCGACCCGGAGAGGGTGGTCCGTGACTACCTGGAGGCGATCCGCGCCAGGGACGTGCCGCTGGCGGGGCGGATCAGCACCCCGAGCCTGTTCGGTCGCAACCCGTTCGACGACTGGGACAGCTCGGCGGCCCTGCGGGAGCCGGATGCGCTGCGTACCGACTGGCGGGTTCGTTCCGTGGACGCCGAGCCCGACGGCGAGCGTGACGGCGACCGCTGGCGGGTCCAGGTCACGATCGAGGCCGCCGACGGCGCCACGCAGAGCGGAGTCTTCACCGTCGAGGAGTCATGGGACCACAATCGGCTGACGATCAAGGAACCACTCGCCACTCTGATCGTCATCGCCCCCGACGCACTGAAGACGCTGCACCTCAACGGCATACCACTCTCGCCCTACGGCGGCCGTGACGAGGTACGGCTCCTACCCGGCGTGTACGAGCTGTCCGCGGGCACCCCGGCGCTGTTCGGCAACACAACCCGACGGATCGTCGTGGTATCAGGCTCGCAGCTCAAGGACGTCAACCCCGCCGTCACCGATGCCGCCCGCGGGAAGCTGCGCGAGCAGTTCGCCAGCTTCCTGACCCGATGCCGTGCGGCCGAGGACGGCGAGCTGCCCAGCAATTGTCCAGTCAAGCCCTTCGCACCTTCCGGAGCCGACCTCTCCAAGAACACCATCCGGTACCGGTGGAAGGTGCTCCAACAGCCGCAACTCACCGTGTCATTCGGCGAGAAGAGCCTCACCGCCGACACCGTCGCCCACCCGGGCAAGGCCAGGGTCGAGGCCATCGCCGACAACGGGGCACGTGAGATCCGGACCGTCGCCATGCGTCCCATCCGTGCCGACATCGCGGTCGACCCCGAGACCGGTAAGGTCTCGTTGCTGAATTTCGAGGTCGCCAACTGAGGTCATCGGTGGCTCCGTCGCATCGGGGATCTACCCTCAGTGCGTGACATCAGGTGCCCACCCGCCCGCCGCCCGACTGGTGCCCTGGGTGCGCGCCTGGCGCGCGGGACTGGTCCCGTACGACGAGGTCGCCGATCGGGTGGCCGAGGGCGACGAGCACCTGTGCAGCGACCTGCCCGGCACCTGGCGCGACCTGCCCCTCGCCGAGGGCCTCGCGACATTGTCCGAACTGCATCCCGACCAGATCCGGCTGGTGCTGCCCGCTCCCGGCGATCCCCGGGGACTGCCGGGGCCGGGACCTTTCACCGCCGCGGCGCTGCTGCGCGGCGAGGCGGTCATCGCCGGTGGCCTGGGCCTGGTGCCGGAGCTGACCGAGCACCGTTCCGGATCCGGGGACGTGTGGCAGACCGTGACCTGGCGTGGCTTTGGATTCGATGCCCCGCCCCCGGTGCCGGCTGACGCGCCGCAGCCCGCCGAGGCGGAGTCGGAGCTCGCCACCGCACTCACGGAGGCCACCACCACACTGGCCGAGCTGGACGTGGCGCGCTGGCGACCCGAGCTGGGCGAGGCACTGCAGGCGTTGCGGCGCGCCGGGACCGGCACCGAACTGCCGCCCGGCTACCAGCCGCGCAGCCGCCGCCTGTACGCCCGTGCCAGCGTGCTGCGCCGGGTGCTCGCGCTCGCCGCCGAGGACCCCGTCGGGGGGGCGGTCAACGCGTACGAGGCGCAGCACCGGGCCGCCGCGCTGCGGCCGCTGGACACCGCATGCCGGCGCGCCCTGGTCGCCGCCTGCAACGCCCCGCTCGACCACTGACGCCGCCCCGTCGGGCGTTAGCATCGCCATGTGCGGGTCGTGGTGATCGGTGGCAGCGGACATGTCGGCACCTACCTGGTGCCCCGGCTGGTCGCGCTGGGCGCCGAGGTCACGGTGGTCAGCCGGGGCGTGCGGGAACCGTACCGGCGGCACGGCGCGTGGCGGCGGGTCACCACGGTCACGGCCGATCGCGACGACCCGGCGTTCCCGGACCGGATCGCCGGGCTCGCCCCCGACGTCGTGGTGGACCTGATCTGCTTCACCGAGCAGCAGGCCCGATCACTGGGTGAGGCATTGCGCGACCGGGTGCGGCACCTGCTGCACTGCGGCACGATCTGGGTGCACGGCCCGAGCGGCGTGGTGCCGACGACCGAGGACGGGCCACGCCGGCCGATCGCCGAGTACGGCCGTGCCAAAGCCGCGATCGAGGCGTACCTGCTCGACGCGGCGCACCGGGGCGACCTGCCGGCGACGGTGGTGCATCCGGGGCACATCGTCGGCGTCGGCTGGACCCCGGTGAACCCGGCGGGCAACGTCAACCCCGCCGTGTTCGCCGGCATCGCCGCCGGTGAGCCGCTGACGCTGCCGAACCTCGGGATGGAGACCCTGCAGCACGTCCACGCCGACGACGTGGCACGGGTGTTCTGCGCCGCCATGGCGCACCGATCGGTCGCTGTCGGCGAGAGCTTCCATGCCGTCGCTCCGACCGCGGTGACCCTCCGCGGGTACGCCGAGGCGGTGTTCGGCTGGTTCGGGCACGAGCCACGGCTGGCGTACCTGCCGTGGGAGCAGTGGCGCGAGACGGTCGATGCCGCCGACGCCGAGATCACGTACGACCACCTGGCGCACAGTCCACACTGCGGCATCGACAAGGCCCGCCGGCTACTCGGTCACCATCCCCGGTACACCTCCCTGGAGGCGGTCGCCGAGGCCGTGGACGCGCTGGACCTACGGAGCTGAACCCGGCACCGGCAACCGGGACACCGGCCGGCGGGGTGCCGGGCAGCAGCCGAGCGGACAGACGTCCCAGGTCGGCACCGCGCCGAGCGCGCGGCGCGGCACAGCCGGATCCAGCCGCTCGGTGACCAACTCGCGCACCATGGTCACGAACCGCGGATCGGTGCCCGGCGTCGCCGCGCGGGCGAAGCCCAGACCGAGCCGTTTGGCGGTGTCGGCGGCCTCGTGGTCGAGATCCCAGACCACCTCCAGGTGGTCGCTGGTGAAACCGATCGGGCTGACCAGCACGTCGGTCACCCCGTCACCGGCGAGCCGTTCCAGGTGGTCGTTGACGTCGGGCTCCAGCCACGGCACCCGCGGCGGCCCGGACCGGCTCTGCCACACCAGGTCGTACCCCAGACCCGGCGCCGCCGCCTCCGCGACCAGCCGGGCGGTCTCGGCGAGCTGGGCGGTGTAGCGGTGCCCGTCGGGGCCGGCGGTCTCCGCCATCGAGGTCGGGATCGAGTGCGCGGTGAAGACCAGCCGCCGGGTGCCGGTCGCCGACAGCGTGGCAAGCGCGGCACGGACCGCATCGGCGTGCGGCGCCACGAAGCCCGGGTGGTCGTGGAATTGCCGCAGCTTGTCCACCCGCGGTGCGTCCTCCCCCAGCTCCGCGCGGGCACGGTCGATATCGTCGAGGTACTGCCGGCACGCCGAGTACGAGCCGTACGCGCTGGTCACGAACGCCAGCGCGTGCCGTACCCCGTCGGAGCGCAGCTGCCGCAGCGTGTCGGCCAGCAGCGGGTGCCAGTTGCGGTTGCCCCAGTACAGCGGCAGGTCGATGCCGGCGCCGGCGAACTCGGTACGCAGCGCCGCCAGCAGCGCCCGGTTCTGGTTGTTGATCGGCGAGACACCGCCGAAGTGCCGGTAGTGCTCGGCCACCTCGGCCAGCCGCTCCGGCGGCACGCCCCTGCCCCGGGTCACGTTCTCCAGGAACGGGACAACGTCGTCGGGCCCCTCGGGGCCACCGAAGGAGAGCAACAGGAAGGCGTCGTACACCCGTCAAACCTAGCGGGAGCGGGCAGCCAGCCGGCGGCGAGCCTCAGCCCCGACCGAGCTCAGACACCGACCGCGTGGAAACCGCCGTCGACGTGCACCATCTCGCCGGTGGTGGCGGGGAACCAGTCCGACATCAGCGCCAGGCAGGCCCGGGCCGCCGGCTCCGGGTCGGTCAGCTCCCAGCCCAGCGGTGCCCGCTCGGTCCACGCCTGCTCGAACTGCTCGAATCCGGGGATGCTCTTCGCCGCCATGGTGCGCAGCGGGCCGGCCGCGACCAGGTTCACCCGGATCCCCTTGGGCCCCAGCTCACGTGCCAGGTAACGCGATGTCGACTCCAGCCCGGCCTTCGCCACGCCCATCCAGTCGTACACCGGCCAGGCCTTGGTGGCGTCGAAGTCGAAGCCGACGATCGAGCCGCCGCTGCCCATCAGCGGCAGGCACGCCACCGCCAGAGACTTCAGCGAGTACGTCGAGACATGCAGCGCGGTCGCCACGTCCTCCCACGGGGCGGTGAGGAAACCGCCGCCCAGGCACGACGCGGGCGCGAAGCCGATCGAGTGCACCACGCCGTCGATCCCGTCGGCGTGCTCCCGGACCCGGTCGGCCAGCCCCTCCAGTTGGGACGCGTCGGTGACGTCCAGCTCGATCACCGGCGCCGGCTCCGGTAGCCGCTTCGCGATCCGCTCCACCAGCGACATCCGGCCGAAGCCGGTCAGTACCACGGTGGCGCCCTCCTGCTGCGCCAGCTTCGCCACCGAGAACGCGATCGACTGGTCGGTGATCACTCCGGTGACCAGCAGCCGCTTGCCGTCAAGCAGACCCATCGTGAAGCCCCTCCTGTGCTCAGTGGCTGGTGTGCTCAGTGGCTGGTGTGCTCAGCTGCCCGGCCGCTCAGTGGCCCATGCCGAGGCCGCCGTCGACCGGGATCACCGCGCCGGTGACGTACCCGGCGGCGTCGCTGGCCAGCCACGTCACCACACCGGCCACCTCGTCGGTACTGGCGAAGCGCCCCATCGGCACCGTCGCCACCAGCTCCTTGCGTCGCTGCTCGGACAGCTTCGCGATCATCTCGGTCTCGATCGGACCGGGCGCGACCACGTTCGAGGTGATGTTGCGGGTGCCCAGCTCACGCGCGATGGAGCGGGCCATGCCGACCAGGCCGGCCTTGCTCGCCGCGTAGTTGACCTGACCCTGGCTGCCGCTGAGCCCACCCACCGACGAGATGAAGATGATCCGGCCCCAGCGCGCCCGCAGCATCTTCGCCGCCGCCCGCTTGGCACACCGGAACGCGCCGGTCAGGTTGGTCTCGATCACCCGGCCGAACTGCTCCTCGCTCATCCGCAGCAGCAGCGTGTCGTCGGTGATCCCGGCGTTGGCGACCAGCACCTCCACCGGCCCGAGCTCCGCCTCCACCGCGCGGAACGCCGCCTCGACCTGGTCGGGGTCGGTGACGTCGCACCGTACGCCGAACACCTCGTCGGGCACCTCACTGCCCCGGTGGGTGACCGCGACCCGGTCCCCCTGCTTGGCGAAGGCGCTCGCGATCGCCAGGCCAATCCCCCGGTTGCCCCCGGTGACCAGAACCGTACGAGGCACAGGCCGCTCCTTCCGCCGCTCCACTCGCCTCAGGGACACTAAGTGCTACCAGTCGGTAGCCGTTAACCGGCCCCCGCTAGGGCAGCCTGGAGGTCCACAGCAGGCTCATCCCCGCCGCCAGGAACGCCAGCAGCAGCGCCGCCCCGATGAACCACTGGCCGATCTCCCGGGCGGCGGTACGGTGCCCGATCGAGGAGCCCATGTCCCGGTAGACCTGCTTGAGCTCCTCGGTGGAGTACGCCTGGTACGCCTGGCCGCCGGTGTCGTCGGCCAGCCGCCGCAGCGACTCGCGGTCCACCTGCACCCGTACCGTCTGGTCGTTGATCTCCACGGTGCCCTCGTCGGTGCCGAACGCGATCGTGGAGACCGGCACGTTCGCCACCGCCGCCGCCTCGCCGGCCTCCTCGACGCTGCGCCCGAACGTACGGAACCCGTCGGAGAGCATCACGATCCGGGCCGGCGGCGGCGCGGTCTGGCCACCGGCCGGCACCGACTGGATCGCCTGCAGTGACGCCATCACCGCCTCACCGGTCGCGGTGCCCTCCCCGAGCTCCAGAGAGTCGATCGACTGCTCCACCCGGTCATGCTCCTTGGTCGGTGAGACCACCACGTTCGCCGACTTCGAGAAACCCACCAGACCCACGTTGAACGTCTCCGGCAACTGCTTCACGAAGTCCTTCGCGGCGGCCTTGGCGGCGCGGAACCGGTCCGGATCCACGTCCTCGGCCATCATCGACAGCGACACGTCGATCGCCAGCACCACCGTGGCCCGCTCCATCGGCTCCTGCACGTCCATCGCGGGCCGCGCCATCCCCAGCGCCAGGATCAGCAGGCACATCAGGAACGCCACCGCCGGCGCATGCCGCTTCCAGCCCAGCCCCTTCGGCGCGATCTTGCGCAGCAGGTCCAGGTTGCTGAACTTCACCGCGGTGCTACGCCGGTGCAGCTGCACCCACACGTACACCCCGGCCAGCGCGAGCACCGGCAGTACGGCCAGCAGCCACCACGGCGAGAGATAGCGGATCATGCGGGGCCCCCGGGAGCGGAGCGGAACGTCTTCGTGCGGTGCGTCATCTGGTGGTCCCCCTGGTACGCGCGTGCCGCTGCCCGGCGACGAACCGCACGATGTCGATCAGCCAGTCGGAGTCGGTACGCAGCCGCAGCTGGGCCACGCCGGCATGTCGCAGTGCCCGTGCGATCGCGCCACGCTGCGCCGTGGCGTGCTCGGCGTACCGGGCGCGCAGCCCGGCGTCGGAGGTGTCCACCTCGTGCCTCACGCCGGTCTCCGGGTCCACGAACTCCATCACACCGGCGCCGGTCAGCTCCAGCTCGCGCGGGTCGACCACTTCGACGGCGAGCACGTCGTGGCGTACCGCGAGCTTGCGCATCGGACGCTCCCACGCCGAGTCGGTGAGGAAGTCGGAGATCACCACCGCCAGGCCGCGGCGGCGTGGCGGGCGGTTCAGCGAGTCGATCAGCGCTGCCAGGTCGGTACGGCCACCACCGTGCGCGCCGGGGGTGGCCACCACGTTGCGCAGTAGCGCCTGCGCGCCCTTGCGGCCCGGCAGAGCGGCGAACCGGTGTACCGCGTCGCCGGTGCCCACCACCGCACCGATCCGGTTGCCGCCACGCACCGTCAGGTGCGCCACCGACGCGGCGGCCGCGATCGCCAGGTCACGCTTCAGACAGGTCACGGTGCCGAAGTCGAGACTCGCCGACAGGTCCAGCGCCAGCCAGGTCTCCAGCTCCCGGTCGGCGATGGTCTGCCGTACGTGCGGCACCGTGGTACGCGCGGTCACCGGCCAGTCCATCCGGCGTACGTCATCGCCGGCCCGGTACTCCCGGGCCTCCCCCGCCTCGCTGCCCGGACCGGGCAGCAGCCCCAGATAGTCGCCCTGCAGCAGACCGTCCAGCCGGCGGGTGATCAATAGCTCCAGCTTGGACAGCACGAACTCCGCGCGTGCCGGATCGGGCGGCCCCGACGAGGCCGGGCCGGGCTGACCCGCCCCGCCGCCGCGCCGCATCCGCCCGAACACCGCG
>JBOGDE010000150.1:0-13526 GCA_050701695.1 Micromonosporaceae bacterium
GGGCCCACCACCGGTTACCGCTCCTCGGTGGTTTCCGCAGCCTCGACGGCCTTGACCGGCTGGTCGCCGTTGCCGCCGTTGCCGGTGCCGGTGACCAGGCCACCGAGCTTGGTGACAAGGGCGGTCAGGTCGACGCCCGTGAGGTCGGTGCCGAGCTGCATTCCCTGCGCGACGTTGTTCGCCACCGACTTGGTGACCGCGCTGGCGCCGTCGGTGGAGATCACCGTCAGCTTGTCGATCCCGGACATCGGGGCGCTGGCCGCCTCCACCACCTGCGGCATGACGCTGACCAGCAGGTCGAGTACGGCGGCGTCGCCGTACCTGGCGAATGCTTCGGCCTTCTTGGTCTGTGCCTCGGCCTCCGCGGTGCCCTTGGCGAGCGTGGCCGCGGCTTCGGCGGTGCCCTCGCGCTCCACCGCATCGGCGATCGCGGCGCGCCGTGCGCGCTCACCCTCACCGGTCAGCCGAGCCTCCTCGGACTCGGCCTGGGCGGCGGCGATGGTGGCCTGGCGACGCGCGTCGGCGTCGAAGACCGCGGCGTTGCGCCGGGCCTCGGCGTCCTGCTCGACGCGGTAGCGCTCGGCGTCGGCCGGCTTGCGTACCTCGGTGTCGAGCTGGCGCTCCTTCAGCTCGGCGTTGCGTTCGGCCACCTTCTGCTGCTCGGCCAGGATCGCCTGGTCCCGCTCGGCCTGCGCGAGCGGCCCGGCCGCCTGCGACTTGGCGTTGGCGGCGTCGATCTCGGCCTGGATCCCGGCCTGCTTGAGCGACAGGTTGCGCTCGGACTCGGCGATCGACTCCTCGGCCAGCAGCCGCTCCTGCTCGGCCGCCTGCCGGGCGCGGGCCTCGGCGATGGTGGCTTCCTTGAGTACGCGCGCCGCCTCCGGCCGCCCCAGGTCCCTGAGGTAGTTGCCCTCGGTGACGATGTCCTGCAGCTGAAACGTGTCCAGTACCAGGCCCTGGTTGGTCAGCGAGTGCTCGGCCTCCTCGGCCACCGCCGACGCGAAGGCGGCCCGGTCCCGGATGATCTCCTCGACGGTGAGCCGGCCGACGATGGCGCGCAGCGCACCGGCGAGCACCTCCTCGGTAAAGCCGTCGATGTCCTCCTGCTGGTGCAGGAAGCGCTGGGCGGAGGCACGGATCGAGTCCTCGGTGCCGCCGACCTTCACGATCGCGACCCCGTGCAGGTCGGCACGGATACCCTGCTTGCTCACCGCGCCCCGGATCTGTACGGAGATCCGCCGGCTGGACAGGTCGAGCCGGTGCAGCTTCTGCACCACCGGCAGCACGAAGATCGACGCGCCCATCACGACCTTCTGGCCGGACATGTCGGTGATCGTGCGGCCGTCGATGCCCTGGGTGGAGCGGCCCTTGCGTCCGGTCACGATGAACGCCTCGTTCGGCCCCGCGACCTTGATCCGGGAGAGCACGAAGAGGATCAGGAAGACGAACAGCAGCACACCGCCGCCGATCGCCATGACAAATCCGGTCATAGTCAGTCCTTTGCTCAGAGGTGTACGAGGAGTCGGTGCTGGGGTGGGACAGTGCCGGCCCGGTCGGCCGGGTGTGGCCAGGGGTGTCAGCCCGGCAGGCTGGTATCAGGTGGGCCGGTGTCCGGCTCGGAGAGCAGCGACTGGGTCGGCTCCACCAGCACGCTGGTCTCCGTCGGGGAGCCGATCACGAAGATCGCGGTGCCGGCGGGGATCGCGGCGTGTGCGCGGGCGTTGTACTTGAGCTGCTGCCCCGCCATGGTCAGCCGTACCTCGCCGTACCCGCCCTCGGGGATGGCGGTGAGCACCACGCCGCTGCTGCCGATCAGGTCGTCGCGGGTGAGCGTGGCGTCGGTACGCATGTGCATCACCGCGCGGGTGAGCCGGATCGCCAGCCAGGCGGTGGGGATCGCCGCGAGCACACCGACCACCACCGCGATCAGCACGGTGAGCCCACCGAGCACGGGTTGCAGCAGCGCTGAGGCGGCCGCGGCCCCGAAGCCGAACGCGCCGACGAAGGCCGCGAGTGCGGCCACGGAGAACGGGCCGTCGGCGTCGACGTCGCCGAAGTGCAGCAGCTCGCCGAACAGCAGAGAAGCGGCGAGGATCGCCAGACCGACCCCGCCGATGATCAAGAAGACGGTTGTCACGTAACCGCGTCCCCGTTCTGGACAGCCAGCCTCCGGCCGCCCACCACTAATGTAGCCGGACCCGTCCAACCCGCCTCAGCCGCAAGTCTTGGGTCGGAATCCGCGGGTCAGGCATTGGACACTTGCTTACGAATCTGGGGGACGACTTCGTAAGCAAGTGTCCAATGCGTCCCGGCGAAGAGTCCTCGAAGCTCAGTACGCGCTGGAGGGGATCCAGTCGTCGTACCCGAATCCGGTGGTGCCGGTCTGGGTCTCCCAGCTCCAGCGTTGGCGGGCGTCGGAGCCGTTGCAGGTGGCCAGCCGCACCCGGGTGCCCGCGGACGCGTCGGCGACGCCGAGGCAGAGCGAGCCGTTGCGGATCAGCCCGTTGTCGAAGGTCCAGCGCTGGTTGGCGGTGCCGCGGCAGTCGTACGCGATGAGCATCCGCCCGGCGGCGAGCCCGCCTTCGGCGTCGGCGCACCGGTCGTGGGTCAGCTCGATGTGCAGCAGCGCGCCGTCGTACCACCAGCCCTGGTTGCTGCCGCCGTGGCAGCTCCACTGCAGCAGGTCGTACGTGTTGCGGGTGGAGTAGCCCTGCGAGTCCAGGCACAGCCGGGACGCCGCGTTGCGCAGCTGCCGGAAGTCGAGCAGGCCGCCGATCAGCCGGGTCCCGTTCGTGGACTGCGGATCCACGCACGTCCCCGTCTGCGACGCGATCCCGTAGAACGCGCCCATGCAGGCACCGAACGCGCCGTGCCCCCGGTAGTTGGGGTGCCACGACTGCCGGTACGTGTTCGGGTTGGTCAGGTCGGAGTTCGGCGCGATCGTCACCCCGGAGACCCAGGGGGTCTGCTCGCATGGCTCGTGGCCGTGGAACAGCCGGCTGTTGTCGAGGTACCGCACGCCGTGGTCGAGCGCGGCGCGCCGGATCGCGCGTTCGAACAGCGGCACCACCTTGTTGCGGCCGATCGCCATGTCCTTGAGGTAGAGCAGGCAGCCGCCGCCGTACCAGCCGGGGAAGTCGGGGTTGTCTTCCACGTCCGGGGAGACCGGGCTGGGGTAGCCCATCACCACGATCTGGTAGGCGCCGGAGGTGTAGCCGGCGTCGGTCATGGTCTGTTTCACGCTGCCGATCGCGGTCTTCAGCTTGTCGCCGGAGACCGTCACCCGGGCCTGTACGGAGTTGGTGTAGTCGGGCCAGCAGTTGCCCTGGAACGTCACCCGCCGGATGGTGCAGTCGGTCATCACCGGCCCGAACTCGATGCCGCCGGCGTCGTTGGCGCTGGCGACGATCCAGATCAGTTTCAGGTTGGTGTTACGGGCTTTGATCGCCAGGTAGTCGCCCTGGTTCAGCTCGTCCCACTGGCGTACGCCGCTGCCGTAGATCAGGTTCTGGGTGGTCGCGCCGGAGCACGCCAGGTTGTACGTCTGGTCGACGGCGATCCCGGTGCGGTGGATGCCGGCGTGCAGCGCGCGGTGGCACCAGTTCTCGTCGCCGTCTCCGTCGTCGTCGCCGTTGGTGCCGGTCTCGTACGGGCCCTGCCCTTCGCCGGAGATCTCGCTGTCGCCCATGCTGGCGATCGAGGTCTTGCGGGCGCTGATCGGCCGGATCTCGGGGCTGCCGTACAGGGCGGTGGCCTCCTGTGCCCGGATCGCCTCCAGCTCGGCCGGCAGCGGCGTGATGCTGGTGGTCGAGGGGTTCTCCACTCCGGCGCTGGCGGGGGTGACCGCCGCGACCGCGAGCGCGGCCCCGGCTAACAGGGTGGTCGCGGTGCGTCTGAGTGTGTCGGGTCGGCGCATCTCAACGTCCTTCCGCGGGGGTACGGGTGCCGCGGTGCGGTTGCCCGCGGCGGTCGGGGTGGTGCGGTGGAGGTGCGGAGCGGCGGTGCCGGTGGTGCGGCGTACGCGGTGCGGAGCGGGGCGAATCGTGTTACAGGTACGTGAACTGGGTCACGTTGTCCGAGAGGCTATCTACTCACGGGTAATCGCGAAAGATGTTCACGTAAGGCAAAGGGTGATCCCGTTGTCGTACCGGGGGCGCATCATGGTGCTCATGCGGTGGACCGTGGTGAGCACGCCGTACACCGAGCTGCTGGTGGCGGCCGACGACGCCGGTGTGTGCCGGGTGGGGCTGGGCTACCGGCCGGACCGGCCGCACCGTTCCGGGATCCGCGACGACGACCATCCGGTGCTGTGCGAGGCGGCCGCCCAGCTCACCGGGTACGCCGCCGGGGAGTTGACGGAGTTCACGCTGCCGCTGTCGATCCGGCACGGCTCCGGCTTCGAGCGCTCGGTCTGGGACGCACTCTGCGAGATCCCGTACGGCGAGACCCGCAGCTACGGCGCGATCGCGAAGCGGCTCGGCGACCCCGACGCCGCCCGCGCCGTCGGGGTGGCCAACAACCGCAACCCGATCGCGATCGTCATCCCCTGCCACCGCGTCATCGGCGCCGACGGCAAACTGGTCGGCTACGGCGGCGGCCTGGACCTCAAGCGCCGCCTGCTCGAGCTCGAAGCCCGCGTCACCATCGAACGCGACTTCGCCTTCTGAGGCCTGGCGGCATTGCGGCTAGCGGTCGACCTCGCCGCGGATGAACTTCTCGACCTGCTCGCGCGCCTTGTCGTCGTGGTACTGCTCGGGCGGGGACTTCATGAAGTAGCTGGAGGCCGAGAGCAGGGGGCCGCCGACGCCGCGGTCCAGGGCGATCTTCGCGGCGCGGATCGCGTCGATGATGATGCCGGCGGAGTTGGGGGAATCCCACACCTCGAGCTTCAGCTCGGCCCGCAGCGGCACGTCGCCGAACGCCCGCCCCTCCAGCCGGATGTAGGCCCACTTCTGATCGTCCAGCCACGGTACGTGGTCGCTGGGTCCGATGTGGATCGAGCCACGGTCCATGTCGTGCGGGATCTGGGAGGCGACCGACTGGGTCTTGGAGATCTTCTTGGAGACCAGCCGCTCCCGCTCCAGCATGTTCATGAAGTCCATGTTGCCGCCGAAGTTGAGCTGGTACGTGCGCTGCAGCTCCACGCCCCGCTCCTCGAAGAGCCGGGCCAGCATCCGGTGCACGATCGTGGCGCCGACCTGCGACTTGATGTCGTCCCCCACGATCGGCAGCCCCGCGTCGGTGAATCGCTGCGCCCACACCGGGTCGGAGGCGATGAACACCGGCAGCGCGTTGACGAAGCCGCAGCCTGCGTCGATGGCGCACTGGGCGTAGAACTTGTCGGCCTCATCCGAGCCCACCGGCAGGTACGAGACCACCACGTCTACGCGGGCCGCCTTCAGCGTCGCGACCACGTCGACCGGCGCCTCGTCGGACTCCTCGACGGTCTCCCGGTAGTACTTGCCCAGCCCGTCCAGGGTCGGGCCGCGCTGCACGGTGACCCCGGTCGGCGGCACGTCAGTGATCTTGATGGTGTTGTTCTCGCTGGCCACGATCGCCTCGGCGAGATCCCGGCCGACCTTCTTGGCGTCCACGTCGAAGGCGGCGACGACCTGCACGTCGCGTACGTGGTAGTCGCCGAACTCGACGTGCATCAGACCCGGTACGCGGTCGGTGGGGTCGGCATCCTTGTAGTACTCGACGCCCTGCACGAGCGACGAGGCGCAGTTGCCGACACCGACGATGGCGACGCGAACGGAACCCATCGCGAGGGCCTCCTTCATGGTCACTGCCGTCCCGTCCCGCGATCGGTACGCGGGTCGGGCCGGCTGGGGGATGGTGTAGCGGATCGGTCAGTGGTGCCCGGCGTCCCGCCAGGCGCGGTGGTGCCCTTGGTGATACCCGGCGTGCCGCCGGGCTCAGCGGCGGCGGGTTCGGTGCGACGCGAGCCGGGGCGGGCGATGTCGTCGGCGACCGTGACGGTCGGTGGCTGGCCCTCGCGCTCGGAGGCGATCAGCTCCTCCAGCCAGCGGACCTCGCGGTCGCACGCTTCCAGGCCGTGCCGCTGCAGCTCCAGGGTGTACGCGTCGAGCCGTTCCGCGGCCCGCGACAGCGTGTCCCGCAGCCCCTCCCGGCGCTCCTCGACGCGGCGCCGGCGACCCTCCAGGATGCGCAGCCGGGTGTCGGCGTCGGTACGGGAGAAGAACGCGAAGTGCAGACCGAAGCCGGGGTCCTCGTACGTCTCGGGGCCGGTGTGGGCCAGCAGGTCCTGGAACCGCTCCTTGCCCTCGGCGGTGAGCCGGTAGACGATCTTCCCGCGCTTCCCGAAGCCACCGACTCCCTTGAAGCGTGACGCCCGGGAATCGGCACCGTCACCCGTCGTCGTCGGCGCCTCGTCCGCCGGGTCGGGGGCCTCCTCGGTGATCCAGCCGGCTTCCCGCATCCGGCGCAGGGTCGGATAGAGGGAGCCGTAGCTGATCGCGGCCCGGAAGGCGCCCAGGATCGTGATGAGCCGCTTGCGCAGCTCGTACCCGTGCATCGGGGTTTCGTGCAGCAGACCGAGGATGGCGAGCTCGAACATCAGGCGACGCCCTCCTCTCCGCACAGTGCGGGTAGCTCCTCGCGCGATGTATCGCGCCGATACATCGCCACTGTATGACGGTCCGCGGGAGGCGGCAACGTGACGTGGCTCGCGGGTGCCGTTCCGGCAGGGCAGCACGTACCCTCGTTTTCGTGCGTACCCAACGACAGGTGGTCGACTACTCGCTGCAGAGGCGAGCGTTGCTGCGTGCCGTGCACTCTGGCCGGATGGGTGTGTACGAGGTCTGCGACGCGTCGCCGTACCTGAAGAGCGCCGCCAAGTACCACGGCGAGCAGACCGACGAGCACTGCCCGGTCTGCCACCATGAGCCGCTGTGGCGCGTGCATTACATATATGGCGACGAGCTACGACACAGCTCGGGGCAGGCCCGCAGCCGCACGGAGCTGCCGGTGCTCGCGATGACGTACCGGGAATTCCACGTGTACGTGGTCGAGGTGTGCCGTAGCTGTGACTGGAACCACCTGGTCGAGCAGTACCTGCTCGGGCGGGACGGGCTGACCGAGTTCGACGAGATCCGGCGCGAGGCGGCGGAGTGAATGTACGCACGGCAGGCGAGGCGGTAACCTCGCCCCAGCCCTTCGCGCCCCCGACCCGCGAAGGTGTGGAGTCCCTGGACGTACCCGGTCCCTGGCGTACGCGGCAAGGGAGTCGACACCTTCGGAAGGTGTGCTGATGACTGATCCCTATCGCGGTTCCCGTTCTCCGGGCGCCCAGCGGCGGGGCTCCCACGATGACGCCCTCGACGGCTTTCTCTCCGAAATCGCCGGCCGCGGCCGGGCCAGGGTGGGCGACCACCCCCAGGACGGTTACGGCCCCCGCGACGACTACGGCTCTCGCGACTACGGCTCCCGCGACGACTACGGCTCGCACAGCCGCCGCGGCTACGGCGACCGGCACGGCTACGGCGGCGGCCGGCACAGTGACAACGGTTACGGCGACTACGACGACGAGCCGACCGGCGGCCGTGCCTCGGGGCGCGCCTCGGTGGGTCGAGCCTCGGTAGGCAGCGCGGCGGTGGGGCGGGCCTCGGTGGGCCGGGCCTCGGTCCCGGTACGCCCCGGCGGTCCGGGTGGCCCCGGCGGTCCGGGTGGTCCGGGAGTGCCCGGTGACCGGCTCGCCGGGCGGGGCAACCTGAAGGCGAAGGCGCGCCGCCGGCGGCGCAAGCTGGTGGCGGTGCTCGCCGTCTCGGTGATGCTGCTCGGGTTCGTCGTGCTGGCCGGCACCTACTTCGTGGTCAACGTACCGACCCCCGACGAGTTGGCGAAGCTCAGCCAGAACTCCACGATTCTCGACGCCAAGGGCAAGCTGCTCGCCAAGGTCGGCACCGAGAACCGTACGTACGTGAAGATCGACAAGATCCCGAAGCACGTACAGCACGCGGTGGTGACGGCGGAGGACCGTACGTTCTACTCCAACTCCGGGATCGACGTGAAGGGCATCTTCCGCGCCGCCTGGAACAACGTCACCGACGACGACACCGAGGGCGCGTCCACGATCACCCAGCAGTACGTACGCAACGCCGCCAACCTGACCCGGGACGTCTCGTACACCCGGAAGATCAAGGAGGTGGTGATGGCGGTCAAGCTCAACCAGGAGCTGACCAAGGACGAGATCCTGGAGTACTACCTCAACACCATCTACTTCGGCCGCAACGCGTACGGCATCGAGGCCGCCTCCCAGGCGTACTTCAAGAAGCCGGTCGCCAAGATCACGCCGGAGGAAGGTGCGCTGCTCGCCTCGGTGATCAAGAACCCCTCCGGGTACGACCCCGACTCCAAGGACGGGCTGGCCCGGGTCACACCGCGCTGGAAATGGGTGCTGCAGGGCATGGTCGAGCTGAAGTTCCTCGACCCCGCGATACCCGCCAAGGCGAAGTTCCCGCCGTTCCAGAAGGCCAAGGACGCCGTCGGTGCCCAGTACGGCCTGACCAAGCCGACCGGGCACGTGGTCAAGCACGTCAAGGCGGAGCTGGGGGCGCTCGGGATCACCCCGGACATGCTCAACACCGGCGGCTACACCATCCACACCACGATCGACCCGAAATTCCAGAAGGCCGCCGAACAAGCGGTGGCCGAGGTGATGAAGGGCCAGCCGGAGAACCTCGCCAGTTCGCTGGTGGCGGTGCAGCCCGGGACCGGCCGGGTGCTGGCGTACTACGGCGGCAAGGACGGCTCCGGCCTGGACTACGCCGGCTACCACCAGCCCGGGTCGTCGTTCAAGGCGTACGTGTTGGCCACCGCGCTGGCGAACGACATCTCGGTGAAGTCGTACTGGGACGGCTCCTCGCCGCAGGAGTTCCCCGACCGTGACAAGCCGATCCGCAACTCGGAGAACACCCAGTGCAGGTACTGCACGCTGGAACGTGCCACCGTGCTGTCGCTGAACACCACGTACTACGCGCTGGCGTCCAAGGTCGGCAAGGACAAGGTGCTGGAGCTGGCCAGCAAGGCCGGCATCCGCGGTATGAAGACCGACGCTCGCAAGACGATCGACCTCACCGAGAACCCGGCCGAGGCGTCCAAGAAGTTCGGCAACGAGATCGGGATCGGGCAGTACCCGATCACGGTGCTGGATCAGGCCAACGGCTTCGCCACCTTCGCCGCCAACGGGGTCGCCGCCAAGGCGCACTTCGTGGACAAGGTGACCCAGAACGGTGAAGAGCTGCACAAGATCGTTCCGGAGCGCAGCCGTGCCTTCGACGCCGACGTCGCCGCGGACGCCACGTACGTGCTGCGCAAGGTGGTCAGCTCCGGCGGCAACCTGCAGGACGGACGTCCGGCGGCCGGCAAGACCGGTACCCAGGACCTGAACGGCACCGCCGAGAACCTGCACGCCTGGATGTCTGGCTACACGCCACAGGTCGCCGCCGCGGCATGGGTCGGCAACAAGGGCAAGGAAGTACCGATCAGGACGGAAAGCGGGCGCAAGATCTATGGTTCCGGCCTGCCGTCGGAGATCTGGCGGAAGTTCATGAACGCCGCGCTGAACGGCGCGGAGATCAAGGAGTTCCCGAAGGCTGTCTTCAACGGCGACGAGAGCGTCGGCAACGCCAAGTCTCCGACGCCGTCTCCCTCGAAGACGCCCGGCAAATCCCCCAAGCCGGGCAAGCCGGACCCGAGCCCGGTGCCTTCCGACCCGGTGCCGTCGACCGAGCCGTCGTGCCGCCCGAACGATCCGTTCTGCGATGAAGGCGGAGAGACTCCCGGCGGGTAGCCCGTGACCCGCGGCACGGTCCGGGTGCGGCAGACTGCTGGCTCATGGCGTACCGAATCGGGGAGGATCTCGGCGTGATCGAACGGCCGGCCGACAGTGACGTGGTGGTACGCGGCCTGTCGCAGTCGATCGGGGGCCCGCTGGGCAGCCATGCCGCTGCCCCGCGTCGCCGGTTCTGGACGCCGGTACGGGTGGTGCTGGCGCTCGCCGTACTATTGCTGGCGGTGCACTGGTTGCAGAAGTCGCCGTGCCAGGACGGCGCCTGGGGAGCGGACCTGCCGCAGTACACGCAGTTCTGCTACACCGATGTGCTCGCGCTCTACTACGGCGAGAAGCTCAACGAGGGCATGGTGCCGTACCGGGACCACCCGGTGGAGTACCCGGTGCTCACCGGCTACTTCATGGGCGCCCTCGGCCTACCGGTGCACGCGCTGGGGGCGGCCTTCGACGGGCAGCTCAACGAGGGGCAGTGGTTCTACAACCTCAACGCGCTGGTGCTCTCGATCCTCGGGGTCGCCATGGTGGGGGCGATCCTCGCGATGCGGCGCGGCCGCCCCTGGGACGCGGCGATGGTGGCGTTGGCGCCGGGACTGCTGGTCTCGGCCACCGTCAACTGGGATCTGCTGGTGATCTCGCTGACGGCGTTCGCGATGCTGGCGTGGTCGCGGCGACATCCGGTGGCCGCCGGGCTGCTGCTGGGGCTGGCGGTCGCGGCGAAGTTCTATCCGCTGTTCCTGGTCGGGCCGCTGTTCCTGCTCGGGTTACGCGCCCAGCGCCTGGTCGCGGTCGGCACCACCGTCGGCACCGCGCTGGCGACCTGGCTGGTGGTCAACGCACCGGTGGCGTTCCTGTATCCGGAGTCCTGGCGAAGGTTCTTCAGCTTCAGCTCCGAGCGCGGTGTGGACTGGGGCACCCTGTGGTACGTCGGCGTCCACTTCCCCGGTGGGGAGCGAGCCGGATTCGAGCTGTTCCACTGGGTGGCCGGCGACCCGTCACGGCTGAACAGCGCGTGGTCGGCGCTGTTCGCGATGTGCTGCGCGGCGATCGCCGTGCTGACGTTCCTGGCACCCCGGCGGCCCCGGCTGGCGCAGCTGGCCTTCCTGACGATCGCCTGCTTCCTGCTGGTCAACAAGGTGTGGTCGCAGCAGTTCGTGCTCTGGCTGATCCCGCTGGCGGTGATGGCCCGGCCCCGCTGGGGTGCGTTCCTGGCCTGGCAGCTGGCCGAGGTGGGCTACTTCCTCGCGTTCTACGGCCAGCTGATGATGGCCAGCGGCCGTGAGGTCTTCCCGGAGTGGGTGTTCGTCTTCGCCTCACTCGGCCGGATGGCCACCCTGGCGGCGCTGGTGCTGCTGGTCGCCCGCGAGGTGCTCCGGCCCGAACTCGACACCGTACGCAGCGGCGGCGTCGACGACCCCGACGGCGGGCTGCTCGACGGCGCCCCCGACGCGGGCTGGGTCGACGCCCTGCAACGCTGGCTCGCCGGCGGCCCGCCCCGTACCGTCACCGCCACCTGAGGCGCTTTGAGGTACCGCGAGCCGCTGCCGGCGCGGCTCAGGTGAGGGTGTAGACGACGGTGTCGCCGATCTCGCGGCGGGTGAGAGAGAGCCCCTCGACGGGAGCGTCGGGCGCGAGCTCCCACGGGGTGCCGGCGACGCTGCCGCGCAGCACGATCACGGTCTTCACACCGAGCTGCTTCAGGTACGTCACGCTCGCCTCGTCCGGGAAGCTCCCTACCGCCTCCCGGGCGGCGTGCTGGCGCTGCGGGGTGAAGCCGCTGCCGCCGTTGACCGTCTTCGGGAACCCGTCGGTGGACCAGAGCATCACCATCTGGTCTTCCAGCTGACCGGTCGGCAGCACCAGCACCGGCCCGACCACGTCCCGCATCGCCGCCGGCTGCGGGGGGACCTCCGGGTGCGGCGTCAGGGCGATGCCCTCCACCAGCACCAGCAGGACCGGGATCAGCATCGCCAGCCGCAGCGGCAACAGCGGCCGGGTCGGCACCCGTTCGTCGATCTGCGCGGTCTCGGCGGTCCGCTGCGCCCGTTCCGCGAACGCGCTCACCGCCCCCGCGGCGAGTATGCCGAGCAGCAGCGTGGTCCAGATGACGAACCGGCCCGGCGTACGGAGACCGTCCCAGCCGGGCAGGTGCCGGAACAGCCACAGGTAGCCGTACTCCCCGCCGAAGAAGTGGGGTCCCATGCCGAGGGCGACCGTGACCGCCACCCCGAGCGCGAGCAGCAGCCGCTGCCGGATCGTCCAGACCGACAGGAACAGCCCGGCCAGCGCCAGCCCGATCAGGGCCAGCCCCGGCAGCATCGTCATCTCAGCGGGGAACGGCAGATCGGCGCGCGCCGGCTCGTGCCCGGCCCCCCACAGCCAGGACTCGGCGGGGGCGGTCAGGTAGCCCTTCAGCGGCGGCGCGTACCAGCCCAGCTCCTGCTCGGTACGCCGGGCGTACGGGTGCGCCTCGATCACCCGCAGGTACGGCACCGCCATCAGCAGACTGACCCCGGCGAACAGTGCGCCGCCGCCCAGGTCGACACCGAGCAGCCTGGCGCCGAACGGCCGGCGCCGCCCCCGCGCCAGACAGGCCAGGTAGCCGGCCAGCCCGATCACACCGATCAGCAGCAGCGCGTACGCGAAGGGCAGCCCGATGCCGAAGCCGAGCGTCATCTGCCAGGCGGCGACCGCCCAGCCGGCCAGCACCCAGCCGGGTTTCACCTTCTCCGGCCGGTAGCCGTGGCGCAGCGACCAGCCGTGCCCGCGCGCCAGCATCGCCAGCGCCAGGGCGATGCCGCCGGTGGAGAGCACGTGCATGTGCCCCGCCTGCGAGAGCCGCCACGGCGCGTACGCGAACGCCGCCGCCGCCACCGCCGCGCCGGGCCAGCGGGCGCCGAGCTGGCGTACCAGGGCGTACGCCCCGAAGAACGCCAGCGCGTGCAGCAGCACGAAGAGGATGTTGTAGCGCAGTACCGCCGCCTCGGGGCCGGAGCCGAGCATGCCGAAGGGCGCGTACCCGAGCAGGCTGTCGCTGAACGCGTAGCTGTCCGATTCCGGGTAGAACGTGTTGGAATTCCACAGCCCCAGCGGGTCGGTGAGCAGTGCGTGCCCGGCCCAGGCGATCTGCCACGTCTGCAGCAGCGGGTCGTAGATGTCCTGCGGCACGGTGGTGGTCGGGTGGCGCAGCGTGGGCCAGGTCATCACCGCCGCGATCCCGAGCGCGGCGGTGGCGGCGATCATCCACTCGTGCCCGCAGAACCGCTTCACCGCCGACGCCCCGCGCCGCCACCGGCTCACTGGCGCCTGGACCTGCTCCGCGCCGCCGGCGAACTTCTCCCACCGCTCCACCGGCGCCGGCTCCGCCACTGGCTCCGGCTCCGCCGCCACTTCCGGCTGCGGTCCTGGCGGCGGATCCGCGGCGACGTCCGGCTCCGGTCCTGGCTGCGGCTCCGGTCCTGGCTCCGGCTCCGGTTCTGGCTCCGGCTCCGGTCCTGGCTCCGGCTCCGGTTCTGGCGATGGTGGGGGTGGCGGCGGGCCGGAGCTGGCGCGCCACGGCTGTTGGATGTCCCCGTCCTCGGTCCCCGTGACCACGGTGCGCCCTCCGATGCTCCCGGCTACGCGAACACCCTAGTGTCCTGCGCCGGAAGTTCGGCGGCGAATTCCGGCGCCCAGCCGGCGGCTCGCGGCGTTGTCGTCGTCGCCAATCCAACAC
>JBOGDE010000151.1:0-13512 GCA_050701695.1 Micromonosporaceae bacterium
GCCCGGCTCCGCCCCGGCTCCCTCCGGCCCCGGCGTGACGGCGGTGGACGGCACCTGCTCCGGCTCGGCCACCTCGGGCCGCTCTCGATCCGGCTCGGCTGCCTCCGGCGGCTCCTGCTCCGCGCGGGCGTGCCGGGGCGGTACGGCCAGCCGCAGCACGTCGGCGAAGGTGCCGGCGTACCGGTCGGCGACGGCGCGCAGCAACCCGGCGATCTCCGAGGTCAGCACCGGCTCCGGCGAGACCACCCGCTCCAGGTACGACAGCCGGCCGGCGTGCTCGCTACGGTCGGCCCGCTCCAGCACCACCCCGTCGACCAGCTGACCGGCGAACCGCACCCGCACCCGGCAACCGGCACGCGCAGCGGCGGCCTGTGCGGAGGTCACCAGGTAGTCGAACGTCCGGTCCAGGTGCGCCAGCGCCACGTCGACGGCCACCCGTGCCACCGGCAGCTCGTCGGTGGGCGCCCGCGGTGCCGCACCACGCCGAGCCGGTCGATTAGCCACCGCCAAGTCCTACCAGACCCGCACAGCGAAAACCCCGGGACCCGCAGGCCCCGGGGTTCCGATGCGAACCGGTCAGATCGCCGATTTCAGGTCTGCGGCGCGGTCGGTCTGCTCCCAGGTCAGGTCCGGCAGCTCGCGGCCGAAGTGGCCGTACGCGGCGGTCTGCTGGTAGATCGGCCGCAGCAGGTCCAGATCGCGGATGATCGCGGCGGGACGCAGGTCGAACACCTCGCCGATCGCCTTCTCGATCTTGTCGACCGCGGTGGTCTCGGTGCCGAAGGTCTCCACGAACAGGCTCACCGGCTGCGCCTTGCCGATCGCGTACGCCACCTGCACCTCGCAGCGCTCGGCGAGCCCGGCGGCGACCACGTTCTTCGCCACCCAGCGCATCGCGTACGCCGCGGAACGGTCCACCTTCGACGGGTCCTTGCCGGAGAACGCGCCGCCGCCGTGCCGGGCGTACCCGCCGTACGTGTCGACGATGATCTTCCGGCCGGTCAGGCCCGCGTCACCCATCGGGCCACCGATCTCGAACCGGCCGGTCGGGTTGACCAGCAGCCGGTAGTCGGCGACGTCGAGGCCCAGGCTCTCCACCTCGGGGGCGATCACGTGCTCGCGGACGTCCGGGGTGAGCAGCGACTCCAGAGAGATGTCCGGGGCGTGCTGGCTGGAGACCACCACGGTGTTGAGCCGGACCGGCTTGAGGCCGTCGTACTCCACGGTGACCTGGGTCTTGCCGTCCGGACGCAGGTACGGGATCGTGCCGTCCTTGCGGACCGCCGAGAGCCGCTGCGAGAGCCGGTGCGCCAGCGCGATCGGCAGCGGCATCAGCTCCGGGGTCTCCGAGCAGGCGAAGCCGAACATCATGCCCTGGTCGCCGGCGCCCTGCTTGTCCAGGTCGTCGTCGGCGGACTCGCCGGTACGCGTCTCGTACGCGGTGTCCACCCCCTGCGCGATGTCCGGCGACTGCGCGCCGATGGACACGCTCACGCCACAGGAGGCGCCGTCGAACCCCTTCTTGGAGGAGTCGTAGCCGATGCCGAGGATCGTCTCGCGCACGATCGTGGCGATGTCGGCGTACGCCTGCGTGGTCACCTCACCGGCGACGTGCACCTGGCCGGTGGTGATGAGCGTCTCGACCGCGACCCGGCTGCGAGGGTCCTCGCTGAGCAGGGCGTCCAGGATCCCGTCGCTGATCTGGTCCGCGATCTTGTCGGGATGCCCTTCGGTCACGGACTCGGACGTGAACAACCGGCGTGCCACAGTTCTCCTAGGGGTTTCGCTCCACGTGACTTGGCGGAAGTGTAGCCGCCACCGCGTCACCTGCGGAGAGTCCGATACCTGTCACCGTCCTCACACGCCCTCACGCGCACACCTCGCTTCACGTCACCTCGCACGGCGCCTCCGGGAGCAGCGTGAGGACCCGGTCCCAGACCGCGTCGGCGAGCTCCGGCTTCGGCGCCGGCCCGAGCTCGGCCAGCCCACCCTCGGCGTCCAGCAGCGTGATCACGCTGTCGTCGGCGCCGAAGGTACGGTCGCGCCCCACCACGTTGAACACCAACAGGTCGGCGTTCTTGCCGGTCAGCTTCGCGCGGGCGTTGTCCAGCCCGGCGCCGCCCTCGGCGGTCTCCGCGGCGAAGGCCACCAGCACCTGGCCGGGCGGCTTCTTGCGTCCCAGCTCGGCCGCGATGTCGGGGTTGACGGCCAGCCGCAGCGCCGGTACCTCGCCGTCGCCGGTTTTCTTCAGCTTCGACGGCGAGTACTCCGCCGGCCGGTAGTCACTCGGCGCGGCCGCCATCACCACCACGTCCGCGTCCTCGGCGGCCTGGTGTACGGCCAGCCGCAGCTCCTCGGTGGTGGTGACCCGTACCAGCCGGTCGATACCGGCCGGGTCCGGCAGCGCGACGTTCGCCGCGATCAGGGTCACCTCGGCACCGCGGGCGGCGGCGGTACGCGCGAACGCGTACCCCTGCTTGCCGGAGGAGGAGTTGCCGAGGAACCGCACCGGGTCGAGGAACTCCCGGGTGCCGCCGGCGGTGACCACCACCCGGCGCCCGGTCAGGTCGGGGGCAGCGTGGCCGCGGCGCAGCAGGCTCGTCGCCACCGCGTAGATCTCCTCCGGCTCGGGCAGCCGGCCCTTGCCGGTGTCGGCTCCGGTGAGCCGGCCCACCGCGGGCTCCAACACGATCGCGCCCCGCCGGCGCAGCGTGGCGACATTGTCGGCGGTGGCGGGGTGCTCCCACATCTCGGTGTGCATCGCGGGTACGTACAGCAGCGGGCAGCGGGCGGTGAGCAGGGTGTTGGTGAGCAGGTCGTCGGCCAGCCCGTGCGCCGCCTTCGCCAGCAGGTCGGCGGTGGCCGGCGCCACCACCACCAGGTCGGCACTCTGCCCGATCCGTACGTGCGGCACCTCGTGTACGCCGTCCCACACCTGATCGGAGACCGGCTGCCCGGACAGCGCCGCCCAGGTCGCGGCGCCGACGAACCGCAGCGCCGACGCGGTCGGCACCACCCGTACCGGGTGCCCGGCCTCGGTCAGCAGCCGCAGCAGCTCACACACCTTGTAGGCGGCGATCCCGCCGCCCACCCCGAGCACGATCCGCGGATTCATCGATCAAGCCTAAGCCGCGATCACGCCTATGCCGCGCCGGTCGCCGCACGCGGCGCGGTGGGCAGGTCGTACCGGACCTCGATCTGGTACGGGTCGGACAGCTCCGCGGCGGGGACCCAGCCTTCGTACACGCACCGCTCCACGCAGCGCAGCCCGAGCCGGTCCACGACGTCCGGGTGGGGGCGGCAGGCACGCACCCGTACGTGGTCGTGTTCGGCGTACAGCACCGCGACCTCGTGCCCGCCGACCCGGCCCCGGACCGCGCGCCGGACCAGCGCCTCCACCCGTTCGGTGCGGCCGGCGCCGCGGGCGCGGAAATCCGCGGGCGGGTCGGCGCTCACCGCCACCTCGCGTCCGGCGTAGCTGCCGACCAGCCGGCTGTTGCCCGTCACCCGGATCGGGTGGTACTCCTGCCGCGGATCGACCCCCGGAATCCGGCTCAGCACCCCGGCGAGCCGGCGCGGCGCTACCTTCGCCCACATGTGCTCGGCGAGGTAGCGGAACAGCACCACCTCCGTACCGTCGGGAAGGAACGCCAGGATCTCGGCGTGCTCCGGCAGCGGAATGTCGTCGAGGTCGGCGGTGACGTACTCCGGGATCAGCTGGTCGTGGCTGTGGCTGAAGCCGGTGCCGAGGATCGGCGCTCCGACCCGGTGCGAGGCCGGCATCTGCAGCAACCCTGGGAACTCCTCGGCGCAGAGCGCGGTGTAGTCGGCCGGGGACACCGCCCGCCAGCGCAGTGCGAAGGCGACATCCGCGAACGGCTCGACGACTCCCAGCGCGGCCAGCCGCGCCGGGGTACGCAGGTGTGCCATGTCGTACTGCCGGTAGCACAGTCCGCGGATCACCACGGTGCCGGCAAGGTGGGCCGGCACCGATTCCGAGGTGATGGGACGCAGCATCCGGGTGCCGCACCGGATCACCGCCGAGTCCCGGACGGTACGCAGCAGTGCGCGTTCGGTGGGGTGCCGCGGCGCGGTCTGGCTGAGCCGGTGCACCGAGTCGCGGCTGACCGATGTGGACAGCGGTGCCAGCATCGGTGGGTCGGGGGCGGCCGGGACTTCTCCGCTGAGCTGGTCGACCTCGCAGGCGTGGACGAAGCGCCGGTACGGGTACCCGTCAGGTTCCGGACTTTCGTGCCATCCGGAACCCGATCGGGTGTGGAGCAGCTCGTAGGCGGCGCCGTCGGTGACCGACCGGGCCGGGTACGTGATGCCCTGCCATCGGACTGAGAGCTGCTCCGCCGCGTGCAGTGCGCACATGCCAACCGAGGCTAGAGGTAGCTCGGTGGCGTGCGAGTTAACGGAACGTGATGCTTGCCCTACTAAGGGCAGAGGGGGCTAGGCCTCGAGCTGCTCGTAGGTGAGCAGACCGGTGTTGATCTCACGCATCGCGATCGAGAGCGCCTTCTCCTGGGGAGTCGTCTCCACCAGGGGGCCGACGTACTCCAGCAGGCCCTCGCCGAGCTGGCTGTAGTACGCGTTGATCTGACGCGCCCGCTTCGCCGCGAAGATCACCAGCGCGTACTTCGACGGCGTCTTCTCGAGGAGCTGGTCGATCGGAGGATTGGTGATGCCTTCTGGGTTGGCAACTGTGCCGGCCACGAAATCAACCTCTGTGCCTGGTCTGGGTAACGGGTGTTCTGGCAGACGAACCGAGCAAGCGTACCAGCTCCGCTGTGGCTTGTTGCACAGAGTGGTTGATAATCACGACGTCGAACTCCGGTTGCGCGGCCAGCTCCGCCTGCGCCAGCTCCAGTCGCCGCCGGATCGTCTCGGCGTCCTCGGTGCCGCGCCCGATCAGCCGGCGCTTCAGCTCGTCCCAGCTCGGCGGCGCCAGGAACACCATCAGAGACTCCGGCATCGCGGCGCGTACCTGGCGGGCGCCCTGCAGGTCGATCTCCAACAGCGCGGGCTCGCCGGCAGCGAGCCGGCGCTCCACCGGCAGTCGCGGGGTGCCGTAGCAGTTGCCGACGTACTCGGCCCACTCCAGCAGCTCGCCGGCAGCGGCCATCCGGTCGTACTCGGCGCGGTCCACGAAGTGGTAGTGGTAGTGATCGATCTCGCCGGGGCGGGGCTGGCGGGTGGTCACCGACACCGACAGCCAGACCTCCGGGTACCGGTCACGGAGCAGCGTCACCACGCTGCCCTTGCCCACCCCCGAAGGGCCGGACAGGACGGTGAGCCGGGCCGCTGGCGAGGGCTCGGACGGGCGTCGGCGTTCAACGGTCACAGCTTGTTTCTACCGGACGCCCGTCCTTGACATGACGAAACCCCCGCCCCGACGGGGGTGCGGGGCTAGGCGGACTCCCCGAACTCGGTGAGTAGCAGGCGGCGCTGGTGCTCTCCGAGACCACGCAGCCGGCGACTCGTGGCGATGTTGAGGCGCTCCATGATCTGCGCCGCACGCACCTTGCCGATGCCGGGTAGTGCCTCCAGGACGGAAGCGACCTTCAGCTTGCCGATCACCTCTTCGACGTCGGCGCGCGCAAGCACGTCGCTGAACGTCATCTCCCCCTGCTTGAGCCTGTCCTTGAGCTCTGCGCGGGCCTTACGGGCAGCTGCCGCCTTCTCCAAGGCGGCGGCGCGCTGCTCGGGGCTGAGCGACGGGAGCGGCACGTAGATCTCCTCTGGTGTGAATCCGAGTGATTCTCTGGCAGCTGTACTGATCACAGCACAGTCCCAGCGCGGGAAACCTAGCGGTACCGCCGCGTCGGCGGCAACGTCGCCGCGCCGCGGATTAGACAGATAGTGCGGCGTGTCCCTCCTGTGACGCGTGCCCGCACCGTACAAATCCTGAAAAAGGAGACACGGGACGGCAGCTGATCATGAACTACATCACGGTTTCCACGTAGCGCGGCGGGCGTGTCAGTGGGGATAGCCGAGCGCCAGGCGGCACGCCTCACCGACCCGGGCGGCGGCATCGCGCAGCCCGGTCTGGCTCGGACCGTGCTTGAGAACCTCTCGGGAGTACGCCGGCACCACCCACGGCAACGCCGTACCGAAGACCTCCCGCAGGTCCTCCGGGGTACCACCCTGGGCGCCCAGCCCGGGGGCGAGCAACGGGCCGTTGACCCGCGACAGGTCATGGCCGGTCTGCCCGACCGTGGCGCCGACCACCACGCCGACGGAGCCCATCGGAGACGCTTCGCCGTTGATGTCGGCGACCCCGTCGATGATCGTCTGGGCGACGGTACGCCCGTCGGCGTTGCGGGCGTGCTGCACCTGGGGACCCTCCGGGTTGGAGGTCAGCGCCAGCACGAACACGCCGCGCCGGTGCGCCAGCGCGGTGTCGATCAGTGGCCGCAGCGACCCGAGCCCGAGGTACGGGCTGGCGGTCACCGCGTCCCCGGCGAGCGGGCTGGCCGGGTCCAGGTACGCGTGGGCGTACGCCTGCACCGTGGAGCCGATGTCACCGCGCTTGACGTCGAGCAGCACCAGCGCGCCGGCATCGGTCGCCTCGGCGATCACCGTCTCCAGCACCCGGATCCCGGCGGAGCCGAACCGTTCGAAGAACGCGCTCTGCGGTTTCAGCACCGCCACCCGGTCGGCGAGCGCGGCCACCACGGTACGGCTGAAGCGCTCCAGCCCGGCGACGTCGGTGGCGAGCCCCCAACCGCTCAGCAGCTGTCCATGGGGGTCGATGCCGACGCACAGCGGCCCCCGTCTGTCCATGGCCCGCCGTAGTCGCGCGCCAAAGGTCTGATCTGCCATGGAAGCCTCCCCAGCCGCCTCGGGCCTTCTCGGGTGTCCTGTGACGCGCTCAGCGCTCTGCGACGCCTCACTCATGTCGACGCACCGTTCCGTGCTTTGGTTGCATGCTCGGCGGATCCGCGTGCGCGGCGGATCCCAGGCCACGGTGCAGGGCGCGTACCAGTCCGGGGCCGCGGTAGATCAGGCCGGTGAACAGCTGGACCAGGCTGGCGCCGGCGTCGAACATCCGCTGCCCGTCGTCGGGGTCGAGAATCCCGCCCACCCCGATCACGGGAAGCCGCCCACCGGTCTCCCGGTGGACGAAGCCGACCACCTCGCGGGCCCGTACGGTCAGCGGCCGGCCGGACAGCCCGCCGGCCTCCGCGGCGTACCGGGCGTCGGTGGCGGCGGTGCCGTCGCGGCCGGTCGTGGTGTTGGTGGCGATCACACCGGCGACGCCGTGCCGCTCGCACACCCCCAGCAGCTCACCGATCGCGGACTCGGTCAGGTCCGGCGCCAGCTTCACCAGCAGCGGCTTCGGGGCTGCCCCGGCGGCCAGGGTCCGGGATTCGGCCCGCAACCCGGCGATCAGCTCGTCGAGGTGGCCGCGGTCCTGCAGCTCGCGCAGCCCCGGGGTGTTCGGGGAGCTGACGTTGACGGCGAAGTAGTCGCCGTACCGGTAGAGCGCCCGTAGCGACGCGACGTAGTCGCCGACCGCCTCGGCCAGCGGGGTGACCTTGGACTTGCCGAGGCTGATGCCGAGCGGGGTCGGCAGCGGCCCCAGCGCGGCGAGGCGGTCCGCGAGCGCCGCCGCGCCGTGGTTGTTGAACCCCATCCGGTTGACGATCGCTTCGCTGGCCGGCAGCCGGAACAGCCGGGGTCGCGGGTTGCCGGGCTGGGGGTGCCGGGTGACCGTGCCGACCTCGGTGAAGCCGAACCCGAGCGCCGGCCACGCCGGAAGTGCCCGGCCGTCCTTGTCCATCCCGGCGGCGAGCCCGACCGGGGACGGGAAGTCGATCCCGAACACGGAACGCGGCGCCGCCATCGCGCCGTACCGGCGGCGCAGCGCGGCGAGCAGCACCGGGCGCCGGGACAGCCCCGCCAACCGCTCCAGCGTCCATTCGTGGGCCGCCTCGGCGTCTCCGCCGCCGAGCCGGAACAGCAGCGGGCGGGCCAGCCGGGTGTATGCCGTCACGAGCCCTCCGCCGGGCGGGTCACCGCGTGCAGCTGTTGCAGGGAGCGCACCCGCAGGTCGCCCCGGATCTGCGCCTCGATCCCCATCACCGCGGCGGCGGCACCCTGCACCGTGGTGATGCACGGGGTGTCGTTCGCGACCGCGGCGCTGCGGATCTCGTACCCGTCGATGCGGGGGCCGGCCGAGCCGTGCGGGGTGTTGATCACTAGGTCGATCTCACCGCCGGCGATCAGCTCGACGGTGTTCTGCGCACCGTGTTCGAAGTGCTTGGGTACCGTACGGCAGGCGATACCCATCCGGCGCAGCAGGTGCGCCGTACCGGCGGTGGCGAGCACCTCGAAACCGAGATCCGCCAACCGCTTCACCGGGAAGATCATCGCGCGCTTGTCCCGGTCAGCCAGGGTTACCAGCACCTTGCCGCTGGTCGGTAGCGAACCGTACGCGGCCGCCTGCGACTTCGCGTACGCGTGCCCGAACGCGAAGTCGATCCCCATCACCTCGCCAGTGGACTTCATCTCCGGCCCGAGCAGCGAGTCGATACCGCGCCCCTCGGTGGTGCGGAACCGCTTGAACGGCAGCACCGCCTCCTTGACCGCGACCGGCGTGTCGTCGGGCAGGTCTCCCCCGTCGCCCGTCTCCGGGAGCATGCCTTCGGCGCGCAGGTCGGCGATGCTGGCGCCGAGCATGATCCGGGCCGCCGCCTTGGCCAGCGGCACCGCGGTCGCCTTGGAAACGAAGGGCACGGTACGGCTCGCTCTGGGGTTGGCCTCCAGGACGTACAGCTGGTCGTCCTTGAGGGCGTACTGGACGTTGAGCAGGCCATGTACGCCGATGCCGCGGGCGAGCTTGGCGGTGTAGTCGCGTACCCGGACGACGTCGGCGTCGGTCAGCGTGATCGGCGGCAGCGCGCACGCGGAGTCGCCGGAGTGGATGCCGGCCTCCTCGATGTGCTCCATGATCCCGCCCAGGTAGACCTCGCCGCCGGCATCGCAGAGCGCGTCCACGTCGATCTCGATCGCGTCGTCGAGGAAACTGTCGACCAGCACCGGATGCTCAGGGCTGACCGCGGTGGCGCGCCGGATGTAGCCCTCGAGCGACTCGTCGTCGTACACGATCTCCATGCCGCGCCCGCCGAGCACGTAGCTCGGGCGCACCAGCACCGGGTAGCCGATCTCGTCGGCGATCGCCTTGGCCTCCTGGTACGACGTCGCCGTGCCGTGTGCCGGTGCCGGCAGCCCGGCCTCGGCGAGCAGCGCCCCGAACGCGCCCCGCTCCTCGGCCAGGTGGATCGCTTCTGGCGTGGTCCCCACGATCGGCACGCCCGCCTTGCCGAGCTGGTCGGCCAGCCCCAGCGGGGTCTGGCCGCCGAGCTGCACGATCACACCGACCACGCCCGGCCCGCCGGCCGCCTTGCCGGAGGAGTCCTCGGCGTGGATCACTTCGAGGACGTCCTCGAAGGTGAGCGGCTCGAAGTAGAGCCGGTCGGCGGTGTCGTAGTCGGTGGAGACGGTCTCCGGGTTGCAGTTGACCATCACGGTCTCGTAGCCCGCCTCGCGCAGCGCCATCACCGCGTGTACGCAGGAGTAGTCGAACTCGATGCCCTGCCCGATCCGGTTCGGCCCGGAGCCGAGGATGACCACCTTGGCCCGGTCGCTGCCGGTCACCTCGGTCTCCTCGTCGTAGCTCGAATAGTGGTATGGCGTGGCCGCCGCGAACTCCGCCGCACACGTGTCGACGGTCTTGTAGACCGGCCGGATGCCCTCTGACCAGCGCTTCTGGCGTACCCCCGGCTCATCGGCACCGAGCAGGGAGGCGAGCTGGCGGTCGGAGAACCCGGTGCGCTTGGCCCGCTTCAGCTCCGCTGGCGTCAGCGACTCCAGGCCGCGCCCGGCGAGGCCGGAGGCGACCTCGTTGACCGCCACGATCTGGTCCAGGAACCACGGGTCGATCGCGGTCGCCTGGTGCAACTGCTCGACCGTGGCACCGGCGTGGAGAGCCTGCTGCACCCGCTTCAGCCGCCCGTCGTGCGGAGTACGGCACCGCTCCACCAGCTCCGCCGCATCCGGGGAACCAGACCAGTCGAACTCGCCGGAGACCCGCTCCATGGAGCGCAGCGCCTTGCCGAGCGCCTCGGGGAAGCTGCGGCCCAGCGCCATCCCCTCGCCGACCGACTTCATCGTGGTGGTCAGCTCCGGGTCGGCGCCGGGGAACTTCTCGAACGCGAACCGAGGCACCTTCACCACGACGTAGTCCAGGGTCGGCTCGAAGCACGCCGGGGTGGCCTTGGTGATGTCGTTGTCGATCTCGTCCAGGGTGTAGCCGACCGCGAGCTTCGCGGCGATCTTCGCGATCGGGAAGCCGGTCGCCTTCGACGCCAGCGCGGACGAGCGCGACACCCGCGGGTTCATCTCGATCACCACGAGCCGGCCGGTGGCCGGGTGTACGGCGAACTGGATGTTGCAGCCGCCGGTGTCGACGCCGACCTCGCGCAGTACGGCGATACCGAGGTCGCGCATCCGCTGGTACTCACGGTCTGTCAGCGTCATCGCCGGCGCCACCGTCACACTGTCGCCGGTGTGTACGCCCATCGGGTCGATGTTCTCGATGGAGCAGACCACCACCACGTTGTCGTGCCGGTCGCGCATCAGCTCGAGCTCGTACTCCTTCCAGCCGAGCACGCTCTCCTCGATCAGCACCTCGGTGACCGGGGATTCGGCAAGCCCCGCGCCGGCGATCCGCTCCAGCTCGGCATCGCTGTGCGCCATCCCGGAGCCGAGCCCGCCCATGGTGAAGCTGGGCCGGATCACCACCGGCAACCCCAGCTCTTCCACCGTCGCCCGGACCTCGTCCATGGAGTGGCAGACCGCGCTGCGCGGCACTTCGCCGCCGACGGCCCGTACGGTCTGCTTGAACTTCTGGCGGTCCTCGCCGCGTTGGATCGCGTCGATGTTGGCGCCGATCAGGCGTACGCCGTACTGGTCCAGGACGCCGGCCTCGTGCAGCGCGACGGCGGTGTTCAGCGCGGTCTGGCCGCCCAGGGTGGGGAGAAGGCTGTCGACGGGCCGCCCCTGCACACTTTCAGCCGCGATCACCTTCTCGACGTACTCGGGTGTGATCGGCTCCACGTAGGTGGCGTCGGCGAACTCCGGGTCGGTCATGATCGTGGCCGGGTTGGAGTTGACCAGGCTGACCCGGATCCCCTCCTCGCGCAGCACCCGGCACGCCTGCGTACCGGAGTAGTCGAACTCGCAGGCCTGCCCGATCACGATCGGCCCGGAGCCGATCACCAGGACATGTCTGATGTCGTCGCGCTTAGGCATCCGAGTCTCCGATCAGCGAGACGAGCCGGTCGAAGAGGTAGTCGGCGTCGTGTGGCCCGGCCGCCGCCTCCGGGTGGTACTGCACCGAGAACGCCGGTACGTCCAGCGCCCGCAGCCCCTCGACCACTCCGTCGTTGAGGCACACGTGACTCACCTCGACCCTGCCGAACTCGGTCTCGGCGGTCTTGTCGGGCGGCGCGTCGACGGCGAAGCCGTGGTTGTGTGCGGTCACCTCGACCTTGCCGGTGGCGCGGTCCAGCACCGGCTGGTTGATGCCGCGGTGGCCGTACTTCAGCTTGTAGGTACCGAACCCGAACGCCCGGCCGAGGATCTGGTTGCCGAAACAGATCCCGAACAGTGGCAGCCCGCGGGCCAGCACCTCACGGGTGAGCGCCACCTGGCTCTCGGCGGTCGCCGGGTCACCGGGGCCGTTGGAGAGGAACACCGCGTCCGGCCCGGTGGCGAGGACATCGGTGATGGTCACGGTGGCCGGCAGCACGTGGGTGGTGATGCCGCGCTCGGCCATCCGGCGCGGCGTGTTCCGCTTGATCCCCAGGTCGATCGCGGCGACCGTGAGCCTGGGTTTCTCGGCTTCCACGGTGTACGGCGCGGCGGTCGTCACCTCGCCGACCAGATTCGCGCCGGCCATCGGCGGCTGATCGAGCACCTTACGCCTCAGCACCTCGGGGTCGCTGTCCACACTGGACACCCCGACCCGCATCGCACCGCGCTCCCGCAGGTGACGGGTCAGCGCGCGGGTGTCCACGCCACTGATCCCGACGATCCCCTGCCGCGTCAGCTCGTCGTCCAGCGACCGCTCCGAACGCCAGTTGGACGGCACCCGCGCGGGGTCGCGCACCACGTACCCAGAGACCCAGATCCGGCTCGACTCGTCGTCTTCGTCGTTCCAACCGGTGTTGCCGATGTGTGGGGCGGTGGCCACCACCACCTGCCGGTGGTACGACGGGTCCGTCAGCGTCTCCTGGTAGCCGGTCATCCCGGTGTTGAACACCGCCTCGCCGAAGCTCTCCCCGACCGCGCCGAACGCCTCACCCTGGAAGGTCCGGCCGTCTTCCAGGACCAGAATCGCGCCCGTCACCGCTGAGCCTTCCCGTCGAGCACGGTCGGCTCGCCCCGCAGGAACGTCGCCACGACCGTGCCCGGCAGCTCCATCCCGGCGTACGGGGTGTTGCGGCTGCGGCTGGCCAGCGCGGTCGGGTCCACGGTCCAGCGAGCGGCCGGGTCGACCAGGGTGAGGTTCGCCGCGACGCCGGGGGCCGGGTCGTGGCCGTGGTCGGCCAGGCCCGCGATCCGGGCGGGGGTCGCGCTCATCCGCTCGGCGATGCCGCGCCAGCCGAGCGGCGCCAGCATGGTCTCGACCACGATGGACAGCGCCGTCTGCAGGCCGAGCATGCCGGGGCGGGCGTACCCCCACTCGCATTCTTTGTCCTCGACGGTGTGCGGCGCGTGGTCGGTGGCGACCACGTCGATCACCCCGTCGGCGAGCGCCTGCCGCAGCGCCGCCACGTCGTCGGAGTTCCGCAGCGGCGGGTTGACCTTGAACACCGGGTCGTAGCTGCCGGGGTGGGTCTCGGTGCCGCAGCCCACCTGCGCGTCGGAGAGCAGCAGGTGGTGCGGCGTGACCTCGGCGGTCACCCGCCAGCCCTTGCTCTTGGCCCAGCGCAGGATCTCCACGCTGCCGGCGGTGGAGACGTGGCAGATGTGCAGCCGGCTGCCCACGTGCCCGGCGAGCAGCGCGTCCCGCGCGATGATCGCCTCCTCGGCGACCGCGGGCCAGCCGGTGAGCCCGAGCCGCGCCGACTCCTCGCCCTCGTGCATCTGGGCGTCCAGGGTGAGTCGAGGCTCCTCGGCGTGCTGCGCGATCACGCCGTCAAAGGCCTTGACGTACTCCAGGGCGCGACGCATCAGCCGCGGGTCGGAGACGCAATGGCCGTCGTCGGAGAAGATCCGCACCCGTGCCGCGGAGGTGGCCATCGCGCCCAGCTCGGCCAGCTGCTCGCCCTTCAGTCCGATGCTGACCGCGCCGATCGGCTGCACCCGCACCAGGCCGGCCTCCTGGCCGAGGCGGTGCACCTGCTCCACCACGCCGGCGGTGTCGGCGACCGGGTCGGTGTTCGCCATCGCGCAGACCGCGGTGTAGCCGCCGAGCGCGGCGGCCCGGCTGCCGGT
>JBOGDE010000152.1:0-13465 GCA_050701695.1 Micromonosporaceae bacterium
CCGCAGCCGCCCGCCGCCAAGCCGGCCGCGAAGCCCGCCAAGCCGGCCGGACCGAGCCCGAACGGTCAACTGACCCCGATGAAGGGCGTCGGCGCCAAGATCGCCGCCAACATGGACGCCTCGCTCGCGGTCCCGACCGCGACCAGCGTCCGGGCGGTGCCGTCGAAGCTGATCGCCGACAACCGGATCGTGATCAACAACCACCTGGCACGCGGTCGCGGCGGCAAGGTCAGCTTCACCCACATCATCGGGTACGCGATGGTGAAGGCACTCGCCGACTACCCCGAGATGAACAACTCCTACGACGTGGTCGACGGCAAGCCCAACCTGGTACGCCCCGAGCACGTCAACCTCGGGATCGCGATCGACACCAAGCGCCCCGACGGCTCCCGGATCCTGGTGGTGCCGTCGGTCAAGGGCGCCGAGGCGATGGACTTCCGGGAGTTCTGGCAGGCGTACGAGGAGATCGTGCGGCGTGCCCGGCGCAACGAGCTGACCATGGAAGACCACAGCGGGGCGACCATCTCGCTGACGAACCCGGGCGGGATCGGCACCGTGCACTCGGTGCCGCGGCTGATGCGGGGCCAGGGCACCATCCTCGGGGTCGGCGCCATGGAGTACCCGGCGGAGTTCTCCGGAATGTCCGACGAGAGCCTCGCCGCGCAGGCGGTCTCCAAGATCATGACGCTCACCTCGACGTACGACCACCGGATCATCCAGGGCGCGCAGTCCGGTGAGTTCCTGCGCCGGATGCACCAGCTGCTGCTCGGCGAGGACGGCTTCTACGACGAGATCTTCACCTCGCTGCGGATCCCGTACGAGCCGGTCCGCTGGGTACGCGACGTCGCGCACACCTCCGAGGGCCAGATCTCCAGGGCCGCCCGGGTGCTCGAGCTGATCCACTCCTACCGGGTACGCGGTCACCTGATGGCCGACACCGACCCGCTGGAGTTCGAGATCCGGCGCCACCCCGACCTGGACATCCTGGAGCACGGCCTCACCCTGTGGGATCTCGACCGCAGCTTCCCGGTCGGCGGGTTCGGCGGCAAGGGAGTCGTGAAGCTGCGCGAGGTGCTGGGCGTGCTGCGCGACTCGTACTGCCGCCGGATCGGCATCGAGTACATGCACATCCAGGACCCGGAGGAGCGGGCCTGGATCTCCCAGCGGGTGGAGCGCAAGTTCGAAAAGCCCCCGGTGGAGGCCCAGAAGCACATCCTGAACCGGCTCAACGCCGCCGAGGCGTTCGAGACCTTCCTGCAGACCAAGTTCGTCGGGCAGAAGCGGTTCAGCCTGGAGGGCGCGGAGAGCCTGATCCCGCTGCTGGACCAGGTGCTGCAGTCCTCCGCCGAGGCGAGCCTCGACGAGGTCGTGATCGGGATGGCGCACCGGGGCCGGCTCAACGTGCTGGCCAACATCGTCGGCAAACCGTACGAGAAGATCTTCGGCGAGTTCGAGGGCTACATGGACCCGAGGTCGACCCAGGGCTCCGGCGACGTGAAATACCACCTCGGGACCACCGGGAAGTTCACCACTCCCGACGGGGAGCACGCCACCACGGTCTCGGTGGTCGCCAACCCGTCGCACCTGGAGGCGGTCGACCCCGTACTGGAGGGGATCGTACGGGCCAAGCAGGACCGGATCGACCTCAAGCTGGAGGGCTACACGGTGCTGCCGCTGCTGGTGCACGGCGACGCCGCGTTCGCCGGCCAGGGCGTGGTCGCCGAGACCCTCAACCTCTCGCAGCTGCGCGGCTACCGTACCGGTGGGTCGGTGCACGTGGTGGTGAACAACCAGGTCGGCTTCACCACCTCCCCGGCGTACTCCCGCAGTTCGCTGTACTGCACCGACGTGGCCCGGATGATCCAGGCGCCGATCTTCCACGTCAACGGCGACGACCCGGAAGCCGTGGTACGGGTCGCGAAGCTCGCCTTCGAGTACCGCCAGGCGTTCAACAAGGACGTCGTGATCGACCTGGTCTGCTACCGCCGGCGGGGTCACAACGAGGGCGACGACCCGTCGATGACCCAGCCGCTGATGTACGCGATCATCGACGCCAAGCGCTCGGTCCGGAAGCTCTACACCGAGTCGCTGATCGGGCGGGGCGACATCTCGGTGGAGGACGCGCAGGAGGCCCTGAAGGACTATCAGGACCAGCTGGAGACGGTGTTCCGGGCCACCAAGGAGGCCGGCAAGCAGCAGGCGCCGGCCACCCGCGCCCGCCAGCCCGAGCCCGAGCCGCAGGTCGAGACCGCCACCACCGCCGAGGTGGTACGCCGGATCGGCGAGGCGCACGTGAAGCTGCCCGAGGGCTTCGTACCGCACAAGCGGATCAGCAGCCTGCTGGAGCGGCGCGCGAAGCAGACCGTGGAGGGCCCGATCGACTGGGCCCTGGGCGAGCTGCTCGCGTTCGGCTCGCTGCTGCTGCAGGGTGTACCGGTCCGGCTGGCCGGGCAGGACTCGCGGCGCGGCACGTTCGTGCAGCGGCACGCGCTGGTGGTCAACAGCAAGACCGGCGGCGAGTACATCCCGCTGCAGCACCTCTCCGACGACCAGGCCCGGTTCTGGCCGCACGACTCGTTGCTGTCGGAGTTCGCCGCGATGGGCTTCGAGTACGGCTACTCGGTGGAGAATCCCGAGGCGCTGGTGCTCTGGGAGGCTCAGTTCGGCGACTTCGCCAACGGCGCCCAGTCCATCGTGGACGAGTTCATCTCCTCCGGTGAGGCGAAGTGGGGCCAGACCTCCGCGGTCACCCTGCTGCTGCCGCACGGCCACGAGGGGCAGGGCCCGGACCACACCTCAGGACGGCCCGAGCGCTACCTGCAGCTGTGCGCCGAGGACAACATGCGGGTGGCGATCCCAACCACCCCGGCCAGCTACTTCCACCTGCTGCGCCGCCAGGCGCTCTCCGACAAGCGCAAGCCACTGGTGGTGTTCACGCCGAAGTCGTTGCTGCGGCACAAACTCGCGGTCTCCACGCCCGAGGAGTTCGCCACCGGTACGTTCCAGCCGGTGCTGGGCGACCCGGGAGTCAACGGCGCCGCGCTGGACCCGGCCGCGGTCAAGCGGGTGCTGCTGTGCAGCGGCAAGGTGTTCTACGACCTCTACCAGGCGCGCGCGGAGCGGGTCGCGGCGCGGAGCGCCGGCAGCGGGTACGGCACCGACACCGCGATCCTGCGGCTGGAGCAGCTCTACCCGCTGCCGATCGAGGAGACCCGGGCGGCGCTGGCCTCGTACCCGAACGCCGAGGACTGGGTCTGGGTGCAGGAGGAGCCGGCCAACCAGGGTGCCTGGAGCCACATCGCGCTCAACCTGCTCGAACACCTCGAAGGTGTACGCCTGCGCCGCATCTCCCGTCCGTCGGCCGCGGCGCCCGCCGCCGGCTCGGCGCGGGTCCACGAGTGGGAGCAGACGGCGCTCATCGAGGCCTCCCTCCCCCGCCCCCAGTAACCACCCTGCTCTCCATGATCAACGGTCCGTTGATGTCGTCATGACAGCATCGACGGACCGTTGATCATGACGTTGGAGGTTCGATGTACTTCACCGATCGCGGGATCGAGGAGCTGGAGGAGCGGCGCGGCGAGGAGACCGTGACGCTGAGCTGGCTGGCGGATCGGCTGCGCGACTTCGTCGACATCAACCCGGAGTTCGAGACCCCGGTGGAGCGGCTGGCGACCTGGCTGGCCCGGCTCGACGACGATTCCGACGACTGATCTGCAGACCGCCCATCCGCGACGCACTGCCCTGCTGGTGTCGGCGGTGCGCATCTGGCAATTAGTAGCCATGGCTATGATAGCCATGTACAGTGTTGCCATGAACGAAGGTCCCACACCCGGCTACCTGGTGTGGCGGCTGTCGACCCGGTGGCGGGTCGCCGTGGACCGGGCGGTGGCACCGCTGGGCCTCACCCACGCCCAGTACGCGCTGCTGGCGTCGCTGTACGGCATGCACCGCTCCGGGGTGCGACCCAGCCAGCGGCGGCTCGCTGACCACACCGGCCTGGAGCCGCTGTACGTCTCCAAGCTGGCCCGCACCCTGCACACCGCCGGTCTGATCGAACGCACCGTGGACCCGTCCGACAGCCGGGCGGTCCAGCTCGACCTCACCGACGAAGGGCAGCGCGTCACCCGTACCGCGATCCAGACGGTGCGCCGCCTGCTCGACCAGCTCCTGGCGCCGCTGGGCGGGCTCGACAGCCCGCGCACCGCGGCGTTCGTACAGGAGCTGACCGCACTGCTCGACACTCCACTGGACATCAACCCACAGGAGCAGCCATGACCACACTCAACGGCCAGACGATCGGCATGGCCCACTACGCGACGCGAGCCCTGCTGGAGCGTGAGCTGACGCGGGTCGGCGTCACCTTCCACCAGTCGGTGGCGCTCAACGCGATCGCCCAGAACGACGCCGACACCGACATCGACCAGCTGCTGGCCCGGATGACCAGCACCTTGAAGATCGACGAACCCACCGCGACCGCCGCGATCACCGGCCTGGTCGACACCGGGCTGCTCACCAGGTCGGCCGGAGCGTCCCTGCGGCTCACGGAGTCGGGGCGGCAGCGGCAGCAACAGCTCGGCCTCGCCGTCCAGGACATCACCCGCCGTCTCTACGCCGACCTACCCGCCGACGACCTGGCGATCGCCGGGAGAGTGGTGGCAGCCGTCACCGACCGCGCCGACGCGGAGCTCTCTAGTCCGTCGTAGCCGTACGGGGGACGCCGCTGTACGGCTCGCGTACCGGCGTCAGGTAGCTGACCTGGACCGGCCCGCGACGTTCGGCGGACGCTGGCTCAGCCGGTACGGCTCGCCCTGCGCCCTGGACGGTCGGCATCGCCTGGGTCGGCGCGATACTCGGGGCCGGCCCGGCGACCGGTGTGAGCGGACGGGTCGGTGCGGTGCCCGGGGCCGCTCGGGCTGGCGGCCCGAGCGCGGTGGCCGGGACCGGTGCCCGCAGCGGCACCGGAATCGGTGGGCCGGACGGAGCCGGCGCCGGGGGCCGGCGGGTGTGCAGCAGCCAGCCGAGCACCGCCATCACCACCAGGAGTACCAGCAGCGCCAGCAGCAGCCCGAGCAGCGGCGCCACCGCCACTCCGGACGCCTCGGGTGCGGCGGCCGGCGGGGACGCGGCGGCCGACGGCGGTGGCTTGCTCGCCGGCACCGTCTGGGTCGAGCCCAACAGCAGCGGGTTCTCGCGTACCTCGGGGACCTCCGCGGTCACCGCCGCGTCGAGATCCACCCGGCCGAAGCCGTACCGCGAGTCGCGGCCCTCACGTCCCAGGTCCTCGGCGGTACGCAGCAGCCGGTTCACCACGTTCGCCGAGGACAGCTGTGGCCACCTGGCGCGGATCAGCGCCGCCGCGGCGGCCACCATCGGAGTGGCGAAACTGGTGCCGCCCACGTAGTTGTACGTGCCGTCGAGCGGCGCGATCACCCCGGTGGCGGGTGCGCACAGCGCGGCGCGCGGCCCCCGCGAGGAGTTGTGCCACGGCTTCCCCCTCGGGGTGATGCCGGTGACCGCGATCACCCCCGGCAGCCGCGCCGGGTAGCCGATGTCGATGCCGTCACCGTCCTCGTCGAGGTTGCCGGCGGCGGCCACCACCACGACGTCGTGGTCGAGGGCGTACTGCACCGCGTCGGCGACCTCGTCGCTGGGCCGCGCACCGCCGAGCGAAAGGTTGAGCACCGACGCCTCGTGGTCGACCGCCCAGCGGATCCCCTCGGCGACATGGGAGTCGGACATCTTCTCGGAGCCCACCCGTACCGGGAGGATCTTGGCGTCCGGGGCGAGCCCCACCACGCCGGCAGCGTCGTCGTGGCCGGCGATCAGCGCCGCGACCGCGGTGCCGTGGCCGTCGGTGTCACTGGCATCGCTGTCGCCGTCGACCACGTCGTAGCCGGGCAGCACCTGTCCGGCGAGATCGGCCTGGTCGGCGTCCACACCGGAGTCCAGCACCGCCACCACCACACCGTCGCCCCGCGAGTGCTTCCAGGCGGCCTCGGCGCCGAGCGCTTCCAGATACCACCGCTGCTTGTCACGTACCTCGTCGGCGTACGCGGGTGAGCTCACCAGCAGGCCGGAGAGCGCCACGGCGCAAGCCAGGGCAACGGCCGGTACCCGGCCCGCGGGAGACAGTGACATCCGGCAATCGTCCCGGAGCCCGGCCCGGGCCAGCGGCCCCGGGTGGCGAATGTGGCACAACCTGGGGAGGTACGCCGTCAGCGAGTGTGGTCGAGTACCACTTTGCCGAACAAATCGCCCGACGCCACCCGACCGAACGCGTCCCGCGCCGCGGAGAACGGGTGCACCGAGTCGATCACCGGCTTCACACCCTGCTCGGCGCACAGCGTGAGCAGCCCCGCGAGCTCGTCGGGCGTACCCATGGTGGCGCCCAGGATCTCCTGCTGGAAGTAGAACAGCCGGCGCAGGTCGATCGTCGGACGGTGCCCGGACGTGGCGCCCGAGACCACCACCCGACCGCCGTACGCCAGGCTCTTCAGCGAGTGCTCGAAAGTGGCCTCGCCGACGGTCTCGATCACCACCGCGACGCGCTCCGGAAGCTTGGCCCCGGACTCCAGCGCGACCGCGCCGAGCTGCTCGGCGCGGGCCCGCTTGCCGGCGTCGCGGCTGGTGGCGTACACCGTGGCGCCGAGCGCCCTGGCGATCACGATCGCGGCGGTGGCGACTCCCCCGCCGGCGCCCTGCACCAGCACCGGATCGCCCTTGCCGACCTGGCCCTTGGTCACCAGCATCCGGTACGCGGTCAGCCATGCCGTCGGCAGACAGGCCGCCTCGGCGTACGTCAGCTGCGGCGGCATCGGGACCAGGTTGCCCTCCGGCACGGCGACGGTGTCGGCGAACGTACCCGGGAACTGCTCGGAGAGGATGCTGAACCGGCCGTGGGCGTCGAACACCACCGGGTAGACCACCACGTCCTGCCCGTCCGGTCCGACCCCGGCGGCGTCGCAGCCCAGGATCATCGGGAGCTTGTCCTCGGCCAGCCCGACGCCACGCAGCGACCACAGGTCGTGGTGGTTGAGCGAGCTGGCCTTCACCTCGACCCGTACCCAGTCCTCGGGTACGGGGGGCGGCTCCAAGTCGCCGACCTCGAGGCCGGAGAGCGGGTCGTCAGGGCTGATCCGGGCGGCGTAGGCGGCTCGCATTCCCGGCACGCTAGCAGCCATCTCCGACCGTGGCAGTGGATGAGATCACGGCGGCGGCCCGGCGGTGCCTGACTAGCCGGGCCGCCCGTACCGCCTCAGGTTGTCTTGCTCCCAGCCGTGACCTCGCTGTTCGACTCGATCAGCCCTTCCTCGATCAGGCTCTGCGAGACGTGCTCGGTCATCTCTTCACGCTGTATCCGCCGCTGCGCTGTCACCAATGCTCTGCGTTCGGCGGCCAGACCCCGCCAGGTGGAGATGGCCATCAGGATCATGACGATGCTGAACGGCAGCGCGATGATGATCGACGCGTACCGCAGGGCCCACAGGCCCCCGCCGCCGGCGAGCAGCAGCGCGATCGCCACTGCACCTTCCAGTGACGCCCACAGGATCCGGCTCCAGGTCGGCGGCTCGGGGTCGCCGCCCGAGGCGAGCATGTCGACCACCAGCGAGCCGGAGTCGGAGGACGTGACGAAGAACAGCACGATCAGCAGGATCGCGGCGAAGACAACCACCGCACCGCCGGGAAGTCCGCCCAGCAGATCGAACAGCACGTTGGTCTCGTTGACCACGGATGCGCCGTCCTCGGTGAGACCCTCGAGCGGTTGCCCGGCGTCGTCGGTGGGGACGAGCTTGCTGTCGCTGAACAGCTCACGCCAGAGCGCGGCGCCGCCGAACACCGAGAACCACAGGAAGCTCAGCAGGGTCGGCACCAGCAGAACACCGGCCACGAACTCCCGGACGGTACGCCCCCGGGAGATGCGGGCGATGAACACGCCGACGAACGGTGCCCAGGAGATCCACCAGCCCCAGTAGAAGGCGGTCCACCAGCCCTGCCAGGCCGAGCCGTCCTCCTGGTACGCGGTGGTGGAGAAGCTGAGCTGGAGCAGGTTCTGGAAGTAGAGCCCGATCGACTCGATGAACTCCCGCAGCAGGAACAGCGTCGGGCCGACGACCAGCACGAACACCAGCATCCCGAGTGCCAGCACCATGTTGGCGTTGGACAACCACTTGATGCCCCGCTTCACCCCGCTGACCACCGACAGCACCGCCACGGTCGTGATCGCGACGATCAGCATGATCAGTACGAAGTTGCCCGGGTTCTTGCTGATCAGGCCCACGTAACCGAGCCCGGCTGAGATCTGCGAGACACCCAGACCCAGCGACGTCGCCACGCCGAACAGGGTGCCGACCACGGCGATGACGTCGATGACGTCGCCCAGCCAGCCGCTGACGACCCGCTTGCCGAGCAGCGGCTCCAGCGACCACCGGATCGACATCGGCCGGCCCTTGCGGTGCACCGCATACGCAAGTGCCAGCCCGGCCACGACGTAGATTGCCCACGGGTGCAGCCCCCAGTGCAGGAAGGTCTGCACCATGGACCCCTGAGCACCCTGCTCGTTGTAGCCAATGCCGGTCGCCCGGTTCGGCACCCCGGCGAGGTGGCTCAGTGGCTCGGCGGCGCCCCAGAAGACCAGCCCGATGCCCATGCCGCACGCGAACAGCATCGCGAACCACGAGCCGAGCTTGAACTCGGGCTCATCGTCGTCCTTGGCGGCGAGTTTGATGTCACCGAAGTGGCCCACACCCACCCAGATCGCGAACACCACGAACGCGGTGACCAGCACGGTGTAGTACCAGCCGAACGTGTTGATGACGAAGCCGCTCACCGCACCCAGCCTGGTGCCGGCGTCGTCCGGCAGGAAGTAGGTGTAGGTCACGAACGCCACGATGAGCACCAGCGCGGGCCAGAACACCGTCGGATGGATGGACTTGTGCCAGGGTTCCCGGGCTCTCTTGCCCGTTTCGGGGCTGCTTACTGAGGGTGCCTCCACAACAGCGCTCCTTAACCTGTGACTTCCTCAACGTTGGCGGCACCCTATGCGAGAGGTCACAGCTAGTCGACAACTTGCGCCCGTAGACCTGGGAGTTGTTAGGTAATTAGAACCTCATTGCGTGATACGCAACAAGCTCAACCGTTACCCATCGCCAGCCACGAGCCGAGCTTGAACTCGGGTTCCTCGTCGTCGGGGCCGAGTTTGATGTCGCCGAAGTGGCCGAGACCCACCCAGAGCGAGAACACCACGAACCCGCTCACGATGAGTGTGTAGTACCAGCCGAACCACGAGCTGATGCCGTCCTTCGCGCCTTCGAGCACCACCTTGGAGAAGTCCGGGGCGGCCATGGCGAACAGTAGGAACACCGCGATGATCGCCGCTGACGGCCAGAACACCCAGGGGGCGACCGTCTCGTACCACGGCCGTCTCGTGCTGGCTGCGGGAGTCACGCGGGAGGTTTCCGGGGGGGTAGCCACGATGCGCTCCCTCCTCAATGTAGTAGCGGTTTGGTTGAAACCGCACCTTAGAGACGAAGGAGACGTGGAGCGACCCGCCTGGCCGCCGTATCAACATATTGTCAGCTGAATGAAACCTTAAGAGGTACGCCGGAGCCTGTCGGTGGTTGTCACGCGCGAACAGCGCGCCAGCAGCCCGCCGCGGCGCCGGCAGTGGACCTGATCACCCGTCGCACCTCATACTCGGCGTAACGTACCTTCGGACGAGGGGAGGCCCGATGAAGAAAATCGCCGCCTTGAACGTGCGCCTGCTGTTACCGGTCGTGCTGGCACTGAGCGCCGTGACGTACGGGGCCGCTGCCGCGAACGCGGCCGCCGTCGTGAACATGGAACGGGTCGTGGTGCAGGCTCAGGTCGAGCCGTTCCGTGGCAACCAGCCCGGGATTCCGGGCGACGACTCGGTCAAGCTGGTCCAGTCCGCCCTGGATGCCAAGGGCTACAGCACCGTCGTCGACGGCTGGTACGGCACCGGGACCCGGTCCGACTACGCCGCCTGGCAGCGCTCCCTGGGCTACTCCGGCATCGCCGCGAACGGTATCCCCGGCCCCAGCTCACTGACCCGGCTCGGCAGCGGGCGGTTCGACGTACAGCGGAAGATCCTCGTCGGGGCGAAGGTCTACCGCAACGGCCACCTGGTGAACGAACGCACCCGCAACATGGTGAACGCGGCCGACAACCGGGTCTCCTGGAGCATCACCCTCACCCAGGGCTCGTACCGGGGCTGCTCCAGCAACTCCGCGTGTACGCACGCCGGCGGCGGCGCGGTGGACATCTCCGTCAACTGGAGCGGCGACAGCGGCCACAACATGACCTCGCTGGAGTGGAACCGGGCCTGGAACACCGTGAAGGCCCTGCGTACGGTCGGCTTCGCCGCGTGGCTGCGGGTGCCGAGCCAGTGCAGCTGCAACTGGGCGTACCACATCCACGCCATCGCGGTCGGCGACACCGACACCCACCTGCAGGCGGCCGACCAGATCGCGGACTACTACGTCGGCCGCAACGGGCTGGCCAGCCACGCCGCGGACAACACCCCGAGCGCATACCGGGTGCCGTTCACCTGGTACGAGGCGTTCCTGCGCGGGAGCAAGTAGCGAAACCCGGCCGCTGCGGCGCGACTACGAGCCCGCCGCGGCGGCCACCGCGGCGGCGACCGCCGGCGCCACCCGGCTGTCCAGCGGACTGGGCACGATCTGGTCCGCCCGCAGGTCGTCGGCGACGCAGTCCGCGATCGCGGTCGCGGCGGCGAGCTTCATCCCCTCGGTGATCCGCTCGGCACGGGCGTCCAGCGCACCCCGGAACACCCCGGGGAACGCCAGCACGTTGTTGATCTGGTTGGGGAAGTCGCTGCGCCCGGTCGCCACCACCGAGGCGTACCGGCGGGCCAGGTCGGGGTGCACCTCGGGGTGCGGGTTGGCGAGCGCGAAGATGATGCCGCCGGCGTTCATCCCGGCCAGCGCGTCCTCCCCGATCTGTCCACCCGAGACCCCGATCAGCACGTCCGCGCCGACCAGCGCGTCACCGATCGCGCCGGTACGCCGGTCGCCGTTGGTCTCGTCGGCCAGCGCCACCTTGATGGAGTTCAGATCGGTACGCCCGGCGTGCACCACGCCGCGCGAGTCGCAGACCACCACGTCACCGATCCCGGCGGCGAGCAGCATCCTGGTGACCGCCACCCCGGCCGCACCGGCGCCGCTGATCACCACCCGCAGGTCGTTGAGCTTGCGGTTGACCAGTTTGGCGGCGTTGCGCAGCGCGGCGGTGACCACGATCGCCGTACCGTGCTGGTCGTCGTGGAACACCGGGATCGGCACCGCGTCGTCGAGCCGGCGCTCGATCTCGAAGCAGCGCGGCGCGCTGATGTCCTCCAGGTTGATCCCGCCGAACGACGGCGCCAGCCGCGCCACGGTCTCCACAATCTGGTCCGGGTCCTTGGTGTCCAGGCAGATCGGCACCGCGTCCACGCCCGCGAACGTCTTGAACAGCACCGCCTTGCCCTCCATCACCGGCATCGCGGCGCGCGGGCCGATGTCACCGAGGCCGAGCACCGCGGTGCCGTCGGTGACCACGGCGACGGTGTTCGGCACCCAGGTGTACTCACTGGTCAGCGAGGGATCGGCCGCGATCGCCTGCGACACCCGGGCCACCCCGGGCGTGTACGCCAGTGAGAGGTCCTCGCGGCTGGCGAGCGGGATCGTGGAGGCTACCTCCATCTTGCCGCCGCGGTGCAACGCGAAGACGGGATCGTTCGGGTCCGGCCGGTCAGGGGCCTGGGATGACAACGGAAACTCCAAATGCCGCGAGCTGGAGTACGAGACAACCGCAGCCCGGCGCCGAGATGGTGCGCCCAGCGGGGGGCGAGACAGCGATCCCGGGGATCACCCGAGGTGCCCGAGTCTAGTCCACATCGTTACCGCCCCCGCCAGGGCTGTGAAACGGACCACGTAGCCGCGTACCACGTACCCGGCCGAACCGGGTGAGCGGCCAGTACCGCCACACGACCCGCGCCAGCACCTGCGCCGGACCGTAGGACTCCGAATCGTCCGAGCCGTACGGGTTGTCGCCGGACAGCCACCAACCGCCCGGCACCTCGCGTACCGCCCGCTTCACCACCAGCAGGTCGGGGCGGCCCGGGAACCGCCCCAGCACCACCTGCCCGGCGCGCACCCGGGGCCGGCCGGCCAGACCGCGCCAGGTCAGCACCACGTCACCGTGCCGCAGCGTCGGCACCATCGACGGGCCACGTACCGACACCGCCTGCCATGGCCAGCGCACCAGTCGCCTCCTGACGGCGTGAGGAAATCCCGATCCGGGTAGTGTCACCCGCGAGGATCATGACCCGTCAACCACACTCCGAACTCTGCCGCCACGTCGGCGAGGAGCCACACTCTGGAGGATCCTGAGATGCTGCGTCTGTTTGCTCCCCGTACCGTTGCCAGCGCCCACTGCGACCTGCCATGCGGGGTGTACGACCCGGCCCAGGCCCGGATCGAAGCCGAGTCGGTGAAGGCGATCTGCGACAAGATGGCCGGCAACGACGACCCAGACTTCCGTACCCGCGCCCTGGTCATCAAGGAGCAGCGCTCCGAGCTGGTCAAGCACCACCTGTGGGTGCTGTGGACCGACTACTTCAAGCCGCCGCACTTCGAGAAGTACCCGCAGCTGCACCAGCTGTTCAACGAGGCGACCAAGCTCGCCGGCGCCTCCGGCTCGAAGGGCTCGGCCGACGCCGCGACCGCCGAGCAGCTGCTCGGCAAGATCGACGAGATCGACGAGATCTTCGCCGAGACGAAGGCCGGCTGACCAGCCGTTTCTGACGAGGGTCTGTCCTGTGGATCTTGGTCGAGCGAGACAGGTGCCAGGCGGCGATCCGGCAAGGCGGAGATTTGTCCGAATACCGGTGTTGTATTCGGGCGAAGCTCCAACGCCGCCGGTCGTCGTCTGGTGCCTGTCGCAGCCGACTGAAGATCCACAGGACAGGCCCTATGTGAGCGCCACGTCGTCGACCCTCACCAGCGAGGAACCGTTGGTGTTTGCCTGGGTGACGATCACGGTGTAGTTGCCGCCAGCGGTGACACCGCTGCTCGCCTGCCACCAGAAGCTGGTGTTGAAGCAGCCCTGCTGGATCAGGTTCTGACGGAATCCGGTGGTGTTGTTGACCAACGTGACGGTGGTCGTGTCGCCGAAGCTGCAGTTACCGCCCTGGAAGTAGAGCTGGACCCGGCTCTTGCCGGCCGGCACGGTGAAGGTCTGGCTGAGCGAGGAGGTGCCGCGGGTGCCGCCGAGCTTCGCCGCGTAGCTGCCGCTACGTCCCGGGCTGGTCACCGTGGCGGTGCCGGTGGTGGTCCAGCCGTTCAGGTTGCCGGTCTCGAAGCCACCGTTGGCGATGCCGTTGGACGGCGGTGGGGTGTCGTCCTGCACCGTCAGCGTGAACGTGGCGCTGCGCAGCACCGACGCC
>JBOGDE010000153.1:0-13425 GCA_050701695.1 Micromonosporaceae bacterium
CGCCGCCACCTCCGCGGTCCACTTCGCCGCCGCCGGCCCGCGCGCCAGCGCGGAGGCGGCACGCCGGATCTCCGCCCTCACCCACGGCGATCCCGCCGCGTGGGAGGGCACCGTCATCCTCCACGAACTGGTACGCCTCGCCCTGGCCGGCGCCGACCCGCTCGACGTGGTCGCGGACGCGCTGGCGGCCACCGTCCCCGACCACCGCCAGCGGTACACCGACGTCCTCGCCGCCGATTGGCACCCTGATCAGGCGACCGCACCGAACGGCGCGGTGTGGCCCTGCCTCGGCTCCGCGGTCTGGGCGCTGCGGACCACGGACAGTTTCGAGCTGGCGCTGCGCGCGGCGGTGGATCTCGGCGGCGACACCGACACGGTCGCGGCCGTCACCGGCGCTCTGGCCGGCGCCCGGTACGGCCTCGGCGCCATCCCCGACACCTGGACCGCGCCGCTGCACGTACCACTGCCAGGATTCGACCGCACCCTGCGCCCGCCGGATCTCCTCGACCTCACGCGGCAGCTGCTCACCACCCCATAATCGTTTCATCTCGCGGTCGCGTGTGGTGACAGCGCCGTTGCAGAAAATTATCTGTGTACGTTGTTCCCGCTACCCTGGCGCAGCCCGGTTTTTGTCACAGGGTGTCCCTAGGATTTGGTTCATGAATGGCGACCACGGTGTGCACCCGGTGCGGGAGGCTATTGCCGCCGTGCGTGCCGCCATGGATACGGCGGTGGGTGCGTCGTTGTGGTCGCTACCCGACACCGAAATAGCCGAGTTGCTGGGTGAGATCGCGCGTGAAGAGGCGCGGCTGGCCGCGCTGCGGCTGCGGGTCGTCGGTGAGGCACATGGTCGTGATCTGGCCGGGCGGTGTGGTGCCCCGTCGACGCAGGTGTGGCTGCGTTCGCACCTTCCGGTCACGCCAGGGGAGGCGGCCGGTCAGGTGCGCCTAGCGACCGCGTTGCCGCGGTTCCCGGTGCTGGCCGAGGCGATGACTGAGGGCCGGTTGTGTGCGGGGCGTGCCCGTGAAGTGGTTCGCGCGGTCGAGGAACTCCCGTCCGATGTTGACCGTGAGGTGCGGGAGCGGGCCGAGCGGGTCCTGGTCGAGCACGCGGAGGTGTTGGACCGCCGGCAGGTGATCACCGCGGGGCAGCGGATCTTGCACCACGTGGACTCTGATGCCGGTGATGCGCATCAGGGGCGGGTGCTCGCTGAGCAGGAGAAACGGGCTCGGCAGCGCCGTGACCTGCGGTTCAGTGCCGACGGGCACGGCAGCGTGTGGCTGCAGGGGCGCCTGGATACCGAGTCCGCGGCGATGGTGCGTCGCGCCCTCGACCCGCTCGCCGCGCCGCGCCCCGCTGATGACGGTGGTCGGGACCGTAGGTCGGCGGGGGCGCGGTGTGCCGATGCGTTGGTCGAGCTGTGCCGGCGTGCCCTGATAGCTGGTGGGTTACCGAGCCAGGGTGGGCAGCGGCCACAGTTGGTGGTCACCGTCGACTACGACCAGCTCCGCACCGCAGTCGGCGCCGGCAGGCTGGACACCGGGGAGGAGCTGTCCCCGGGTGCGGTGCGCCGGTTGGCGTGTGACGCGCAGATACTGCCGGTGGTGTTGGGGTCGGGGTCGGTGCCGTTGGATGTGGGGCGGGAGTTGCGGTTGTTCACCGCCGGACAGCGCCGGGCGTTGATCCTGCGTGATCGTGGGTGCGCGTTTCCGGGGTGTGATCGGCCTCCGGCGTGGACCCAGGCTCACCATGTGGTGCATTGGTCGGTTGGTGGCGCGAGTGATATCGGGAATGCGGTGTTGTTGTGCGGGTTTCATCACCGGGAGATACACAAAGGTCACTGGCGGGTGGTGATAGCTGGTGATGGGTGTCCGGAATTCACTCCGCCCCGGTTTGTGGACCCGGAACAGAAACCGATCAGGAGCCGGCAACACCAATTCCTGCGGAAACGACGACCACCACCCGAACACGCGGCATAAGCCGCTGGCCGCTGGCCGCTGGCCGCTGGCCGCTGGCCGCTGGCCGCTGGGCGCTGGGCGCTGCGGTCGTGCGGTCCTGCGGGGTGGCGCCCTAGACTCCTGGCGTGATCGCTCTGCGCTGGCCGGCACGGCCCCACCTCCGCCTGTCCCCGATCCTGTTCGGCATCGTCGTCCTGGCGGTGGCCGCCCTGCTCAGCGGCTGCAGCTCGGGCAACTCCTGCGACCTCGACTCCTGCACCGTAACCATCGAACGCGACGGCGAAGCCAAGACCGAAGTGCTCGGTGTCGAGGTCAAGGTGGTGAAGGTCTCCGGCGACCAGGTCACGCTGGAGGTGGCCGGCGAGCAGGTCACGACCACGGTCGGCACCTCGGTGGAGGTGCAGGGCTTCCAGGTGGCAGTCCAGGAGGTCACCGACAAGCACGTGAAGCTGGAGATCAGCCGCTCCGGCTGACCGCCGGCAGCACCTCACCGCCGCCGACGACGCGGGTGCCGTGGCCCACCGCGTCGCACGGGCCCATCCACCGCGCGTATCCACCCCGCGGATCAACCCTGCGAACCACCCTCGCGGCGGCTACCTGGGGAAACGCCGTACGGGCGTGGACCGATGTCGATACCAGAGCTGATCGATACCGGAGCCGCTCACCGTACGGAAGGCTGTGACATGCGACGACTTCTCACCCTGGGCGTTGGTGCCACCGCGGCGTTACTCGCCGCCACCCCGCTGCTGGCCCATGACAGTGGCGAGGCGGCCGGTGACACGCCGACCGCCACCCGCGGAGTGACCGTCGCCGCCACCGGTACCGGCAGCAACATGACCCCGGTCGCCAACCTCCAGTACGACACCAGCGGCTCCGCGCAGAGCGGCTCGGACGTGGAGTTCGTGCGGGTCGGGCAGCGGGAGTACGCGCTCGCCGGCACCCTGCGCAAGGGGATGCAGATCGTCGACATCACCGACCCGGCCGCACCCCGGATCGCCGCCGTCTACGACTGCCGGGTCAGCCAGGGCGACATCCAGGTGTGGCGCAACGGCACCCGGGTGCTGGCCAGCTACACCGCCGACGGCACCTTCGGCAGCGCCGGCGCCGACTCCCGGTGCGGGCGCGACCTCGGCCTGGACGCCAGCGCCGCCGGCACCGTGCTGGTCGACCTCACCGACCCCACCAGGCCGCAGACGGTCAGCTACCTGCCGGTCCCCCGCGGCTCGCACAACATGACGATCCACCCCAGCGGCCGCTACCTCTACAACTCCAACTCCGACCTGATCACCAGCGCCGCTCCGACGATCACCATCTACGACGTGTCGGTGCCGGAGTCGCCGCGCACGGTGCAGGACTTCCCGATCCCGTTCGTACCGCTCTCGCTCGGCTCGGAGTCGCACGACATCACGTTCAACGCCGACGGCAGCCGGGCGTACTCCGCGGCGCTGTCGCAGACCCTGATCCTCGACACCACCAACCCCGAGCAGCCGAAGCAGATCGCCCAGATCCTGGACCCGGCGGTCAACGTCTCGCACCAGGCCGACCCGGTGACGATGACCCGCCCGGACGGCACCACCCGGGAGCTGCTGATCATCACCGACGAGCGGGCCGGCGCGGCCGGTAGCGCCGAGTGCTCCGGCGGCGGCCTGCACGTGTACGACATCACCGGCGACCTGGAGCGCAACCCGGCCAAGCTCGGCACCTGGTTCATCCCGGTGGTGCAGCCACAGACCGGCGCCACCTGCACCTCCCACGTGCTGCGGATCTACCCGGAGCAGAAGATGCTCACCATCGCCTGGTACGCCCAGGGCGTACGGGTGCTGGACATCGCCGGGCTCGCCACCGTCACCGGCACCCCGGCCACCATCGGGATCGGCGACGGTGTCGGGATGAAGGAGGTCGGCAACTACGTGTTCAGCGACTCCGACACGTGGTCGTTCAAGACCAACCGGATCGCCGCCGACGGCTCCTTCTACGGGTACGGCAACGACCTGACCCGTGGCTTCGACGTCTACCAGTTCACCGGCGCCGGGCTCGCCGTACCGCCGATGGAGCCGATGGACCTGCGCTCCGGCCGTACCCCGAAACCGCGCAAGGGCTGAGCGTTTGAATCGACCCGTACCGGCATTTCATTGACATCCAGCCGGTACGGGTCGAAGCTCACATCTCACACCCCTCTGGGCTCGGCACACCCCTCCGAGAGCTGAGCCCCCCGGCTGTGAGGAGACAGTCGATGACATCCCCCTCGAAACGGTTTCTGCTGTGCGCTACCGCCGCGCTGGGGCTGGCGGTCGCCACCGTGGTCCTTCCCGCCAGCGCATCGGCGTCACTCGTTCCGGTGACTCCGGCGACCGGGGACGCGGCGCCCGGGCAGTACATCGTCACGCTCAGGTCCGGCGTCGCCGCCGCCTCCGCGGCGCGCACCATGGGCGTCAGCGCGACGCACACGTACCGCAGCGTGCTCAACGGGTTCGCCGCGCGGCTCAGCTCCACTCAGCTCGCGGCGCTGCGACGCAGCCCTGCGGTGGCGGCGATCGAGCAGGACCAGGTGGTACGGGTCAGCACCACGCAGTCCAACCCGCCGTGGGGCCTGGACCGGATCGACCAGCGCGCGCTGCCGCTGTCGAACAGCTACACCTACACCGCGACCGCGCCGAACGTGCACGCGTACATCATTGACACCGGCATCGAGGCCAGCCACGCCGAGTTCGAGGGCCGGGCCAGCCAGGACTTCAACGGGGTGGACCTGATCCTCGGCGACTGCCACGGCCACGGCACCCACGTCTCCGGGACCATCGGCGCGAAGACGTACGGCGTGGCGAAGAAGGCGCGGCTGCACGGCGTCAAGGTGCTCAACTGCGCCGGAGCCGGGCTCAACTCCACGGTGATCGCCGGGATCGACTGGGTGGCGTCGAACCACAGCAAACCGGCGGTGGCCAACATGTCGCTCGGGGGCGGCAAGTCCGACGCGGTCAACACCGCCACCAACAACCTCGCCAACCGCGGCGTCTTCGTCGCCGTAGCCGCCGGCAACGACGACGCCGACGCCTGCGACAGCTCGCCGGCCAGCGCCAGCAACGCCACCACGGTGATGGCCAGCGACAAGTCCGACAACAAGGCGTCGTTCAGCAACTTCGGCAGCTGCGCCCACCTGTACGCCCCCGGCGTGTCGGTGCTCTCCACGTTCCTGCTGGGCGGCACCAGCACGCTGAGCGGCACCTCGATGGCCTCGCCGCACGTGGCGGGGGTCGCCGCCCTCTACAAGGGCACGCACAGCGACGCGTCGTACAGCACCATCCGGTCCTGGCTGGTCGGCAACGGCACCAGCGGTGTGATCAAGGGCAACCCCGCCGGCACCGCGAACGTCCTGCTCTACACCAACGGCCTGTGAACCCAACGGCCCGTAAACCCCGGGGCGCCGTCAGTCCAGGATCAGCACGTCGAGGGTGCGTGGCCCGTGCACGCCTTCGATCCGGTCCAGCTCGATGTCACTGGTCGCCGACGGGCCGCTGATCCAGGTCAGCGGCCGGGTCGGGTCGAGCCGCGCCACAGCCTGCGGCACGGTGCCGACGATCTGGCCGGCGCGTACCAGACAGAGGTGGTAGTCGGGCACCAGGCTGAGCCGGCGGGGGCCCTGGCCGGGACCCGCGTCGAGCACGATGGTGCCGGTTTCGGCGATCGCGACCGCGCACCCGGTGACCACCCCGTCGCAGGCGTCCGCGCTGCCAGGTCAGGGTCCCCGAGCAACTCCAGACCGTTCCCCACCAATTCCAGATCCGGGGGTACGGCGATCCTGCGGGCGCCGCGCGTGGCCAGCGCGGCGGCGACCGCCACGTCGCGGTCGGCGGCGGGGCACCGCGTCACGGTCGCGCGGTAGTCGGCGAGCCGCTCGGCGAACAGCGCGACATGGTCGCCGAGCGGGTCGCCCGCGACCTCGCCCCGGTAGTCGCGCGGCACAGTGACCTCAGCACCGGTGACGGCGGCGCGTACCCGCCGAAGGATCTCCTCACGGCTCATTGCACGACCTCGCTTCGCGAGGTCGTGCACTTCGCGCACGCACTGGGACATTGATTCGCTCGCTTACGCTCGCTCATCGCCGCACGCCCGATCGTCCGGCGGCGCGGACCACCCGCTTGCGCGCGGCTCCTCCGACGATCGCGCCACGGTGCCCGCCCACCAGCGGCGGAAGGACTCCGGCGGCGGTACCGGCACGTCCCGGGCCCTGGTCCAACCGGCGGCCGGCCCCCGCGGCCGGGCCAGCCACCGCCCCAGCACCCGGCCCGTGATCCCCGCCAGCCGTTGTGCCGCCCGGAACCGGCGTGGCGTACGCAGAACGGTGGTCGCGGCCCGCATCGCGACCCGCTGCGCCGCGCCGCCCCGGCCAGCCTCGACCGCCCTGGCGCGCAGGTCCAACAGGGCCGCCGGGATGTCGATCTTCACCGGGCAGACCTCGGCGCAGGCGCCGCACAGGGTCGACGCGTACGGCAGTGACGCCTCCACCTCGCCGGCAATCCCCCGCAGTCGCGGCACCAGGATCGCGCCGATCGGGCCGGGGTAGACCGACCCGTACGCCACTCCCCCGACGCGCTCGTACACCGGACAGACGTTCAGGCAGGCCGAGCAGCGGATGCAGCGCAGCGCCTCGCGCCCCACCGGGTCGGCCAACGCCGCGGTACGCCCGTTGTCCAGCAGCACCAGGTGAAACGCGGCCGGCCCGTCCCCGTCGTGCACCCCGGTCCACATCGAGGTGTACGGGTTCATCCGCTCCCCCGTCGACGAGCGCGGCAGCAGTTTCCGAACTCCGAGCGGCCGGCGTAGTAGATCTTCTGGTTGGCGACCTCGAGACCGTCGAGGATCGCGGCGAGGGTCGCCTCGTCGTGGTGGTGGCGGGTGCCCGGGGTGGCCCAGGCGTAGCCGATGTCGCGCAGCCGGGTGTACGTGATCCCCATCCGCCCCGAGTCGTTCAGCGGCAGATCGGTGAACACGCCGGCCCGGTCGGCGGAGGGTCGCGCAGCGCGAGGTGGGTGTCGGCGGTTTCGTCGAGCCGGCGCAGCGCCGCGGCGAAGTCGGGGTCGCCGGAGTCGAAGTCGCCCCCGGTGAGCAGGTCGAACCAGCGCTGCCGGAGCACGTCGTACTCGCCGGCGGCGAACGCCGGGCTCGCCGGCAGCAGCAGACCTCCCCCCAGTACGGCGGCGCCGGTCAACAGTCCACGTCGGGTGATCTCCATCTGCGCTGCTCCTTCCTGCCTTCGGTACGGCGTCGGGACGATCGACCCCGGCAACGGGCCCGGCGCCGGCATGAGCCCCGACCCTGCGCCCGTCCGTCATCACCCGCGACCGGCGGTGATTCATTCATTCACCGCCGGGGCCATCGGATGTATGGACGTGTGCTACTGCTCGTATCTGCGGTCAAGACCGAGATTGCGAGCTCAAATGCGCACGGATTCTGCGCAAAACGGCCTGTAGGATTCCCACGCGCAAGGCCCCGGCCGAGCCCCGGGGCAGCGCGGAGGCGACCTGGCTGGCCGGCTCGCTATGCTTCCTAATCGTCGGACGTTTCCATGGTCGGGAGGGTCGATGGCGGTCACCGACGCGGCGATTCTCAAGATCAAGGAAATGATCACCTCGGGTGATCTGAAGCCGGGCGACCGACTGCCCAAGGAGGCCGACCTGGCCGACCGGCTCGGGCTCTCCCGCAACTCGCTGCGGGAGGCGGTCAAGGCGCTGTCGCTGATCCGGATCCTCGACGTACGGCAGGGCGACGGCACGTATGTCACCAGCCTGGAGCCGCGGCTGCTGCTGGACGCCATGACGTTCGTGGTCGACTTCCACTCCGACGACAGCGTCCTGGACTTCTTCGAGGTACGCCGGATCCTGGAGCCGGCCGCCACCGCCAAGGCGGCCACCGCGATGACCGACGAACAGATCGCCGGGCTGCGCGCGGTGCTCGACGAACTGACCGGCGAGCTCACCGTCGAACAGCTGGTCGCCAACGACCTGACCTTCCACAACCGGATCGCCGAGGCGTCCGGCAACCCGGTGCTGTGTTCGCTGCTGGAGAGCCTGTCCGCGCCGACCACCCGGGCCCGGGTCTGGCGCGGCCTCACCCAGGTGGGCGCGATCGAACGTACCCGGGAGCAGCACATCGCGATCTACGAGGCGATCGCCGCCCGGCAGCCGGAGGTGGCACGGGCCTGGGCGACCGTACACGTGGCGGGGGTCGAGGACTGGCTGCGCCGCACCCTGGTCGAGCGGCAACAGTCCGAGGGCTGACCCCGGCGGTCGGCCGCTAACCCAGCGGGGTGGCCTCGGCGATCAGCGTCACCACCGACTTCAGCGTCGCGGGCAGCGTGCCGCAGTCGACCGCCTGGAGCCGGCGGTCGTCGCCGACCACCAGCTCGTACCCGAAGCCGTCTGAGCAGCTGGGCGGCGACCCGGCAGCCTTCAGCTCGGCGGCCAGCTTCGGGTCGTTGACCAGCCGCCACAGCGCCCGTGCCGTGTCCTGCGGGAGGCTGCCACGCTCGCTCCTGCCCGCCGCGGTGTACGTCCAGGCGCCCTTCTCGTCCACCGTGACCGTCTCGGTCCGGCCGGCCATCCCACCGCTGCGGACCAGCTCGACGCGTACCGGCTGATCGGCGGAGGGCACCGACTGCGGTGCGGTCGCCGACGGCGGGGTTGACGACGGCGCCCGGTCGCAGGCCGCCAGCGGCACCGCGACCAGTACGGCGGCGCACAGGCCGGCCAGGACCGCACGACCCTTCCGCAGCACATCTACCAGAACCGCCGTCGCGCTCACTGCGCACACCTCGCTTCGCTCGGCGGCGCGCTCGCGCGCGCTGCTGAGCCGACTGGCTCGCTCGCTCGGTCGCTCACCCTCGCTCCTCACCGCTCGCCGCGATCCGCGGCAGCCGACCCCGGGGACGGTAGGCGAGGCCACCGGTCCCGGGTAGCGAGGAAACCCTTGCGATCGCCATGCCCGCCCGACCCGGGGCCGCACAAGGGGTTCCCCGCTATCGACGGGCCACGATGCGTGCATACGGTCAGCGCGCCGGCCAACGATGGTCGGTGGACTCGTCCGGACGAGACCTGGTGAGCCGGAAAGGGAGCCGCACCTCCCTCTCGCACGTACCCCGAGCCACGTACCCCGCCGGGACCGTCCCGCGGTGTACGCGCCTCGCCCACCGCGGGTGCGGCTCCCTGCCCGGTTCATGCACGTGACGCAGCCCCGCGGGAAGTCCCGTGGGGCTACTGGGGAGGAAGGTCTCTAGTGAGACGTAAACAATTCATCGCGTCCGGTGGTGCGTTGAGCCTGGCGCTCGCGCTCACCGCCGTGGGCGTGGCGACCGCACAGCCCTATGCGGGCTCCGAGCGGTCCGCTGATCCACTGGCGGCGGCGGTCGACGCCGCCGCCACCCTGGTCGCCGACCGGGACGCCGCGCTGCACGCCAGCGCCGGCGACACCTTCCAGCGCCGACAGGCGATCACCACCCCGTGGGGCCTGTCGTACGTGTCGTACGAACGCACCCACCTCGGACTCCCGGTGGTCGGCGGCGACTTCGTGGTCGTCACCGACTCCGACGGCGACGTACTCAACGTCAACGCCGCACAGGGCAAGGCGATCTCGCTGAGCAACCTGAAGCCGAAGCTCGCCAAGACCACGGCGGCGGCGAAGGCGAAGCGCACGCTCAGCCTCGCCGAGCCGCTGGAGACCGACCCGGTGCTCGTGGTGTACGCCACCACCGGCACCCCACGGCTGGCGTGGGAGACCCTGGTGCAGGGCCGCGACGGTGACCTGCCCAGCCGCAAGAAGGTCTACGTCGACGCCGCCGACGGCGCGGTGCTCGGCGAGCGGCTGGAGCTGGCGGCGGGCTCCGGCACCGGGATCTGGAACGGCTCGAACCTCTCGTTCGGCACCTCCGGCTCCAGCGGTTCGTACCGGATGGCCGACCCGAACCGGCCTGGACTGCAGTGCGCCGACTTCTCCAACGACCAGGTCTTCACCGACGCCGACGACGTCTGGGGCAGCGGCAGCGACAAGGTCTCCGGCTGCGTCGACGTGATGTACATCGCCGGCGGCGAATGGGACATGTTGAAGAACTGGTACGGCCGCAACGGCCTCGACGGCCAGGGCCGCTGGGCCGACGCCGAGGTCGGGCTGCAGGAGCAGAACGCTTACTGGGGCCACTCCAACAACCCCGACGGCGTGGTGTTCGGCTGGAACTCCCAGCGCAAGTGGATCACCGGCGCCGACGTGGTGGGTCACGAGTACGGCCACGGCCTGGACGCCAAGACCCCGGCCGGGATCGCCGGCTACCCGTCGCAGGAGTTCGTCGCCGACGTCTGGGGCACGCTCACCGAGCACTACCTGAACAACCCCAACGACGCACCCGACTACCAGATCGGTGAGCTGATCAACCTGCAGGGCAACGGGGCGATCCGGCACATGTACAAGCCTTCGACGATCTCCGGTCACCCGGACTGCTGGTCGACCTCGCTGCCGTCCTCGGTGCACGCCGCGGCCGGCCCGGGCAACCACTGGTTCTACCTGCTCGCCGAGGGCACCAACCCCGGCAACGGCAAGCCGAACAGCCCGACCTGCAACGGGGCGTCGAACCTGACCGGGATCGGGATCCAGGACGCCGGCAAGATCTTCTACAACGCGATGCTGATGAAGACCTCCGGCATGAACTACCAGAAGTGGCGGATCTACACCCTGTCCGCCGCGAAGAACCTCGACGCCACCTGTGGCTACTACAACAAGGTCAAGGCGGCGTGGGACGCGGTCAACCTGGGCGCGCAGTCCGGGGAGCCGAGCTGCACCGGCTCGACCCCCACCAGCTCCCCCACGTCCAGCCCGACGTCGAGCCCGACCGCGTCACCCACCGGGTCTCCCACCCCGGCGCCCGGCGTACCGGACATCGACGTGGCGGCGGTCAAGGCGCACCTGCAGCAGATGCAGAACTTCGGCAGCAACCGCCACTCCACGAGCCAGGGCTACCAGCAGTCGGTGACCTACCTCGAGGACAAGCTGAAAGCGGCCGGATACACCACGTCGCGGCAGGCCTGCACCTCCGGCTGCACCAGCGGCGCCGGGCCGAACCTGATCGCGGAGTGGGCCGGCGGTGACCCCAACGAGGTGTACGTACTCGGCGGCCACCTGGACAGCGTCTCGGCCGGGCCAGGCATCAACGACAACGGCAGCGGCTCCGCACTGCTGCTGGAGGTCGCGCTGACCTTGTCGAAGCAGAACCCGACCATGGCCAAGAAGGTGCGGTTCGGCTGGTGGACCGACGAGGAGCAAGGGCTCAACGGCTCCAAGTTCTACGTCAACTCGCTCTCGTCCACGGAGCGGTCGAAGATCAAGGGCTACCTCAACTTCGACATGAACGGCTCCACCAACGCCGGCTACTTCATCGACAACATCACCGGCAGCCTCGGCACCACCGTGAAGGGCTACTTCGACTCGATCAACGTACCGACCGAGGAGTTGACGGTCTGCTGCAGTGACGACGGGTCGTTCCGCAACATCGGCGTCCCGACCACGTTCCTGTCCACCGGTGCCGGGTCGACCATGTCCAGCGCGCAGGCCCAGAAGTGGGGCGGTACGGCAGGCCAGCCGTTCGACCCCTGCTACCACAAGTCCTGCGACACGTACCCGAGCAACATCAACAGCACCGCGCTGGACCGCAACTCCGACGCCGCGGCGTACGCACTGTGGAAGCTCGCGGTGGCGGGCGGACCGAGCCCGACGGGCAGCCCGACCAGCTCGCCCACTTCGTCGCCGACCAGCTCGCCGACGACGAGCCCCACCACGCCGCCCACCACCACACCGCCCACCACCACACCGCCGCCGGGGGTGCGTACCTTCACCAACGGCACCGACTACCCGCTGCGGGACAACATGCGGATCTACAGCCCGATCAACTCCACCGCCAGCGGTACGGCGGTGAGCCCGGTGCGGGTGAGCATCACCATCCAGCACACCTGTGCGGAGGATCTGGGGATCTCACTGATCGCCCCGAACGGGCAGATCTATCCGGTGAAGTACTCCGGCGGGTACTACTGCACACCCTGGAACGGCACCAAGACGTACCAGGTGAATGTCAGCTCCGCGGCCAGCGGGACCTGGCAGCTCCGGGTGACCGACTACGGCCCCGGTGACATCGGAACGCTCGACAGCTGGAGCGTCACTGTGTAACCCCCCACAGGAGAAAGGTGGTGCGCCGGGTCCGGGGGGTCCGGCGCACCACTGTCTTCCCGGGGTACGCCACTCAGCTACGGATCGGTGGTACGGGCCAGCTCGGTGCGGTTGCGGACCCCGAGCTGCCGGTAGAGCCGGGTCAGGGTGCCCTCGACCGCCTTCACCGACAGGAACAGCGTCGTGGCGATCTCCTGGTTGGTGGCGCCGGCCCGTACCTGCTCCACGATGCGGCGCTCGGTGGCGGTCAGCGAGGCGCCGTCGCGTACCCCGTCGATGCGGGCCTGCTCGGCGATCACCTGATTCCGCAGCACGGTGGCGCCGGCGACATCGCACATCTGGAGCGCGGTCGTCACCGCCGCACGGGCCGGTGCCCGGCGCCGGTTGCGGCGTTCCAGGCTGGCCAGGGTGAGCCAGGCGCGCGCCAGGTCCACCGGGTACGCCCGCGACGCGTACGCGGTGATCGCGTCCCGCAGCGCGGTGGCCGAGCCGGTCCGGTCGCCGGTGGCAAGCCGCACCACGGCACGCACCCGGGCCAGCCCCAGCAGCACCACGTCCCGCCCCAGGTGGGTGGCGCGCTGGTGCGCGTCGTCGAGCACGTCGCGCGCCGCGTCCGGCTCACCGATACTCACCAGCGCCTCGGCCAGGTCCGCGTCGAACGGATACATGGCGGGGTCGGCGTACCCCCGGCCGGTCAGCGCGCGCTGGCAGCGCCGCAGCACCGCCGCCGCATCGGCGTACTCACCGGCGGCGAGATGGGCGCGTCCCCGGTGCAGCAGGGTCACCCCGAGCCACTCCGGTTCGCTGGCGCCGGCGTGGGCCGCGAGCGCCTCGTCGAGCAGCCCGGTCGCGGTCTGCAGGCTGCCGCCGGTCAGCTCACCGATGCCCTGCAGCAGCAGCCCGAGCCCCGGCATCGACTCCAGGTCCAGCAGCAGGGCTCCGCCCTGCCGGGCCGCGTCACGCGCTTCGGCGCAGCGCCCGGCCCGCTCGTAGATGGTGGTCATGCTGTACATCAGCCAGGCCAGGTCGTGCAGCCGACCGGCGCGCTCCACCTCCTCGCGCAGCTTCTCGACCACCGACACCGCTGCCAGGGCGTCGCCCTGCCGCGCCAGGGAGCGCGCCCACCCTTCCCGCGCCTCCACCACCCGAGTGGCCAGCGGCAGGTCGGCCGCCAACTCCGAGGCCCGGTGCAGGTGTCGCTCGCACCCCGGGTCGCCGGTGGCCGCGCCCACCCGCCACCGCCCGACCAGCACCTCGACCAGCAGCGCCG
>JBOGDE010000154.1:0-13332 GCA_050701695.1 Micromonosporaceae bacterium
CCGGTGAACGTTGGTGGCCACCGCACTACCCGGGGGTACGGCTCGCCGCTACAGCCGAGGGCGGGCGCAGCAGGAACAGCTCCGCCCACACGGTCTTGCCGTCCGGGAGCGGGGTGACGCCCCAGTCCGGGCAGAGCCCCCGTACCGTCAGCAGGCCGCGACCCATCGACCAGCCGGTCTCGGGGTAGGCCACCGCGTCGTCGACCTCCAGCCACAGCAGGTGTCCGTCGCGCAGCACCGCCAGCCGTACCCGGTACGGCGGTCGGGCGTGCCGGTACGCGTTGCCGAGCAGCTCGTCGAGCACCACCGCCGCCTCGCGTACCGCTCCCGGGGTGGAGCCGTGCAGGTGGCGGCGTACCCAGTCACGCAGCCCGGCACGGAAGGCCGGGTCGCGTTCGGTCAGATCGGCCCGGGCCAGCCACCACGCCGGCCCACCGTCGTCGTACCCGCGTTCGGCCAACTCACCCCTTTCCAGACCGCCGACCACCACAATCCTCAGCGGTGCCCGCGGCGCCTAACCTGACGACTAGCTGACGATGCGCCCCATCGGGCGCGGAGAGTCTGGCGGCCGTACGGCAGCCGGACTAAGAACATGCATGGTGGCCGGCAGGCGGGCACCCCGGCCAGGAGGCAGGTCGCGGGGCCAGGTCTGCCGACCTGACGCGGCTAGCTGACCTGCCGCAGCCTCGGGTCCGGCAGGGCAACGGGCGCCACCCCTTGCCTGCCGGCCGCCGCTGTGCCGGCGCCGCTGCCCGGACTGCCACTACCATCGGACGCGATCTCGCCTCCGGCGCACCGTGCGCCGCACATGACCACCGGGGTCCACGGCACCACGGACCGCCCCGGTGCGGAGGGCACCGCAAATGACCGCCACACTGCTGCTCGTCGAGGACGACTCCCGGATCCGCGAGGCGCTGGGCATGGCACTGGCGGACGAGGGTTTCCAGGTGCTGGAGGCGGTGACCGCCGAGCAGGCGCTCGGGCTGCTGGACCGCGGCGACCAGCCGCCGGACGTGGTGCTGCTGGACGTGATGCTGCCGGGGATGGACGGCCTCACCCTGTGCGCCCAGGTACGCGAGCGCGGCGACCTGCCGATCATCATGGTGACCGCCCGCGGCGAGCCGCACGAGATCATCGCCGGCCTGGAAGCCGGCGCCGACGACTACGTCACCAAACCGGTGGACGCCGCCGAGCTGGCCGCCCGGGTACGGGCACTGCTGCGCCGGGTACGTGGCCGCGGCGATCTGCCGTCCCGGCTGGACGTCGGTGGGCTGAGCCTGCGACCGAGCGAGGGTCGGGTGATCCGCGACGGGGCCGAGCTGGCGCTCACCAAGACCGAGTTCAGGCTGCTGTGCACCCTCGCCGTGGCGCGCGGCGAGGTGGTCACCCGGGAGCAACTGCTGGAGCGGGTCTGGGACTACGGCTACTTCGGCGACACCCGGCTGCTCGACGTACACATCCGGCGGTTGCGCCGCAAAATCGAGCCGGATCCCGCGAATCCCACGGTGATCGTCACGGTGCGCGGCGTCGGATACCGGGTGGGTACGCCGTGAGTCGGCTGCCGCTGCGGGCCCGGGTGATGGCGTGGTTCGGGCTGGTCTGCCTGGTGGTGACCAGCGTGCTGGCGTTCGGCACCTGGCAGCTCGCCACCAGCTACATGCAGGACCAGCGGATCGACGGCGCGGTACGCCAGACCATGGTCAACGCCCGGCTGGTGCAGACCACGCTGCGCCGCGAGCCGGCAGGGCTGGAGAAGCTGATCACCGGCCTGGGCTCGGAGGTGGAGTCCGCGGTGCTGCTGGTGGAGCGCGGCGAGTGGACCAGCAGCGGCAACCTGGTCGACCCGCGACGGCTCCCCAGCTCGCTGATCGACACGGTGCGGGGCGGGCAGTCGGCGTACCAGCGGCTGACGCTGGCCGGGGTGCCGGTGCTCGCCGTCGGGGTGCCACTGCCGGAGGTGTCGGCGACGTACTTCGAGGTGTTCCCGCTGCGGGAGCTGGATCGTACGTTCCGGTTCCTGAGCTGGATCCTGGTCGCCGGTACGGTCGCCAGCGGGGCGGCCGGCGCGCTGCTGGGGCGCTGGGCCTCCGGGTACGCGCTGCAGCCGTTGACCCAGGTCACCGCGGCCGCCGCGGAGGCCGCCGGAGGCGATCTGGGGGTACGCCTGCCCGCCACCCGGGACCCGGATCTCGCCCCGTTGGCGCGGGCGTTCAACGAGACCGCCGAGCGGCTGCAACAGCAGGTCACCCGCGACGCCCGGTTCGCCGGAGACGTCAGCCACGAGCTGCGCTCGCCGCTGACCACGATGCTGAACGCGATGTCGGTGCTGCGGCGCCGGCGCGCCGACCTGCCCGGCGGCGCCCGGCAGGCGGTGGACCTGCTCGACACCGACCTGCGCCGGTTCCGCCGGCTGGTCGACGACCTGCTGGAGATCTCCCGTACCTACTCCGAGGACCAGCTCGCGGTGGAGCTGCTGGACCTGGCAGAGCTGGTACGCCAGGCCGCCCCCGACCACGTCGACCGGCTCCGCGTGGCACCTGAGACCGCACCGCTGGTGCTCGCCGACCGGCGGTGCCTGGAGCGGGTGGTCGCCAACCTGGTCGACAACGCCGAACAGCACGGCCGCGGCCTGGTGCGGCTGCGTGTGGCCCGCGACAACGGCGCCGTCCGACTGGAGGTCGACGATGCCGGGCCCGGCGTACCGGAGCTGGAACGGGAGCGGATCTTCGAGCGGTTCGCCCGGGGCTCACCGTCCGAGCGCGACCGCACGGACAGCGGTGTCGGCCTCGGGCTGGCGCTGGTAGCCCGGCACGTACGGCGGCACCGGGGCACCGCGCGGGTCGAGCCCAGACCCGGCGGCGGCGCCCGGTTCGTCGTGGAGCTTCCGGAGGCGACCCCGTGATACTCGTACGCCTGGCACTGCTGGTGCTGCTCATGGCACCGGCCGCTGGCTGCGGAGTCGCCAGCGACCCGGAACCGGTGCCGATCCAGGACGGCGTCACCGAGGAGTCCGGCCCGGCACCGAGCGTGGACACCAGCCCCAGCACGCCACCGAGCCCCGATACCAGCCCGAAGACGGCGCCGAGCCCCGATACCAGCCCGAGGACGGCGCCGACCCCGTGAGGCTCAGCGCGGCTCGGGGGTGACCGCGTAGTTCTCGGGGCGGAATCTCCGGGTACGGAGCCGGAACTGCCACGTGAAGCGCGGCCAGATGGTGCTGTTGACCCCGTTGGCGTCCAGATACCAGCTGGCGCAGCCGCCGGAGTTCCACACCGTGCCGGGCAGCTTGCGCTGCAGCTCGGCGTTGTACGCGCGCTCCACCGACGGGCGCACCTCGATGCTGCGCCAGCCGCGCCGCGCCATCGCGCGCAGGCTGCCCATCACGTAGTCGATCTGGCCCTCGATCATGAACACCACCGAGGTGTGGCCGAGCCCGGTGTTGGGGCCGAGCAGCGTGAACGCGTTCGGGAAGTTGGGCAGCGTGGTCCCCAGGTACGCGCGTGGGCTGCCGTCGAACACCTCAGCCAGCGAGCGCCCGTCCCGGCCGTACACGGTGTCGGCGTACGGCGGGTCGGTGACGTGGAAGCCGGTGCCGAAGATGATCGCGTCGACCTCGTGCTCGCTGCCGTCGGCGCCGACCACGGTGTTGCCGCGTACCTCGGTGATACCTGAGGGCACCACCTCGACGTTCGGCTTCGACAGCGCCGGGTAGTAGCCGTTCGAGAGCATGATCCGCTTGCAGCCGAGCCGGAAGTCCGGCGTCAGGGTGCGGCGCAGCGCGCGGTCTGGCACCTGCCGGGCGAGGTGGGCGCGGGCGAGTCGCTCACCCAGCTTCATCGCGTTCGGCCAGAACGCCAGCCCGAACACCAGCAGCTCGCGGCTGACGTACACCCCGAGCCGGTTGAGCCGCTGTGCCACCGGGACGTGCCGGTAGACCCAGCGCTCGGCGGCGCTGATGCCGCGGTTGGTGTGGGGCAGCACCCAGGCCGCGGTGCGCTGGAACAGCACCAGCTTGTCGACGGCGGGCTGGATCTCCGGTACGAACTGGATCGCCGACGCGCCGGTGCCGACCACGGCGACCCGTTTGCCGGTCAGGTCGTAGTCGTGGTGCCAGCCGGCGGAGTGGAACACTTCGCCGCCGAAGTCCTCCAGCCCGGGGATCGGGGGGATCTTCGGGTCGGCGAGCGCGCCCACTCCGAGCACCACGACCCGCGCCGACAGCTCATCGGCGGCGGTCTTGAGTCGCCACAGCTGCGCCTCGTCGTCCCAGTGGGCGCCCGTGACGTCGTGGCCGTACCGGATGTGGCGGTCGAGCTGGTGCTCGGCGGCGACCTTCCGCAGGTAGTCCCAGATCTCCGGCTGCGGCGAGTACGTCTCGCTCCACTCCGGGTTGGGCGCGAACGAGAACGAGTACAGGTGGGACGGCACGTCGCAGCGGCAGCCCGGGTAGGAGTTGTCGCGCCAGGTGCCGCCCAGGTCGCCGGCGCGCTCCAGGATCGTGAAATCGTGCATTCCCGCCTGTTTCAAGCGTACGGCGAGCCCGAGACCGGAGAAACCGCTGCCGACGATCGCCACCTTCACGTCAGGCTGATCGGTACTCATGTCACCTCCCTGGCTACCCCTATTGGACGAATTGTCGAACGCGAGCCGGGGCGCCGCATCCGTCCTGGGTCGGATCCTGGTCGCCGATCCTGCCTGAACGGTTGATAAGGCTTCTGTATACGCATCGTATACACTCTTGCCAGTGGGGTACGAATGGCTGCCATACGCGCTGATGGCGTTGAGGGGCGTCGAGCCGTACGAGGTCATCCAGGCCCTGCACGCCGTACGGCGCTGGCCGGTCCCGGCCATCGCCAGCGGCACCCGGCTGCTGACCATCTGGTCACGCACCCGGGAGGGGCGACCAATGATCGTGATGCTGCGACACCAAGGTGGCATGGACTGGCTGATTATCGGGGCCCGGGATATGAACTCGGACGAGCTTGCCGGGTTCGAGCGATGGGAGGAGACCGATCATGAATGAGCGCATCTCCGACGAGCAGCTCGCCGACGCCGTCACGGCGGGCGAGGTCAGCTTCGACTTCGACGCCGCCGGCAGCCCGAAGCTGCTCACCGACCTGCCTCCCGCCGGCGCACCGGTCACCGTGGTCCGCCCGGTACGCCTGCCGTACGAGACCGACGCCATGGTCAAGGCGCTTGCCGAGGCGCGGGGCTGCACCATGTCCGAGCTGATCCGGGAGTGGGTCACCATCGGGCTGGCCACCGCCGGCAAGGCGCCCGACCCGGTGCACGAGCTGCGCCACAGCCTGGACAGCGCTCAGCGCGCCCTCGACGCGCTCACCCGCTCGCAGTCCAGCGCCGCGTGACGCGCCGCAGGTAGGCGGCGATCCGGCTGGGGGTGAACGGCACCACGGAGATCATGAGCCGGCCCGAGACGTCGCGTACGGGAGTGATCACGTAGAGCCGGGCGCCCCGCCGGCGTACCAGCGGGGCGATCCCGCCCAGCCGCGGTGCCCGCAGAGCGGTCGCGGGGGCGTCCGTGCCCGTACGCGCCGATACGATCCGGCGCTGGCCGGTCGGGTTGCTGCGGGCGAGCAGCTCGGAGACTCCGAACCTGATCCGCAGCGTCGTACCGGCCGGGCCTTCCGACACCGTGCTGACTTCGGCCGGGATCTCCTCCGCGCTCACCGCCAGCGGCGCCGCGCCGGGCGCGGCGCCGGGCAGGGGCGTGTCGTCGGGCAGGGGCGTGTCGCCGGGCAGGGGGGTGTGCGCCGTGATGGTCAGCACCGCCTCGCCCCGGTCGCCGGTCTGCCACGCCAGCGCGGTGGCGTCCAGCTTGGCCGTCCAGCCGGCGGCGGTCGTCACGTCGAAACAGGAGTCCGGCAGGCTCCGGCCGGGCTCCCGGAACCCCGGATAGCACGCGTACCACCGCCCGTCCTCGACCAGCGTGGCGGGCACACCGGTGGTCGCGTCCTGGCCGATCGCGGCGACCAGGTCGGCGAGCTGTCCGTGACGGGTCAGACCGATCCGGATCCGGGTCTCGGCGCCCAGCCGCTCGGCGATCTCGTCGGTGAGGTGCTCTGCCGCCAGCCGCCCGACACCGGCATGCACCCGCTGCTGCGTGTCATGGTCGAGGCCGAGGAAGTCGTCTTCCAGGAGTTTGGCCACGTTGTGGTCGAAGTAGTGCGCCAGCATCGCGGCGCGCTCCTTGCCGGGCTCGATCAGCTCCGTCGCGTACGTCATCAGGTGCCCGGCCAGCTCGAGCCGCTCGACATGCCTGCTGAGCGAGGTGATGTTGGTGGCGTTGTGGCGCCGTACCGCGAAGTAGAAGTCGTAGTCGGCCAGCACCGAGATCCGCCGGGCCCGGTAACAGGCGGCCAGCGTGAACGGCTGGTCGCTGCCGGTCGGCATCTGCTCGGGGTAGCGGATGCCGTACCGCTCGATCAGCTCGCGGCGGAACAGCTTGGTGTTGGCCAGCGAGCGCGGTAGCGGGGAGTCGAAGAGCCCGATGTCGGTCTCGGTACGGGCGAAGATGTCCTGCTCGATGAAGCGGCTGTTGACGCCCACCACCTTGCCGAGCACCACGTCGGAGCCGTACCGGTCGGCCGCGTCGACCAGCCGCCTTAGGGCGTCGGAGCCGAGGTAGTCGTCGGCGCCGACGAAGAAGACGTACCGGCCGGTGGCGACGTCGAGCGCGCGGTTGCACGGAGCCGCCGGCCCGCCGGAGTTGGCCTGGTGGATGACGGTGACGACATCGGGCCACCGCCGCTCGAACCGGTCCAGCTCCCGGCCGCTGCGGTCGGTCGAACCGTCGTCCACCGCGACCACCTGGAGCCGGTCCAGCCCGATGGTCTGCTCCAGCAACGAGGTCAGACACCTGGTCAGGTACGGCATGGTGTTGTAGACCGGCACGATCACACTGACGTCGGGCGGGCTCACGCGGCGGTGGCCTTCCGTGGCAGCAGCCGGCGGTAGACGGAGTCGAGCACCGCGGCCTGCGCCTCCCAGGTCCACGCCGACAGTGGCGAGTCCGGCCGCTCGTACCCGCGCCGGTAGCGTCCCGGGTCGGCGATCACGGCACGCACGGCGCGTACGAAGTCGGCGGTGTCCCGGGCCCGGAACACCTCGCCCTGGCCGGTGGCCCGGACGGTGTCGGCCATGGTCTTCACGTCGCTCACCACGATCGGCAGCCGGGCGTGGGAGTACTCGAAGAACTTGGTGATCAGCGCCAGCTCGTGGTTGGGCCAGTGGTGGATCGGGATCACCCCGATGTCGGCGGTGCCGAGGAACTCGACAACCTGCCAGTACGGCACGTACGGCACCGGGTGCACCCGGTCCGCCACTCCCAGCCGGGCGGCGGTGGCGAGCAGCCTCCGCACGTGCGGCGTGTCCGGGTCGTTGACCACGAGCCCGAGGTGGGCTCCGGCCAGCTCGGGCAGCCCGAGGTGGGCTCCGGCCAGCTCGGGCAGCGCCTCCACCACGGTCTGCACCCCGCGCTGGGGTGAGACCGACCCGCTGTAGACCAGCAGTGGGGTGTCCCGGTCGAGGCCGCACAGCCGGCGCAGGTCGGCAACCGGCTCGGGGTTCGGGTGCGGCGGTGCGGCGAGCGTCGGTGCGTTGAGCACCACGGCCGGACGCTCGCGCAGCCGGTGCTCCCGGCGCAGCAGGTCGGCGAGGGTGCCCGAGACGGTCACCACCGCATCGGCGTACGGTGCGTACTCCCGCTCGTACCCGAGGTGGGCGGGCAGCCAGCGCGCGTTGTCCCGCCACGGCCGTACGCCGGGCAGGAACTCGTGGACGTCCCACACCAGCTTCACCGGGCGGCCGGCGTCGCGGGCCCGCAGCACCGCCCGGGCGCCGACACCGAGCATCCGGAAGTCGTGCGCGTGAATCAGGTCCGGCGCCAGCTCGTCGACAACCGCGCCGAACGTGCGTTCGTAGTTCCACAGCCCCGGCTCCAGCCGGCGCCAGGCCCGGTCGCCCATCACGGCCCGCCAGGACCAGACCTGGGCGTGTTCGAGGGGACGCCGCGCCAGCCGCGCCAGCCGTAGCGGCAACCCGCCCCGGGAGAGCAGCCGCTCCCGCAGCCCCCTGGGCTGCGACAGTCTGCCGTCGGCGCCGGTCCGCGCCCCGGCCAGCGGGAGCACCCGTACCCGCGCCGGCCCCAGCCGCCACTCGCGCGGCGCGTCGATCGGGGCACAGCCCAGCAGAACGACGTCCCACCCCGCCTCGGCCATCGAACGGGCGGCCTTCTGGACCCGGGAGTCGCCCTCCACGCCGTTGTCGACCAGCATCACCACGCGCCCCCGGGCATGGTCGTCGGTCGCGGTGTGGTCGGGTGGCATCGCTCTCCGTTCTCTCGTCAGGCCCCGCAGAGTGTACGTGCCGCCGGCGGCCCCGGAGCCGTCCCGCCGCGAGGCGTGCAGCGGGCCGGGGACGAGGGTTCGCCGAGTGTTCAACCCGGGTCTGTCCCCGGCACACCGTCGGCCCCCCGGGCGTCCCTAGCCTCACCACGCGGCACCGCCCCCGCAGCGACATTCCACGGTTGGCAGGTCTTGATGGCTCACACCCCGACGGTCAGCGTCGTCATCCCCACGTACGCCCGGCCGGCGCTGGTGACCCGCGCGGTCCGCAGCGCCCTGGCCCAGACCCTCGGCGACATCGAGGTCATCGTCGTGGTCGACGGACCGGACGACGCCACCGAGACGGCCCTGGCGGCGCTCGGCGACCCCCGGGTGCGCGTGGTCGGTCTGCCGGAGCAGGGTGGAGCGCCCCACGCCCGCAACGCCGGCGTACGGGCGGCGGCCGCACCCTGGACGGCGCTACTCGACGACGACGACGAATGGCTGCCCGACAAGCTCGCCGTCCAGCTCGCCCTCGCCGGCGACGCACCCGTACCGCTGCCGATCGTCTCCAGCCGGCTGATCAACCGCACGCCGCGGGCCGAGTTCGTGATGCCCCGCCGGCTGCCCGCCGCCGACGAGCCAATCAGCGAGTACCTCACCGTCCGGCGTGGGCTGTTCCACGGCGACGGCTTCATCCAGACCTCGACGATCCTGGCCCCGACCATGCTGCTGCGCCGGGTGCCGTTCACCGAAGGGCTGCGTGCCCAGCAGGAGCTGGACTGGACGCTGCGCGCCACCGACCACGACGACGTCGATCTCGTCATCGCCGACGAGCCGTTGGTGATCTGGCACCAGGACGAGGACCGGCCGCGGATCAGTCTCGAATCACCGTGGCGGCAGCAGTTGGAGTGGCTGCGGTCCATCCGCCACCTCTTCACGCCGCGGGCGTACGCCGCCATCACGATGAGCGTGATCAGCTCCCAGGCGGCACCCACCCGCAGCATGCGGGTCTTCCGTACGCTGCTGCGCGAGGCCCGGCGGCACGGCCGACCCCGCCTGATCGACTACCTGACGTTCCTGCAGATCTGGCTGGTTCCCCCGACGCTGCGGCACCGGCTGCGGGATCTGGCTCTGGGAAACTAGGCTCGCGGCGATGTCCGGCGATCGAGTCGTCGTGATCTGGCGAAGCACCCTGCTTCCCGGGTCCGAGACGTTCATCAGGGGCCAGGCTGACGCGTTGACGCGGTGGCGGCCACGCTTCCTGGGGGCGCTGAAGGTCGCCTCGCCGCTCGCCAGGGACACCGACGTGGTCGCCTACCCCGACTCCGTACCGGGCAGGGCTCAGTTCCTGCTGCTCCGGTCGACCGGTGGGTCGCGCCGGCTCGCCGGGTTGTTGACCGGGCTGCGCCCGGCGCTGGTGCACGCCCACTTCGGCGGGGACGGATGGCTGATCAGCCGATCGGCCGCGCGGCTCGGGGTCCCGCTGGTCATCACGCTGCACGGCCGGGACGTGACGCTGCAGGCCGGCGTGCCCGGTCCGCGCGGCAACCGGTACCGGCGCAACCTGCGTACCGCGTTCGATCGCGCGGCGCTGATCCTCCCGGTTTCCGGGTTCATCCGGGACCGGGCCATCGCACTCGGCGCGGACCCGGCGAAGGTGGTCGTGCACCACACGGGCGTCCCGATCCCGGCCGCGCCACCGGCGGCGCCGAAGCAGTGGGACATCTGCTTCGTGGGCCGCTTCGTCGAGAAGAAGGGGATCGACGACCTGATCGAGGCGGTCGACCAGATCCGGGAACCGCGGCCCAGGGTCCTCTTGATCGGCGCCGGGCCGCTGGAGCCGGAGATGCGGGCGCGGGCCGCGCGACTGAGGCTCGACGCGACGTTCCTGGGCCAGCGGGAACCGGCCGTGGTGCGCCAGTGCATGGCCGAGTCCCGGATGCTCGCCGCACCGTCCCGGACGGCGTCGAACGGGGACACCGAGGGGCTGCCGACCACGATCCTGGAGGCCGCGGGGCTGGGCGTGCCCACGGTGTCGACGTACCACAGCGGGATCCCCGAGGCGGTGCTGCACGGTGAGACCGGCCTGCTCGGCCCGGAAGCCGACCGTACGGCGCTGGCCGGCAACATCCGGCGGCTGCTCGGCGACCACGCGCTGCGGGAGCGGCTGGGCCACCAGGCGCGCCGCCACGTGGTGGCCCACTTCGATCTCAGCCGCCAGACCCGCCGCCTGGAGGACCTCTACGATTCGGCTCGCGGTACGCCGCACCGTAGCTGACAGCCCTCGCCGCCTGGCACGATGTCTCCGGACAAGGGGAGGCTCAGATGAGGCGTACCACGCTGCCGGGGCTGCTCGGCATCGGGCTGCTCGGCATCGCGATGCTGGCCGGCTGCACCACCGAGCCGGAGGCCGACACCAAGGCCCGGCACGGCGTGAACCTGGTAAAAGCCAACACCCTCACGGTGTGTACGGAGATCCCGTTCCCGCCGTTCGAGCGCCGCGACGGCGGTGAGCTCGTCGGCTTCGACGTCGACATGCTGCGGCTGGTCGCCGACGAGCTCGGGGTGAAGCCGGCGTTCCGCGAGGAGCCGTTCGAGGAGATCCGCTCCGGGCGCGCGCTGGCCGCCAATCGCTGCGACGCCGCGGCCGCCGGGATCCTGATATCGAAGGAACGCGAGGAGCAGCTCGACCTCTCCAAGGGCTACTTCGACCTGCGGCAGGGGATGCTCGCCAAGGCCGGCAAGCCGTACCGGGATCTTGCCGCGCTGGGGGCCCGGAAGGTCGGGGTGGAGCGCAACACCACCGGCGAGGCGTACCTCCGACAGCAGATCAAGGGGCAGGGGCTGAAGCTGAAGCTGGTGCCGTACGAGGATCTGGTCGGGCTGCAGCAGGCGGTGCTCACCGGCGCGGTCGAGGCGGCGGTGGCCGACCTGCCGATCTGGACCGAGTACGCCAAGGAGCAGCCCGGGGTCTTCCAGATCGCCGCCGAGTTCGACACCGGCGAGCAGTACGGCATCGCCGTCAAGCCCGGCAACGCCACCCTGCTGAAGGTGGTCGACGACGTGATCGCGAAGGCGCGGCAGGACGGCACGTACGACAAGCTCTACCGGAAGTGGATCGGCCCGAGCGGCAAGTGAAGGGCCAGCGCGCGGGGACCCGCCGTAACCGCTAGCGTCGGGGGCATCCGACTCACAGGAGGTCATGATGCCCAGTCGCAACGCCTCGGCGATCTGGAACGGTGAGCTACGCGACGGCGCCGGCACGATGCGGCTCGGCGGCGGCGCGTACGAGGGTCCGTTCACGTTCGCGTCCCGGTTCGAAGACGGCACCGGCACCAACCCCGAGGAGCTGATCGCCGCCGCGCACGCCGGCTGCTTCTCGATGTTCCTGTCGAAGGTCGTCGCCGAAGCCGGTCACACCCCGGAGTCGATCGAGACCACCGCGACCGCGCACCTGACCAAGGACGACGGCGGGTTCGCGATCAGCCGGATCGATCTGCGTACGGTGGGCCGGGTGCCGGGACTGGCCGCGGACGAGTTCGCCAAGCACGCCGAGACGGCGAAGGCGGGATGCCCGATCTCGCGTACCCTCGCCAACGTCGAGATCACGGTCGACGCACAGCTCGGGTGATCGCCGCGCTCGCCGCGTAGCACCACGGCTACAGAAAGTGACCACGCTGTGCCCTAACGGGTAGTTGCGCGCAAGAACCGCAACTCCCCGTAACATCGGCCGCTCCCCAGAGGAAGAACTGAGTACCGCAGTTCAACTCTGGGGAGGGCATCCATGCGCATCACCCGTACCAAGGCGTGGCTGACGGCAGCCGCCGCGGTGGCCGTCGTCGCCGCCGTGACGACGCCGTCGAGCGCCGCCACCAACGACCCGCTGTACGACAAGCAGTGGGGGTTGCAGCAGATCAACGCCGAGCAGGCGTGGGCGACGAGCACCGGGGCCGGCGCGGTGATCGCCGTACTCGACACCGGGCTCGACCTCAACCACCCGGAGTTCAGCGGCAAGCTGGTGCCGGGCGCCACGTTCACCTGCCCGAAGGGCGCCGTGCCGTGCGGCAACGGCGACTGGAAGGGCCCGGACGGCGTCGGCAACGACTCCGACACCCACGGCACTCACGTCGCCGGGATCGCTGCCGCCGCGGCCGGCAACGGCGCCGGGATCGCCGGGGTCGCCCCGAACGCCAAGATCATGCCGGTGAAGGTGCTGGAGGCCGGCAGCGGCAGCTACGAGGAGATCGCCAACGGCATCCGGTGGGCCACCGACCACGGCGCCGACGTGATCAACATGAGTCTCGGCGGGCTCGCCGGCACCCAGGTGCTGCCGATCCTCGGCATCGAGACCGCGATGGCCGAGGCGATCGCGTACGCCGTCAGCCAGGGCACCGCGGTGGTCTCCGCCGCCGGCAACACCTCCACCCCGCTCTGCTCCGACCCGGCGTTCACCAACGACGCGATCTGCGTGACCGCCACCGACCGTAACGAGCTGAAGAGCTGGTACTCAGAGTTCGGCGTCAAGCCGGACCTGAAGGTGGTCGCCGCGCCGGGCGGCGCCGGACTCGTCAGCTGCGACGACGACGTGTGGGCCCCGGTACCGGCCGGCACCGGCTCGGACGCCTGCGGCCAGGCCGACTACGACGCGTACGCCGGCACCTCGATGGCGACCCCGCACGTGGCCGGTGTGGTGGCGCTGCTCGCCGCCCAGGGCCGCAGCCTGGACGACATCTACGAGGTGCTGCTGGCCACCGCCCGTACCCCCGGCGGCCTGGTCCGCGGCGTGTACGGCCCGGTGTACGGCTACGGCATCGTCGACGCCGCGGCCGCGGTGGCCGCCGCCGGCGCCACCACCACCCGCACCAAGGGCAAGAAGCCGCGCCGGTAACCCCGACCTTCTCATGATCAACGGTCCGTTCATGTCGTCATGAACGGACCGTTGATCATGAGTGGCGCTACAGCTCGGCGGTGATGAGCTCGGCGATCT
>JBOGDE010000155.1:0-13205 GCA_050701695.1 Micromonosporaceae bacterium
ACAGGGTTACATCTGCGCTCCGCTGTCGGCCGAGCTGTGCGACCACCTCGAGCTGCCGCCGATGTACCACACCAACCAGGACCGGCGTGGCACGGCGTACGCCGTGACGGTGGACGCACGGGAAGGGGTCAGCACGGGGATCTCGGCGGCCGACCGCGCGCGCACGGTCCGGCTGCTGGCCGACCCGGCGACCGCCGCTTCCGACCTGGCCCGGCCGGGACACGTGGTGCCGCTGCGGGCCAAGCCGGGCGGCGTGCTGCGCCGGCCGGGCCACACCGAGGCCGCGATCGACCTCGCCACCCTGGCGGGCCTGCGACCCGCCGGCGTGCTCTGCGAGATGGTCAACGACGACGGCACGATGCAGCGGCTGCCGGATCTCACAGCATTCGCCGCAGAGCACGGCCTGACGCTGGTGAGTATCGCCGACCTGATCGCGTACCGGCGGCGTACCGAGACCCAGGTGGAGCGGGTCGCCGAGGCGCGGATCCCGACCCCGGAGGGCAACTTCCGGGCGGTCGGCTACCGCTCCACGGTCGATTCCCGCGAGCACATCGCCCTGGTGTACGGCGAGCTGGCCGACGGTGAGGACGTACTGGTGCGGGTGCACTCCGAGTGCCTCACCGGAGACGTGTTCGGGTCGCTGCGCTGCGACTGCGGTCCCCAGCTGCAGGCCGCGCTCGGCGCGGTCGCCGCCGAGGGGCGCGGCGTGGTGCTGTACGTACGCGGGCACGAGGGGCGCGGCATCGGGCTGCTGCACAAGCTGCAGGCCTACCAGTTGCAGGACGACGGCCGGGACACCGTGGACGCCAACCTCGACCTCGGGCTGCCGGCCGACAACCGGGACTACGGCACCGGCGCGCAGATCCTCGCCGACCTGGGTGTGCACTCGATGCGGCTGCTCACCAACAACCCCGCCAAGCGCGCCGGTCTGGAGGGGTACGGGCTGACCATCACGGGCCGGGTGGCGCTGCCGATCCGCCCCACGCCGGAGAACCTGGCGTACCTGCGGACCAAACGGGACCGGATGGGGCACCTGCTGGACCACCTGCCCGAGGACACACCGCTGGAGAGGCACGCCTGATGGCCGGACACGGCGCTCCAGGGCTGGAGACGGTCGACGCCGCCGGGCTGCGGCTCGGCGTGGTCGCCACCCGGTGGCACGCACAGCTCACCGAGCAGCTGCTGGACCGGGCCCTGGCGGCGGCGAAGGCGTGTGGCGTCACCGACGTGGTGACCGCCCGGGTGGCCGGTGCGGTGGAGCTGCCGGTGGTGGCGCAGGCGCTGGCGCGCGGCTGCGACGCTGTGGTGGCGCTCGGCGTGGTGATCCGGGGCGACACCGCCCACTTCGAGTACGTCTGCCAGTCGGTCACCGACGGGCTGACCCGGGTGTCGCTGGATCAGGCGACGCCGGTGGCGCACGGCGTACTCACCGTCGACACCGAGGAGCAGGCGCGGGCCCGGGCCGGGCTGCCGGACTCGCCGGAGGACAAGGGGTGGGCGGCCACGGTGGCCGCGTTGGACGCGGCACTGGCGCTGGCGCAGCTGCGGATTGTGTGACCTGTCTCACATGTTACGGTAGCTGCCGCCTCGGGTGTTTGACCCCGGTTCGTACCATCGCGGCCGGCCCTGCATTGTCTACCTAAACGGGGGTAATCCCAGATGCACAGCCGTTTCACCAGGTCCATCCCCGCCGTTGTGCTGGCCGGCCTGGTCGGTGTGGCCCTCGCCGGCTGCGGCGGCGGAGACAAGGGCACAGTCGACGACAAGAAGCCCGCGCCGAAAGCCTGCCCCTCGGCGTCGGCGGAAGCCTCGGGCAACCCGGACCAGCCGGGCGGCGGGCAGCCCGGAGAGTCGGGCCAGCCTGGACAGACCACCGGTGGCGCGCCGCAGATGCCGACCATGCCTGGCGGCGGTGGTGGCGGCGTGGCTCCCAGCCCGTCCGGGGACGACAACGAGCAGCCGGAGGAGTCGCGGCAGCCCGGAAAGGGTGCCGAGGACTGCGAGCCGGAGGAGACATCTGAGCCGGACCGCACGCAGGACCCGAGCGGGCAGCCGGGCGGCGGCAACGACGGCACCGAGCAGCCAGGGGGCGGCACCGACGGCCCCCAGATGCCGACCATGCCGGGTGGCGGCGGCTGACGATAGATCGGGTGTACGGGCGCGGCGGTGACGTCGCGCCCGTACCGCTTTCTGGGCCCGCGGTGGGCCGGCGCGACCGCCCCCGGCGCCGCTTGCGAGAATCACCCCCCGTGAAGACCTTTGAGCAGCTGTACGCCGAGCTCTCCGCGAAAGCCGCCGCGGGTACCCCGGGTTCGGGGACGGTCGCCGCGCTGGACGCCGGGGTGCACGCGATCGGCAAGAAGCTGCTGGAAGAGGCCGCCGAGTCCTGGATGGCCGCCGAGCACGAGGGCGCCGAGCGTACCGCCGAGGAGATCTCGCAGCTGCTCTACCACGCCCAGGTACTGATGCTCGCCAGCGGTCTGACCCTCGAAGACGTGTACCGACATCTGTAGCGCGCCCGGCGCGCCCGCCAGCTTGTCGCGTTCACCCCATCCTTCGAGGAGATCCCACGATGCTTCGCATTGCCGTACCCAACAAGGGCTCGCTGTCCGGCGCGGCGACCCTGATGCTTACCGAGGCCGGTTACCTGCAACGGTCTAGCGACCGGGAGCTGGTCTGCCAGGACGCCGACGCCGGCGTCGAGTTCCTCTACCTGCGTCCCCGTGACATCGCCACCTACGTCGGCTCCGGCGACCTGGAGGTCGGGATCACCGGTCGCGACCTGATGATCGACTCGGGCGCCGCCGCGGAGGAGATCCTGACCCTCGGCTTTGCCGGCTCCACCTTCCGGTACGCCGCCCGCCCTGGCGCCGTGACGAAGCTGGAGGACCTGGCGGGCAAGCGGATCGCGACCGCGTACCCGGGGTTGGTGCAGCGGCACCTGGCGCAGGCGCAGCTCGCCGCGGAAGTGATCCGGCTCGACGGCGCCGTGGAGAACGCGATCCGGCTCGGCCTCGCCGACGTGATCGCCGACGTGGTCTCGACCGGCGCCACGCTGCGGGCGGCCGGACTGGAGATCGTCTGCGATCCGATCATGACCTCCGAGGCGGTGCTGATCCGGCGTACCGGGGCCGAGTCCAACGGCGCCGTGGCCCAGCTGGTGCACCGGCTGCAGGGGGTCCTGGTGGCCCGACGGTACGTGATGCTCGCCTACGACGTACCGCAGGAGAAGTTCGACGCGGCGGTGGCGCTCACCCCCGGCATGGAGTCGCCGACGGTCTCGCCGCTGGCGAAGCAGGGCTGGGTCGCGGTGCAGGCGATGATCCTGCGGACCGACCTGCACCGGGTGATGGACCAGCTCTACCAGGTCGGCGCCCGCGCCATCCTCGCCACCGACATCCACGCCTGCCGGCTGTGAACCGCCGGCTGGCTGATCTTCGGACCCGGACGCTGAGGTCTCGTACCCTGAGGCCCTCGTACCCTGAGGCGATGAACGCCCGCAAGCTGCTGGAGCTGGTGCTCGACCCCGGCTCGTACGAGTCCTGGGACACCCCACCGGCGACGGTCGCCGAACCGGGGTACGCCGCCCAGCTGGCCGCCGCGGCGCAGCGCAGCGGGGTCGACGAGGCAGTGCTCACCGGCGCCGGCACCATCCGGGGTCGCCGGGTGGCGGTGGTGGTCTGCGAGTTCGGCTTTCTCGCCGGCTCGATCGGGGTGGCGGCCGCCGAACGGCTGGTCAGCGCGATCGAGCGGGCCACCGCCGAGCGGCTGCCGCTGCTGGCGGCGCCGACCTCCGGCGGCACCCGGATGCAGGAAGGCACCGTCGCGTTCCTGCAGATGGTGAAGATCTCCGCGGCGATCACGGTGCACAAGGCGGCGGGGCTGCCGTACCTGGTCTACCTGCGCAACCCGACCACCGGCGGGGTGTTCGCCTCCTGGGGCTCGCTGGGTCACGTGACGGTCGCCGAGCCGGGCGCGCTGATCGGCTTCCTGGGGCCCCGGGTCTACCAGCAGCTGTACGGCCAGGAGTTCCCGCGTGGTGTACAGCTGGCGGAGAACCTGTTCCGGAACGGGATCGTGGACGCGGTGCTGCCGGCCGATGCGATCGCGGAGATCGCCGACCGGGCGCTGCGGGTGCTGTGCGCGGGCGGCCTGCGGCTCGCGCCGCCGGCACCACCGGCCGACGAGCCGGTCGAGGACGTACCCGCCTGGGAGTCGATCACCCGGTCCCGGGACCGGGAGCGCCCCGGGGTGCGCAGGCTGCTGCGGCACGCCGCGACCGACGTGGTGCCGCTCAACGGCACCGGCGAGGGGGAGTCCGACCCGGGGCTGCTGCTGGCGCTCGCGCGCTTCGGCGACGCCGCCTGCGTGCTGCTGGGCCAGGACCGGCGGGGCCAGAATGGCGGGCCGCTGGGGCCCGGGGCGCTGCGGGAGGCGCGACGCGGGATGCGGCTGGCCGCGGAGCTGGGGCTGCCGCTGCTCACCGTGATCGACACCCCCGGAGTCGCGCTGTCCCGGCAGGCGGAGGAGGGCGGGCTGGCCGGGGAGATCGCGCGCTGCCTGTCCGAGCTGGTCACTCTGACCGCGCCCACTCTGTGCCTGCTGCTGGGGGAGGGTACGGGCGGCGGCGCGCTGGCCCTGCTGCCCGCCGACCGGGTGATCGCCGCGCAGCACGCCTGGCTCTCGCCGCTGCCCCCCGAGGGGTCCAGCGTGGTCGTGCACCGCACCACGTCCAAGGCGCCCGAGATGGCCGCCGCGCAGGGCGTACGGTCCGCGGAGCTGCGGACCGCCGGGATCGTGGACCGGGTGGTGCCGGAGCGGCCCGATGCCGTCGCCGAGCCGGAGGAGTTCTGCCGCCGGGTGGGGCACGCGGTGGCGTACGAGCTGGCGCTGCTGTCCGGACAGGACCCGGCCGGGCGGTACGCCGTGCGCCTCGCCCGCTACCGCCGGATCGGGGGTCCGTAGACTTGCCGACCGTGGTCGAGACCGTCAAGGCGCGCCCCCGCAAGGCAGCCGTCGTGTGCTGGATCGCCGCGATCGCGGTGGTGGTGATCTTCAGTGCGGTGGCGACCGGGCTGCGGGGCGACACCGAGGGCGGCGGTGTGTTCGGAGTCGCCGACCAGGTCGCGATGGTGGGGCTGGGGCTGCTCGGCGCCGCCGGCATCCTCTGGTTGACCCGCCCCCGGGTGGAGGCCGACTCCGAGCGGATCCGGATCCGCAACGTGGTCGGCTCCTACGACCTGCCGTGGGACCTGGTACGGGCGGTGCGGTTCGACCGGGGCGCCCCGTGGGCGAGCCTGGAGCTGGCCGACTACGAAGTGGTGTCGGTGATGGCGGTGCAGGCCGCCGACAAGGAGTACGCGGTAGAGGCGGTGCGCGGGCTGCGGGCGCTGCACGCGGCGTACCAGGAAAGGGCCGGCGGTTCGTCGTAACGGCGAGGCCGCTGGTATGCTTTGACGCTGACCGTCACCCTGACCGGTGGCGAGAAAGCGGAGCCCCGCTCCCACCCGCGCTGCTTCCGGCGGCCGGGTCACCGAAGTGCCGACCACGTGTCGGTTTCACAGGCACAGCCTGTGAACGGTTCGAGCGGGCCCTGGTGTACGCCAGGGCCTTTTCGTATGGGGCGCCTCCGTCGTCTCACCTCCGGCCAGGTCCCGGCGGCCAGCACACCAGCCGCCCGGCTGGTCACCACATCGGCCGCACGGCGGCCACGACATTGGCCCACAGACCAACGAGGAGGCGCCATCAGCGTCGACGTTCGCATCAACGACCAGATTCGCGCACGTGAGGTCCGCCTGGTCGGACCCGAGGGCGAGCAGGTCGGGATCGTGTCCATCGAGCAGGCGATCAAGCTGGCTCAGGACGTGGACCTGGATCTGGTCGAGGTAGCGCCCACCGCACGCCCGCCGGTGTGCAAGCTCATGGACTACGGCAAGTTCAAGTACGAGACCGCGCTCAAGGCGCGCGAGGCTCGGAAGAACCAGCAGCAGACCGTCATCAAGGAGATGAAGCTCCGCCCCAAGATCGACTCGCACGACTACGAGACCAAGAAGGGTCACGTGGTGCGGTTCCTCAAGGGCGGCGACAAGGTCAAGGTGACGATCATGTTCCGCGGTCGCGAGCAGAGCCGTCCCGAGCTCGGGTTCCGGCTGCTGGGCAAGCTGGCCGACGAGGTCGCCGAGCTGGGGTTCGTCGAGTCCCGCCCGCGCCAGGACGGCCGCAACATGATCATGGTTCTCGCCCCGCACCGCAGTGCGAAGTCGGTACGCGAAGCCACCAGTAAGAGGTCGGCGAACGAGGAAGCAGCCGGCGCGTCGAACAGCTGAGCTGCCGTACGGCAGCCCGAGGGGAGAAGGCATCGCGATGCCGAAGATGAAGAGCCACTCCGGTATGGGTAAGCGGGTCAAGGTGACCGGCAAGGGCAAGCTGACCCGTCAGCAGACCCACCTCCGGCACAACCTGGAGAAGAAGCCCACCACCCGTACCCGTCGCCTGGCCGGCGTCGTGGAGATCGCCAAGAACGACATCAAGCGGGTCAAGCGGATGCTGGGCCGCTGACCGAGCCGTCGTGAGCTGACAGATCGCGCCGAGACCGGCGAGAGAGCATGACTGTGGTCGTACGGGCAGGTCGCCGACGGCCGTGACGAGGAGAAGACAACCGTGGCACGCGTGAAGCGGGCGGTCAACGCCCACAAGAAGCGCAGGAGCGTACTGGAAGCGGCGAGCGGTTACCGCGGCCAGCGTTCCCGGCTGTACCGCAAGGCGAAGGAGCAGCTGCTCCACTCGCTCAACTACGCCTACCGGGACCGGCGGGCGCGCAAGGGCGACTTCCGGCGCCTGTGGATCACCCGGATCAACGCGGCGGTGCGCGCCAACGGCATGACGTACAACCGGTTCATCCAGGGGCTGCGGCTGGCCGGCGTCGAGGTCGACCGCAAGGTGCTCGCCGACCTCGCCGTCACCGACGAGAAGGCGTTCGCCGCGCTGGTGCAGGTCGCCAAGGCGGCGGTACCGGCCGAGGGTGAGAGCGCGGCCTGAGCCGCACACCGAACGCATCAGGGCCCGGGGCGGCTCCGTTCACCGAGCGGACCCCCCGGGTCGTTGCTGCGCGCCGGCTGCAGCGCCGCCGGCACCGCGACTCCGAACGCCGGTTCCTCGCCGAAGGCCCCCAGGCGGTACGCGAAGCGCTCGCCGCCGGGGTGGTACGCGAGGTGTTCGCGCTGGCCCCGGGTGAGCTGACCGAGGCGGCCGGCGCTGCCGGCGTAGCGGTGTCGTGGGTGACGGACAAGGCGCTGGAGTCGTTGACCGAGACCGTGACCCCGCAGGGCGTGGTGGCGGTCTGCGAGCGGCGCGACACCTCGCTCGCCGCGGTGCTTGCCGGCCGGCCCCGGCTGCTCGCCGCCCTCGCCGAGGTACGCGACCCGGGCAACGCCGGTACGGTGCTGCGCACCGCCGATGCCGCCGGCGCGGGCGCGGTGTGGTTCACCGACCGCAGTGTGGACCCGTACAACGGCAAGTGTGTCCGCGCCTCGGCCGGCAGCCTCTTCCACGTCGCGGTGGCGGCCGGAGGCACCGCGCTGGCGGGGATCGGACAGCTGCGTACCGCCGGAATGCAGGTGCTCGCCGCGGCCGCGGACGGGGATTCCGACCTCGACGAGCTGGCCGACGCGGGGATGCTCGCCGCGCCCACCGCCTGGCTGTTCGGCAGCGAGGCGCACGGCCTGCCGGCCGACGTCGCCGCCGCCGCGGACCTGCGGGTACGGGTGCCGATCTACGGCGGCGCGGAGAGCCTTAACCTGGCGGCGGCCGCCGCCGTCTGCCTGTACGCTTGCGCCAGAGCGCAGCGCGAGGAGTCGAGATCGTGACGCAGACCTTTACCGAGCCCGCCGACCGGCGGGCGGTCTGGGCGTACACCCTGCTCTCCTCCCTCTGATCGGCGGGCCGCGGCCCAGCCGCACGCGTTGTTGTTTCGTTCCGTGTCGTGGCGGCGTGAGCGCTGCCGCTCCACGCGCCTACACTGCCCAGGTCGCGCAGCAGTGAGGAAGCGAGTCCGATGACCTACCGCAACGATCCCTACGACCCGAAACAGGCGACGCTGCTGTCCACGGAGTCGCTCGCCGAGGCGACCGCCACCGCGGAGAAGGCGTTCGCCGAAGCGGCCGACCTCGACGCGTTGAGCGCGATCCGGCACCTGCACCTCGGTGACCGCGCCCCGGTGTCGCTGGCCCGGCGCGAGATCGGCTCACTGCCGCCGAAGGCCCGCTCCGAGACCGGCCAGCGCGTCAACGCGGCGCGCCTCGCCATCTCCAAAGCGTATGGCGAGCGGCAGGACGAATTGATTGAGGAGCGGGAGCGGCGGGTGCTCGCCGAGGAGACCGTCGACGTCTCGCTGCCGTACGGCCGGCGGCCACGCGGCGCCCGGCACCCGCTGACCACGTTGACGGAGCGGGTGGAGGACCTGTTCGTCGGGATGGGGTACGAGGTCGCCGAGGGGCCGGAGCTGGAGCTCGGCTGGTTCAACTTCGACGCGCTCAACTTCCAGAAGGACCACCCGGCGCGCACTATGATGGACACCTTCTACGTCGCGCCGGAGGACTCCGACCGGGTGCTGCGTACCCACACCTCGCCGGTGCAGGCGCGGGTGATGCTGGAACGCCAGCCACCGATCTACATCATCTGCCCCGGGCGGGTCTACCGCACCGACGAGCTGGACGCCACCCACACCCCGGTGTTCCACCAGGTGGAGGGCCTGGTGGTGGACAAGGGGATCGCGATGTCGCACCTGCGCGGCACCCTGGACCACTTCGCCAGGTCGATGTTCGGGCCGACCGCGAAGACTCGGCTGCGGCCGTCGTACTTCCCGTTCACCGAACCGTCCGCCGAGCTGGACCTGTGGTGGGAGGCCCACCGCGACGGGCCGCGCTGGATCGAGTGGGGTGGCTGCGGGATGGTCAACCCGCGGGTGCTGCGCGCCTGCGGTATCGACCCCGAGGTCTACAGCGGGTTCGCGTTCGGGATGGGGATCGAGCGGACCCTGATGTTCCGCCACGGCATCACGGACATGCGGCACATGGTCGAAGGCGACGTCCGCTTCTCCCGCGCCTTCGGTATGGAGGTGTAGCGGATGCGAAACCGACCAGAGGGCACGGAGGTCTGATCAATGCTTGTCCCCGTTTCGTGGCTGGCGGAGTATGTGGCGCTGCCGGACGGCATCACCACCGAGGAGCTGGACGCGGCCTTCGTACGGATGGCGTACGAGGTCGAGGAGGTCCGCGACCTGGCCGGCTCGGTGACCGGCCCGCTGGTGGTGGGGCGGGTCGCCGAGATCGAGGAGCTGACCGGTTTCAAGAAGCCGATCCGGTACTGCCGGGTCGACGTCGGCGGTTCGGCTCCCCAGGGGATCGTGTGTGGCGCGACGAACTTCGCCGTCGGTGACCTGGTGGCGGTGGCGCTGCCGGGTGCGGTGCTGCCGGGCGGGTTCGCGATCGGCGCCCGGAAGACGTACGGGCACGTCTCCGAGGGCATGATCTGCTCGGAGCGCGAGTTGGGGCTCGGCGACGAGCACGGCGGCATCCTGGTGCTGCCGGCCGGCGCCGGCGAGCCCGGCGTCGATGCCCGGCCGGTGGTCGGGCTGGACGAGGTGGTGTTCGACCTGAACATCAACCCCGACCGCGGGTACGCCCTGTCCATCCGCGGCCTGGCCCGCGACCTGGCCCTGGCTCTGGGCGTGGAGTTCACAGACCCGGCAGAGCTTGCGACGCCGGGCAAGGCAGCAGAGTCGGCGGAGCTGGCGACGCCGGGCAAGGCAGCAGAGCCGGGGGCGACCGGGGAGCCGGCGTATCCGGTGATCGTGCGGGACCGGGTCGGCTGTGACCGGTTCGCCGCCCGGATGGTACGCGGCGTCGACCCGACCGCGCAGAGTCCGGAGTCGATGAAGCGCCGGCTGACCCACGCGGGGATGCGGCCGATCTCGCTCGCCGTCGACATCACCAACTACCTGATGCTCGAACTCGGCCAGCCGATGCACGCCTTCGACCTCGACCGGCTAACCGGCGCCCTGGTGGTACGCCGCGCCACGGCGGGCGAGAAGCTCACCACCCTCGACGGCGCGGAGCGCGACCTGCACCCCGAGGACCTGGTGATCTGCGACGACACCGGCGTGATCAGCCTCGCCGCCGTGATGGGCGGGCTGTCCACCGAGGTGAACGTCGGTACCACCGACGTGCTGTTCGAGGCGGCGCACTGGGATCCGATGACGGTGGCGCGTACCTGCCGGCGGCACAAGCTGTCCAGCGAGGCGAGCAAGCGCTGGGAGCGCGGGGTGGACGCCCAGCTCCCGCTGGTCGCGCTGCGGCGCGCCGTCGAGCTGCTGGTCGAGCACGCCGGGGGTACGCCGGGCGATGACGTCCTCGACCTGGACTACACCGCCGCGCCGGCGCCGATCGAGATCCGCCACGGGCTCGCGATCGAGATCTCCGGTCTGGCTGGGGCGCCCCTGGAGGGCTATGCGCCGATCGACGGTGAGCTGTCGGTCGCCGACGAGCGGGCGGCGTACCAGGCGATCGGCGGCGCGGTCGCCGACGGTGACGGCCGCTTCGAAGTGACGCCGCCCAGCTGGCGACCCGACCTGAGGGACCCGTACGACCTGGTCGAGGAGTTCGCCCGGCTGGTGGGCTACCACAACGTGCCGAGTGTGCTGCCGATCGCGCCGGCCGGGCGCGGCCTGACCGCCGAGCAGCGGCGCCGCCGTTCGGTCGGCCGCACCCTCGCCGAGGCCGGGTACGTCGAGGTGCTCAACTACCCGTTCGTCTCCGCGTCGGTGTACGACGCGCTCGGGCTGCCCGACGACGACGCGCGCCGGATCGCGTGCCGGCTGGTGAACCCGATGTCGGACACCGAGCCGGAGCTGCGTACCACCCTGCTGGGGCCGTTGCTGACCGCGCTGCGCCGCAACCTCGGCCGGGGGCACCGCGACCTGGCGCTGTACGAGATCGGCCTGGTGTTCCGGCCCGAGGGCACCCGGGACGGCGTCCCACCGGAGTTGCCGGTGGCGCACCGTCCCGACGACGCAGCGCTGACCGAGGCCGGACGGTACCTGCCGCACCAGCCGTGGCGGGTCGCGACCGTACTCGCCGGTGACGTGGAGCCACCGGGCTGGTGGGGCAAGGGCCGCGCCGCCACCTGGGCCGACGCGATCGAATCGGCGCGGATCGTGGCGGAGACGGTCGATGCGCAGCTGCGGGTCTCGGCGGACGTGCACGCGCCCTGGCACCCCGGGCGGTGCGCCGCGCTGCACCTGCCGGACGGCACCCTGGCCGGGCACGCCGGCGAGCTGCACCCGGCGGTGTGCGACGCGCTGGAGCTGCCCCGGCGTACCTGCGCGATGGAGCTGGAGCTGGACCGGCTGCCGCTGCTCGGGGTGGCCGCCGCGCCGGAGGTCTCGGTGTTCCCGCCGGCGCTGCTCGACGTGGCGCTGCTGGTCGACGCCGGTACGCCGGCCGCCGAGGTCGAGGCGGCGCTGACCGACGGCGCGGGAGGGCTGCTGGAGGGGATCGCACTCTTCGACGTGTTCTCCTCCGAGCAGCTCGGCGCGGGGCGCAAGTCCCTGGCGTACAAGCTGACGTTGCGGGCGCCGGACCGTACGCTCACCGTGGAGGAGGCGGTGGAGGCGCGCGACGCCGCCGTGGCCTCCGCGGTACGGGCGGTCGGGGCCGAGCTGCGCGGCGGATGACCCGGGGCGACCCGCACCCGACGTGATGCATTTTGAACACGTTTCGCGGTGAATCGAGCACGAAAGGCTATTTTTGGTGGGGTAACCTGCGGCCTTCCGTTACAGCCAGAGAGGTTCTGGCGGGCAGACCGTGGCATTTTTCGGCGGCACGGTGGAGACTCTGCGCGTGGAGGAACGGCCAAATCTTGTCGGTCGGGCGGATGTCCGGCGGCGGGTGCGTGAACAACTCGCCCTCGGAAGTGTTCTCGTCTATGGGCCGCCAGGCATCGGTAAGTCCACTCTGGTGGGGGCGGTCGCCGCAGATCTTGCGGCCGACGGCGACCGCGTGCTGTGGACCTCACCGAGCCCGTCGGAGTCCACCCTGCCGTACCTGGCCCTGATCGACCTGCTGGGTCCGGCGCTGACCGAGAGCAGATCGCAGCTGCCCTCGCACCTGCTGACCGCGCTCGAGGTCGCGCTGATGCGGCGCGACGCCGGAGACTCGCCGCACGACCAGCTGGCGGTACGGCTGGCCGTACTGGAGCTGGTACGCGTGCTCGCCGCGGCGCGACCGATCCTGATCGTGCTGGACGACGTGCAGTGGGTCGACACCCCGAGCGCGGAGGTGCTGAGCTTCGCGGCCCGCCGGCTGCCCGGCGACCGGGTACGGGTGCTCGCCGCCGAGCGGGTGGAGGGTGCCACCGAGCCGACCCGGCAGGCGCTGTGCCCGCAGCCGTTGCACGAATTCCAGCTCGAGGCGCTGCCGGAGGCGGATCTGGCGGAGCTGCTGCGTACCCGGCTGGGCAGCGGCTACCCGCGCGGCATGCTGCGCCGGGTGTACGCCGCCAGTGGCGGTAACCCGTTCTTCGCGCTGGAGCTGGCGCGCTCCCTGGCCCGGCGGGGCCGTCCGCTCGGACCGGCCGATCCACTGCCGGTGCCGGACCGGCTGCGGTCCCTGCTGGCTGAGCGGCTCGCCGCCCTGGACGATCGGCTCCGGCACGCGTTGCTGCTGGTCGCCGCCTCGGCGCGGCCCAGTCGGGCCCTGCTCGCCGCCTGCGGTATGTCCGCGGAGCTGGACAGCGCCCGCGGCAGCGGCCTGGTCGAGCTGCACAACGACGACGTGGTGACCCTCAGCCACCCGCTGCTGGCCGAGCTGATCTACTCCGACGCCACCGACGAGCAGCGTACGGCGGTGCACGCCGAGCTGGCGGCGCAGACCGAGGAGCCGATCGAGCGGGCGCGCCACCTCGCACTGGCCAACCCCGCCACCGACGAGGCCCTCGCCAGCACCCTGGAAGAGGCGGCCGGCGTCGCCTCCGGTCGTGGTGCACCGGCGTCCGCGGCGGCGCTGTCCCGGCTCGCGGCGGACCGTACGCCCGCGGCCGACGGTGAGCGGATCGCGGCCCGGTTGCTCGCGTCCGCACAGTTGGCCCGTACCGCGGGGCTGCCGCTGGAGTCGCGTGCCGCGGCGGAGGCGGCGCTGGCGGGGGAGGCG
>JBOGDE010000156.1:0-13105 GCA_050701695.1 Micromonosporaceae bacterium
GCCCGGAGCAGCCCACGGCGACCGGCCCGGAGCAGCCCACGGCGACCGGTCCGGAGCGGCCGCGGGGGCGGCGCCGGCTGGCGGACAACGAGGGGTTCCTGGCCTGGGTGATGCTGCTGCCGTCGGTGGTCTACATCGTGGCGCTGGTGGCGGTCCCGTTCGCGGTGGCGATCGCGTTCGGCTTCTCCGATGTCACCGCCGGCGACCCGTCCTTCGACTGGGTGGGGTTCGCGAACTTCCAGGCGATCTTCGCCGACGGGGTGTTCTGGCGCTCGGTCGGCAACACGTTCCTGTTCACCGTGGTCTCGATGGTGCTGATCGTGCTGCTCGGCAAGGTGCTGGCGAACATCCTGGTCGCCGAGTTCAAGGGCAAGTGGCTGGTGCGGTTCCTGGTGCTGCTGCCGTGGACCACGCCGGTGGCGCTGGGCGCGATCTCCTGGCTGTGGCTGCTCGACTCGATCTACTCGCCGATCGACTGGGCGCTGCGCCGGTTCGGCCTGCTGGGTCAGCCCGGTGCGGTCTTCGGTACGGAGACCAACATGTTCTGGCTGGGGGAGCCGGAGCTGGCGATGGCGTCGGTGATCGCCGTACACGTGTGGCGGCTCACTCCGCTGGCCGCGGTGATCATGATGGCCGGGCTGGTGGCGATTCCCCGGGACATCGAGGAGGCGGCCCGGGTCGACGGGGCCGGCTACTGGCGCCGGATGTTCGAGGTCACCGTCCCGCTGGTGCTGCCGGTGGCGGCGGTGGCGGCGCTGTTCGGCGCCATCCTCACGTTCACCGACATGGCGGTGGTGGCGGTGCTGACCCGGGGCGGCCCCACCCACTCCACCGAGGTGCTCGCCAGTTGGGCGTTCACCAAGGGGATCGGCGGCGGTGACATCGGCGAGGGGGCGGCGATCGCGCTGTTCCTGTTCCCGGTGCTGCTGGCCGCCGCGATCGCGATCCTGCGCTCGGTACGCCGCCTGGAGGTGATGTGATGACCGACGCGGTCCGGATGGAGCCGGAGGCGATAGAGCCGCTGCGCCGCTCGTACCACCGCAGGTACGTGCTGGGCCGGATCGGCCTGTACGTACTCGCCGTGCTGGCGGCGCTGCTGAGCGCCGGGCCGTTCCTGTGGAGCATGATCACCGCGTTCAAGCTCAACGCGGACCTCTACAACGTCGAGAACAACCCGTTCGTCTACAACCGGCCGCTCACCGCCTCGCACCTGATGCTGCTGCTGCGGGACACCCCGTTCCTGATGTTCGCGTGGAACACGTTGTGGGTCGGCACCCTGGTGGTGCTGATCACGCTGGCGCTGGGGCTGCCGGCGGCGTACTCGCTGGCGCGGTTGGACCGGCCGTGGTCCGGGCGGTTCGCGGTCGCGATCTTCCTGGTCTACCTGGTGCCCCCGACGCTGCTGTTCCTGTCACTGTCGCGGATGGTGAGCGCGGTCGGGCTGCAGGACTCCACGTGGTCGCTGGTGCTGGTGTACCCGACGATCACCATCCCGGTGTCGATCTGGCTGCTGGTGGGTTTCCTGAAGGCGATCCCGAAGGACATCGAGGAGCAGGCGATGGTCGACGGGTACAGCCGGCTCGGCGCGTTCGTACGCGCCGCGCTGCCGCTGGCGTTCCCGGGGATCGTGGCGGTGGTGGTGTTCGCGTTCGTGCTCACCGCGAGCGAGTTCATCTACGCGCTGGCGTTCGTCTCCCCGTCCGGGCAGAAGGTGGTCAGCACCGGGGTGCCCACCGAGCTGATCCGCGGCGACGTGTACTACTGGCAGTCGCTGCAGGCCGCGGCGGTGGTGGTGGCGCTGCCGATCGCGTTCGTGTTCAACCTGTTCCTCGACCGGTTCATCGCCGGATTCACCATGGGCGCGGTGAAAGGGTGACCCGGGGCGCGGCCGACACACCGGCCGCCCCCAGGCCGCGCCCGGTCGCGGGGTCGAGTAATCTGCCAGCGGTGAGGCGACTGGTAGCGGTCGCCGCGGGTTCGTGTGATGGAAGGCAGGAGCAGGTGGTCGCAGGTCCTTCCCCCCGGCGCGGTAGATGGCTCCCCGGGACGCTGTTGGCGCTCGGGTCGTTGATCGCGCTCGCGGGTTGCTCCGCGAAGGACGCCTTCGCCTTCGGCTGGCCCAAGGGCATCACCCCGCAGGCCGAGCGGATGTACGACCTCTGGATCGGCTCCGTGGTAGCCGCGCTGGTGGTCGGCGTGATCGTCTGGGCGCTGATCTTCTGGTGCGTGGTGCGCTACCGCAAGCGCGGCGAAGAGCTGCCGGCGCAGACCCGGTACAACATGCCGATCGAGGTGCTGTACACGGTCCTCCCGTTCCTGATCATCGCGGTGCTCTTCTACTACACCGCGATCATCCAGACCGAGGTCGACAAGCGCTCGCCCAACCCGGACGTGACCATCGAGGTGGTCGCCTTCCAGTGGAACTGGCAGTTCCGGTACGTCGGCGCGGAGGACGGCAACGGCGACACCGTCTCGGAGACCGGCAGCAGCACGTACATCCCGGTGCTGGTGGTGCCGACCGGCCAGACGATCCGGTTCAAGGAGCAGACGAAGGACGTCATCCACTCCTTCTGGGTCCCGGAGCTGCTGTTCAAGCGCGACGTGATGCCCGGCTACACCAACGAGTTCGAGGTCACGGTCCGCCAGCAGGGCGAGTACGTCGGCCGCTGCGCGGAGCTGTGCGGCACGTACCACTCGATGATGAACTTCGAGGTACGGGCGGTGAGTCCGGAGAAGTACCAGCAGTTCCTCGAGGCGCGTACCCAGGGCAAGTCCACCCCGGAGGCGCTGGAGCTGATCGGCTACACCGGTGAGCAGCGGTTCGCCATCACCACCAAGCCGTTCGACACCAAGCGCGACGCCGCGAAGGACGGAGGCGCACGGTGAGGACCGAAGGCCGCATCTTCAACGGCGTCGCGGTATTCCTGTACGCCTGCGCCGCCGTCTACTACTGGTGGACCGACTTCGAGCTGGGCGCCGCGGACTGGGTCGGCACCATCGGGCTGATCCTCTCCGGCACCCTGCTCGCGATGTGTGGTCTCTACTTCGGCTTCGTGGCGCGCCGGATCGAGCCGCGCCCGGAGGACCGCGAGGAAGCCGACATCACCGAAGGCGCGGGCGAGATCGGCTTCTTCAGCCCCGGCAGCTACTGGCCGTTCGGGCTGGCGCTGGCCGCCACGCTCACCGGCCTCGGCACGGTGTTCTGGATGTGGTGGCTGATCGCGGTCGGTGTGGCGGCGTTGCTGTTCACCACTGGTGGCCTGCTCTTCGAGTACTACACCGGCGCTCGTCGCGGCCTCTACGAGTAAGGCCCCAACCCACCGTGCCACTACGCGGCGCGGTGGGTCTTCGCTGTGGTCTGCAGGGTGACGAGAGCCCCCGCGAACAGGGCCGCGCCGCAGACCGTGCAGGCCCATTCGTCATAGCTCGCCTCGACCTCGCTCGTGCGGGGCAGCAGCTCGAAGCGCACCACCTCCGCGCACGAGGCGCAGAACAGTTCGCGTACCTCATCGGTGGTCACGATGCGTCACCTCCTCGACCTGTCGACCGTCCCACGCGGGGTGGACGAAACGACGTACCCGCCCCGGCGTGTCGCGGCCGGGGCGGGTACGGGTGAGATCCTGTCGAGGTGTGGTCAGGCCAGCTTGGCGGCCTCCGCGACACCGATCCAGCGGTCCAGCACGGCGGCGGCGGCACCGGAATCGACCGCCTCGGTGGCCCGCTGCAGGCCCTGCCGCAGGCTGTCGGCAAGATCGCCGTCCAGCCCGGTGAACGCCGCGATCGCCGCCGCCGCGTTGACCAGCACGGCGTCGCGCACCGGACCCGGCTCACCGGCGAGCAGCCGGCGTACCACCTCGGCGTTGAACTCCGGGTCGCCGCCCCGCAGGTCACCGGGCTGTGAAATCGGCAGCCCGAGGTCGGCGGCATCGACCAGCTCTTCGCGTACGGTGCCGCCGGTGACCACCCAGAGCCGGGTGGGCCCGGTGGTGGTGAACTCGTCGAGCCCGTCCTCACCGCGCATCACCAGCACCGAGTGGCCGCGCCGGGCGAACACCTCGGCCATCACCGGCGCCATCCGCAGCTCGGCGCACCCGACCGCACCGGAGGTCGGCTGTGCCGGGTTGCAGAGCGGGCCGAGGAAGTTGAACACCGTCGGGACGCCCATCTCCTTGCGCGGCACCCCCGCGTGACGCATCCCCGGGTGGTGTTTGGGGGCGAAGCAGAAGCCGATGCCGGCCTCCTCCACGCAGTGGCTGACCGCCTCCGGGGTGAGGTCCAGCGGCACCCCGAGCTGCTCCAGCACGTCGGCGGTGCCGCAACTGGAGGAGGCGGCCCGGTTGCCGTGCTTGACCACCGGGATCCCGGCGCCGGCCGTCACGATCGCGGCCATCGTGGAGATGTTGACCGTGTGCGCCCGGTCGCCACCGGTGCCGACCACGTCCACCGCGGGCTGGTCGACCGTGACCCGCGCCGCGTTGGCGAGCATCACCTCGACGAAGCCGGCGACCTCGGTGGCGGTCTCACCTTTGGCGCGTAACGCCACCACGAACCCGGCGATCTGCGCCGGGGTGGCCTCGCCGGCCATGATCTCCGTCATGGCCCAAGCGGTGTCGGTGTCGGACAACGAGTCGCCGTGCAGCAGGGTGGAGATCAGGTGGGGCCAGGTCCGGTCGGCCATGGCAGCCTCCGCTGGGGTGGAAGGGTGGCGCGACGGCGGTGTCGCGCGTCGGGTGGACATGTCGCCTAGGACGTTGCCGGAGACGCTGCCGCGCTCAGGCTACGGCGGGTGAGCAGATCCGCGACAGCCTCGGCGGTGCGTACCGGGTCGAGGGGATGCACCAGGACCGCGTCGGCCCGCGACCACGCCGCCAGCCACCGGTCGGCGGCGCGCGCCAGCACCACACACAGCGTGGGGCAGTCGTCGAGCTCGTCACGCAGCTGCCGGGCGATCCCCAGGCCGCCGGCGGGCTGGGCTTCACCGTCGAGCAGCATCAGGTCGATCTCGTACTCGTCGACGAGCCTGAGCACCTCGGTGACGCTCGCGGCCTCGAGGTATTCGACGCGGATGTCGCTGGTCGGGCGCCGCCCGACGGCGGTGCGCATCCGGTCCCGGACGGCGGCGTCGTGGCTGTAGAGCAGAACCGTGTACGTGGCGCTACTGGTCATCTGGGCTCCATCGGGTTCGACCGGGGAGATCGTACCTGCCGAGGGCTCCGCCACGCCCACGGGCACCCGGGCGCACTTATCCCCGGGGGACCCGCAATAATGACCAGCGTGTCTGCGGTAGAAGCCATCGAGAAGAGCCGGATCCACTCGCTCACCAGGCCGAACATGGTCAGTGTCGGGACGATCGTCTGGCTGTCCAGCGAGTTGATGTTCTTCGCGGCGCTGTTCGCGATGTACTTCTCGATCCGCGCCTCCGAGGTGGGTCAGGAGCTGTGGGCGCACCACACTCCTGAGCTCAACCTCCCGTACGCCCTGACCTTCACCGTGATCCTGGTGCTGTCGTCGGTGACGTGCCAGTTCGGGGTGTTCGCCGCCGAGAAGGGCGACGTGTACGGGCTGCGCCGGTGGTTCGCCCTCACCTTCGTGATGGGGCTGGTGTTCGTGCTCGGGCAGGTCAACGAGTACCGCCAGCTGGTCGCCGAGGGGATCACGATCAACGGCGACGGCTACGGCACGATGTTCTACCTGACCACCGGCTTCCACGGGCTGCACGTGACCGGTGGCCTGATCGCGTTCATCTTCTTCATGATCCGTACCACGCTGGCCCGGTTCACACCGGCGCAGGCGACCGCGGCGATCGTGGTGTCGTACTACTGGCACTTCGTGGACGTGGTGTGGATCGCGCTGTTCGCCATGATCTACCTGCTGCAGTAGCGGCCTGTCACATTCCGGGTCGCTACCACGTCGTCATAGAGAGAACAGAATGCTCGGCTTCGGCCGATCGAAAGGTGAGGCAATGACCGCAGTTCCTCCGGATGTACCCGCTCCGCGGCGGCGCCGCGGGTGGGGCGTCGGCGCCGGGCTGCGCCACCGCATGGGGGCCGCGGTGCGGCTGCTGGCGGCCTTGGCGTTGCTGGGGGGCATGTTCACCGCCTTCGCACCGACCGTGTCGGCCGAGGACACTCCCGCGGAGCTGTCCCTGGCGGCGAAGAAGGGCAAGCAGCTGTACGACAACAGCTGCATCAGCTGCCACGGCGACAACGGTCAGGGCGTGCCCGATCGTGGTCCCAGCCTGGTCGGTGTCGGTGGTGCGGCGGTGGAGTTCCAGGTGAGCACCGGCCGGATGCCGCTGGCGCGGCAGGAGGCCCAGGCCGAGCGCAAGCCCCCGAAGTTCGATGCCAAGGAGACCAGCCAGCTGGCCGCGTACATCCAGGAGCTCGGCGGTGGGCCGACCGTACCCGAGGGCGACCTGCGCGACGGCGACCTGGCCAACGGCGGCCGGCTCTACCGGCTCAACTGTGCGTCCTGCCACGGCTTCGGCGCCGGTGGTGGCGCGCTCTCCAGCGGCAAGTTCGCCCCCAGCCTCGACCCGTCGACGGACCGGGAAATGTTCTCCGCGATGCTGAGCGGCCCGCAGAGCATGCCGGTGTTCGGTGACAACCAGCTCACCCCGCAGGAGAAGAAGGACATCATCGCGTTCGTGCAGTACATGAAGGCCGACCGTGACCCGGGCGGCTGGGGACTCGGGCGGTTCGGTCCCGCCACCGAGGCGATGGCGATCTTCCTGTTCGGCATGGTGTTTCTCGTGTTGACCATGCTGTGGATGGCGGGGAAGTCATGAGTACCCCGGAGCTGACCAAAGACACCTCGGCGTACGACTCGGAGGCGACCGAGCCCAGCCGGTTCGACCTGGTGAGCGAGGCGCTGCGGCGCGACGGCGTGGAGATCCTGCACTACGAGCCCCGGTTCCCGGTGCCCGGCACCAAGGAAGAGACCCGGGTGATCCGGCTGATCGCCGGCTGTCTGTTCCTCACCGGCCTGGCGTCGCTGGCGTTCGTCGCGGTCTTCATCTTCTGGCCGTGGGAGTACCAGTTCGGCGGCGCCGAGGATCTCGGCAAGTGGTACACACCGCTGTTGGGGATCTCGCTCGGGCTGGCGTTCCTCGGGCTCGGCTTCGCGATCGTGATCTGGTCGAAGAAGGTGCTACCCGAGGAGATCGCGGTACAGGACCGGCACGACGGCCCGTCCCCGGACGACGAGCGCCAGCTCACCGCCGCGACGCTGGCGCAGGCCGGCGAGGACAGCGGTGTCGCCCGGCGGCCGCTGCTGAAGGGCGCCCTGATCGCGGGCCTGGCGCCACTGGGGCTGGCCACGGTGGTGCCGCTCGGCGCGCTGATCAAGGATCCGCACGGCGATGGCGACCCGCTGATGCACACCGGCTTCGACCCGAAGCTCAACGACGGCAAGCCGGTACGGCTGGTGCACCAGGAAGGTACGCCGATCCGTCCCGAGGACGTCAGCGTCGGCGGCCAGCTGACCGTCTTCCCCGGCATCCCGGGCGGCGCCAGCAACAAGTACGCCGACTCGCCGACCCTGCTGATCCATCTGCGGGCCGAGGACGCCGAGAAGGCCCGGGCCAGCGCGCTGCCGATCAACAAGGACGCGCAGTGGGGCAACGTCGTGGCGTACTCGAAGATCTGCACCCACGTCGGCTGCCCGGCGAGCCTGTACGAGGAGCAGACCAACAAGCTGCTCTGCCCCTGCCACCAGTCGCAGTTCCTGATTACCGACAACGCCCGACCGGTGTTCGGTCCCGCCACCCGGAGACTGCCGCAGCTGCCGATCACGGTGGATGAGGAAGGCTTCTTCGTGGCAAAGTCGGACTATCTCGTGCCGATCGGCCCGGCGTTCTGGGAGCGGCCATGAAACGACGCAAGTTCGACCCCAAGCAGCTCCCGGCGCTGGCCGCGGGGGAGTTCGACGACCGGCTGCAGCTCGCCAAGGGGCTGCGCAGCGGGTTGATGAACAAGGTCTTCCCGGACCACTGGTCATTCCTGCTCGGCGAGATCGCGCTGTTCTCCTTCATCCTGCTGTTGCTGACAGGCACCTTCCTGGCGCTGTTCTTCGACCCCTCGATGGAGGAGGTCGTCTACAACGGCTCCTACACTCCGCTGCGCGGCGTGGAGATGTCCAAGGCGTACGCGTCCACCCTCGACCTCTCATTCGAGGTACGCGGCGGCCTGGTGATGCGGCAGATGCACCACTGGGCGGCGCTGCTGTTCATGGCGGCGATCCTGGTGCACATGTTCCGGATCTTCTTCACCGGTGCGTTCCGCAAGCCGCGTGAGATCAACTGGATCATCGGCATCCTGCTGTTCAACATCGGCTTCTTCGAGGGCTTCCTCGGCTACTCGCTGCCCGACGACGCGCTGTCCGGCACCGGGCTGCGGATCGCCAGCGGCATCACGCTGTCGATCCCGCTGGTCGGCACCTGGGTGCAGTGGGGGCTCTTCGGCGGGGAGTTCCCCGGCACGGTGGTGATCCCGAGGTTCTACATCCTGCACGTGTTCCTGCTGCCGGGGCTGCTGTTCCTGCTGATCGTCACCCACATCGGGCTGGTGTTCAAACAGAAGCACACCCAGTGGCCTGGCCCGGGACGTACCGAACACAACGTGGTGGGCTACCGGATGGTGCCCAACTACCTCTCGAAGCAGGCCAGCTTCAACATGATCGTGTTCGGCGTGATCGCGCTGATGAGCGGCCTGTTCCAGATCAACCCGGTGTGGCTGTTCGGCCCGTACAAGGGCGAGGTGGTCTCCTCGGCCAGCCAGCCCGACTGGTACGTCATGTTCATGGACGGCATGGTGCGGCTGTTCCCGCCGTGGGAGATCCGGGCCTTCGGCTATACGGTGCCCGCGGCGTTCTTCCCCGCGGTGCTGGGGCTGGGTCTCGCGATCACCCTGGTGGCGCTCTACCCGTTCCTGGAACGCAAGTTCACCAAGGACACCGGCCACCACAACCTGCTGCAGCGGCCCCGGGACGTACCTGCCCGTACCGCGCTTGGCTCGGCGGTGATCGCGTTCTACCTCGTGATGTTCCTGTCCGGTGCCAACGACGTGATCGCCGACAAGTTCTTCATCAGCCTGAACGCGACCACCTGGGCAGGCCGAATAGGCGCGATCGTATTGCCCGCGTTGGCGTACTTCGCGGCGTACAGGATCTGTCTCGGACTGCAGCAGCACGACCGTGAGGTGCTGGCGCACGGTGTGGAGACCGGCATCATCAAGCGGCTGCCCAGCGGGCAGTTCGTGGAGGTCCACCAGCCGCTCGCGCCGGTGGACGACCACGGCCACGCCGAGCTGGAGTACGCCGGCGCCCCGGTGCCGAAGAAGATGAACCGGCTGGGTGCGCTCGCGCCCGCGGTGAAGGGCTTCTTCGTACCGGTGGAGAAGCCGGCCGAGATTCCGGTCTCACCGGCGGTGGAGCGTGAAGAGGTCACCACCGGCAGGTAGCCGTACACGTCAGAGGGCCTTCCGGATCTCCGGAAGGCCCTCGGTGTGTCTGGGGCCGGACTCAGTCGGCGTCTTCGAACCCGATCGAGAACGCCTCCTCCAGGTCATGCTGTGAGTACGCGCGGAACGCGATGTGGCTGTCGGTGTCCACCACGCCCGGGACCTTGCTGATGCCGCCGGCGATCACCTCGGCGATCTGGTCGAACTCCCGGACCCGTACCACGGCGATCAGGTCGACGTGGCCGGCGACGGAGTACACCTCACTGACGCCGGGGAGGTCCGCGATGGTCTGTGCGACCTCCGGTATCGAGTCGGTGGCGCAGTCGATCAAGACGATGGCGGTGATCACCGTGTGGCTCCTTGCGGGAAACGTGGATGGGCTGAGCTCACTCTAGACCGACGCCGTCTCCGGTCACGCTGGCGCCGCCGCTGGCGTGCAGGTTCGCCGCCAGGTAGTCGGCGGGGGTACCGCAGTCGTAGAAGACGCCGCCGAACCGTACGTACTCCAGGACCCCGGCCGCCTCGGCGGGCCGCCAGGCGGTGCTGACCAGATCGCCCGGCCCGTCGGGAAGGGACGCCACCACCTGCCACGGCAGCAGCGACATCCCGGCGAAACGCCACTGCCGGTCGGCGCCGAACTCGCCCCGGTCAGACCCGGTCGGCACCACCAGCATCCGTACCGTGTCACCGGACCAGCCGGTGAGCAGGTCTGCGGGGTGGTCGGCGGCCAGGTACGCGTCGGCGTTGCACACCAGGACGCCGCGCCCGGCGATCCAGTCGCGCAGCCGCGCCACGCCGCCCGAGGTGCCGAGTGCCGGCGGCGGCTCGACGGACAGGTGGGCGCGGCCGGCGACGTACGCCACGATCTGGTCGGCGTGGTGGCAGGCGTTGACCGCGATCCGCTCCGGCCCGGCGAGACCGAGGCCGGCCAGCCGGCGCAGCGTGCGCTCCAGCAGTGGCACGTTGTCCACCGGGCACAGCGCCTTCGGCAGGTGCAGCGTCAACGGACGCAGCCGGGTGCCGGCACCGGCCGCGAGCACCACCGCGCACAGGTCGACCGGGCTCACGTGCACACCTCGCTGCGCTCGGCGGCACGCTCGCGCGTGCTGCTGAGCCGATTGGCTCGCTCGCTCTGCTCGCTCACGTGCACACCTCGCTGCGCTCGGCGGCACGCTCGCGCGTGCTGCTGAGCCGATTGGCTCGCTCGCTCTGCTCGCTCACGAGCCGGGAAGCTCCTGATAGTCCCGGTACGGGCCCAGGCCGTACCGGGCGAGCAGCCGGGCGGCCGGCACCGTCAGCGGCGGCAGGCTCGCCACGCTGCACCAGCGGGCCTCCAGCACCTCGCCGCCGTCGACCACCAGCTCGTGGTCGTCGGGGTCGACCCGTACCTCGAAGACGAAATCCACCCAGCGGCCCCGCGGGTGCGCCACCGCGCTGGGGGCCGCCGCAGCCAGCTCCGCCACTCCGACGCCGAGGCCGGTCTCCTCGGCCAGCTCCCGTACCGCGCACTCGACCGGCTGTTCGCCCCGGTCGATCATGCCGCCGGGCAGTGACCAGCCGAACCCGGGTGGCTGCCGCAACAGCAGCAGCCGGTCGTCACCGTCGCGTACCAGGATCACCGCGCCCACGGTGTACGTCGGCACCACGAGCCGGATCACCCGGCGGCGTACCACGGCCGGCAGCCGGTAGAAGACCTGGTAGCCGATGCCCTTGAGGCGGGCGGCAGCGGTTCGGCGGGGCGTCATGGGACCCCAGGCTAGCCCCGGTCCGCCGGTGCGTCGCCGAGGGGCGCGGCGGCGCGCGCTACTGGTGGTCTACCGAGGCGATCAGCAGGTCGACGATCTGCTCGGCGGAGCGCCGCCGGTCGGCTATCGCCAGGTACAGCGCGTCGCCATCGGGGTAACCGAGCTGCTGTGCCAGGGCGATCAGCGGGGCGTCGTTGGCCAGGGTGCGCTCCTGTCGGCGCAGTGCCTGCCCGACCGCGAGCCGGCCTGCGGCGATCTTCTTCGCCAGCGCGGGGTCGGCCTCGGGGGCCCCGTCGCGGTTGGCGAACCACTGGTTGATCTGCAGCTGTGAGGCCGCGGTCTTCACCGTCTGCAGCCACTCCCGGGACGGGCCCGGATAGTCCTCGCCGCTCGCGACGATCATCTCGACCACGTCGCCGTCGTCGAGCATCGCGGTGACCGGTGCCAGCCGGCCGTTGACGTACGTGCCGATCAGCCGGTCGCCGGTGGTGGTGGACAGCGCGTACGCGACGTCGACCGGCGTGCTGCCGGCGGGGAGTGTGAGCTGATCGCCCCCGGTGGTGAAGACCTGGACCTGGCCTTCCGACAGGTCGCAGCGCAGCGAGGTGAGGAAGTCTGAGGAGTCGATCGCCTCGCTCTGCCACTCGACCAGCCGGCGCAGCCAGTCCAGCTCCTCGCCGCGCCCCACCGTGCCGTGGCCGCCGTTGCTGTTGCCGGTGCGGTAGCGGGCCACGATGCCGTACTCGGCGGTGTGGTGCATCTCCTCGGTGCGCAGCAGCACCTCGACCGGCTCCGAGCCGGGCCCGATCACGGTGGTGTGCAGTGACTGGTAGAGGTTGAACTTCGGGGTGGCGATGAAGTCCTTGAACCGTCCCGGCGCCGGCCGGTACACCGCGTGCACCGCGCCGAGCGCGGCGTAGCAGTCGGCGGTCGCCCCGTCGATCTGGACCACCAGGCGGGGCGGATCGTACGGCTGGCATATCGGGCTGTCGTGCATGTCGGCGTAGATCGAGGCGTGGTGCCGGGGCCGTACCGTCACACTGGCGTGCACCCTGGCCGCCCGCAGCTCCTCCCGGAACCGTGCGGTGACCTCGGCGAACAGCCCGGTACGGCCCTCCCTGGTGGCCAGATACCGTTCTATCGTCAGGTAACCCTCGGGATCGAGGGTTTCGAGCACCAGGTCTTCCAGCTCCCGCTTGAACACGTGGATGCCGAGCCGGTCCGCCAGCGGCACCAGCACGTCGCGGGTGGCGGTGGCGGTGCGCAGCTGTGACTTGCGGGACTTGAACTTCAACGTACGCATGTTGTGCAGCCGGTCGGCGAGCTTGATCACGAGCACCCGTACGTCGCGGCCCGCCGCCACGATCAGCTTGCGGATCGTCTCGGCCTCTGCGGAAGCGCCGAAGAACACGCCGTCCAGCTTGGTCACACCGTCGACCAGCAGCGTCACCGCGTCACCGAAGTCGCGTCGCAGCTGCTCGATGGTGTACGAGGTGTCCTCCACGGTGTCGTGCAGCAGGGCGGAGACCAGGGTGGTGGTGTCCATCCCGAGCTCGGCCAGGATCCGCGCGACCGCGACCGGGTGGCTGATGTAGGGCTCGCCGCTGCGGCGTACCTGCCCGTCGTGCAGCTGGTGGGCTACCTGGTGTGCCCGATGCAGCAGCGGGAGGTCGGCGGTGCGGGGATGGATCCTGCGGTGGGTGCGTACCAGCTCCTCGAAGGGGGAGTGGCGGCGCGCCGGCCACGGCAGCATCGCCCGCACCAGCCGGCCGAAGCCTTCGTTGCCGTGGCTGTGGTGGTGATCCGGACTACGCCGGTGTGCCGGGGTGGTCGGTGGCGCCGGCACCGCCGGTACCGGCGGCGGCGCGCTGACCGGTTGCGCGGGGGCGGGTGGCGCGGGGG
>JBOGDE010000157.1:0-13061 GCA_050701695.1 Micromonosporaceae bacterium
GGGTGACGACGAGCGCTTCGACTACATGTACAAGTTCGTCTCCGACAAGACGGTGAAGAGCGGCACCACCCCCGCCGACCGGGCACACAACCTGACCGTGCTGGAGACCGGCACGCTCTACGTCGCAAAGTTCGCGTTCACCAGCGCCGACGAGATCGACGGCTCGGGCAAGCTGCCCTCCGACGGCGCGTTCAACGGCACCGGCGAGTGGATCCCGCTGGTACGCGGCGCCGAGTCGCTGGTGGACGGGATGTCGGCCGAGGAGGTGCTGGTCTTCACCCGGCTCGCCGGCGACAAGGTCGGCGCCACCAAGATGGACCGCCCCGAGGACGTCGAGCCGAGCCTGACCACAGGCAAGATCTACGCGGCGCTGACCAACAACACCCGGCGCGGCACCAGCGGCAACGCCCCCGCCGACGAGGTCAACCCGCGCAACGCCAACAAGCACGGCCACATCCTGGAGATCACCGAGGACGGCGACGACAACACCGCCGAGACCTTCACCTGGACGCTGCCGATCATCTGCGGTGACCCCAGCGACGAGTCGACGTACTTCATGGGCTTCGACAAGTCGCAGGTCTCGCCGATCTCCGCCCCGGACAACGTGGCGTTCGACAAGCACGGCAACCTGTGGATCGCCACCGACGGCAACAAGCTCGGCGCCAACGACGGGCTGTTCGCCGTACCGCTGGAGGGTGAGCAGAAGGGGCACCTCAAGCAGTTCCTCTCGGTGCCGGTCGGCGCCGAGACCTGCGGGCCGTTCATCACCGAGGACAACAAGAGCGTCTTCGTCGCCGTACAGCACCCCGGCGAGGTGGACGGCGCCTCGGTCGAGGAGCCGGCCTCGACCTGGCCGCACGGCGACTACGCCAAGCCGGCCGTGGTCTGCACCTGGCGCCCCGACGGCGCCGAGATCGGCACGTAGCCGCGTACCGGGCTGGGCGCCCCTTTTCCTGAGGGGCGCCCAGCCTGGTCTCCAGGCTCAGTGCAGCGAGAACTCCTGGGTCTGCGGGTTGAGGTGGCCCAGCCGGATCGCGCCAGCGGTCTCCGGGCCGCTGAAGCGGAACACGTGCAGCCCCTCGGTGATGTTCGACTCGTAGATGAAGTTGTTGTACCAGTACGTCGACCAGGCGCCGCCGAGATCGACCGGCGAGAGCGCCGGCGGGTCGGACCAGCCCAGTGTCACCGGGTGCGCCGGGTCGGTGAACTCAGTGACCCAGGTTCCGGCCTGGTAGTTGCCGCTGACCATGACGTACCGGCCACTGCGCAGCGGCACCACGTTGTAGTTGTGGATCGTGCAGTTCTCGCCCTCGCCGTCCTGGCCGCGCGGCAGCGTCCACTGACCCACCTTGGCACCCGTACGCGCGTCGTAGAAGAAAGCGCTCTTGTCCACATCGGGGTCGGTGCTCTCGCATTCGGCCGCGGCGCCGCCGCCCGGCTCCCAGCCGGCGACCAGGACCTTGCCGTCCCAGGTGAACGACGCGGAGTGCCACCGCCCGTTGGTGCCGGCCTGACCCACCCCGGGCTCGCTGATCGTGTAGAGCAGGGTGGGGTCGGCGAGACTGCCACCGGGCATCTCGTTCGCGCCGACGTCGAAGACGTTGATCGCGTCGGCGCCGGCGCACGCCAGCAGGTTGACCTGGCCGCGGATCAGCCCGGCGTCGTGACAGCCGGTACGGACATCGCTGATCGGGCCGGCCAACGGCTCACGCCGCAGCAGATGGGCACCGGCCGGGTTAGCCAGCGGGACCTCGATCACGTCCATGAAGTCGCCCACCGGGTCGTCGTTGGCACGGGTCCCGTCCACGCAACCGCTGCTGCTGGAGTTGTTGCTGTAGACGATCAACCGGTCACCGTCGCGGGTGCCGGTCAGCGTGTGGGAGCCGCACGGCAGCTCCACCGAGGCGACCAGCGACGGGTCGGCGGTGTTGCTGACGTCGAAGACGTGTACGCCCTCCCAGCCGATGGGTACGGTCTGGCCGTCGCAGTCCCGCTCGACTGACTTCTTCGAGTTCCAGGCGCGCACCAGGAGGGTGTCCCAGACGAAGATGTCGCCCTGGTCGCCGTTGCAGCGCTGGTGCGAGAGCTCCTGCGGCGCGTTCGGATCACCGATGTCGATGATCCGGAAGCCGTCGTAGTTGCCCTGGAATGCCAGCTTGCCCCAGAACGCGATGTCGGAGCTGACGTGGCGTACCCCGTCCGGCTCGCCGAGGAAGGTGGCCAGGTGCGGGCTGTGGCCCCTTGGCCTGCAGATTCGGGGTGTGTGGTCGGTCGGCGTGGCTGGCCATCACCGCGGACGGTCCGGCGACGGTCCCCACCGCCACCACGGTGAGCAGGAGCATGGTTCTGCGGTACCGCATGGGCTGCCTCCTGTACGGAGAGGGTGTGCCCGCAAGCTACGTCCGCGATCGGCCGCCAGTCGTACGCACGCCACAGAACCGGCCGTGCGTACCGCCATCACCAGCCGGTCGTGTGATCTCGCATGGAACGCGCGGCCGGGCCGTACCGCAGCCCACCGGCTCAGCCGGTGCGGCTCACCACGAAGTCGCAGAGGCCCTCGAGGGCACGGCGGGCGGGGATGTCGGGCACGCCGCCGAGCAGGCCGCGGGCCTGGTCGGCGTACTCGGCGAGGGTCTTGCGGGCCCGGGCCATGCCGGCCGATGCCCGCAGCAGCTCCAGCGCCTCCGCGACCTCGGCGTCGTCGGTCAGCGGGCGCACCGGGCTGTCACCGAGGAGCTCCCGCAGCCTGCGGCCGGTCGCGTCGTCGCTGGCCAGCGCGTACAGCACCGGCAGAGTGGCGATGCCCTCCCGCAGGTCGGTGCCGGGTGTCTTGCCGGACTCCGTGGACTCCGAGGCGATGTCGAGGATGTCGTCGGACAGCTGGAACGCGATGCCGATGATCTCGCCGTACTCCGCCAGCGCCGCCACGGTCGCCTCGTCGGCGCCGGAGAACATGCCGCCGAACCGGGCCGAGGTGGCGATCAGCGAGCCGGTCTTCTCGGCGATCACGTACCGGTAGTGCTCGATCGGGTCGTCACCCGGGGCGGCGCCGGCGGTCTCCCGGATCTGCCCCTGCACCAACCGGGAGAACGTCTTGGCCTGGATCCGAACCGCCTCGGGGCCGAGATCGGCGACAATGTCGGAGGCGCGGGCGAACAGGTAGTCACCGGTCAGGATCGCCACCGTGTTGGTCCACCGGGAGTTGGCGCTGGGGGCACCCCGGCGCACCGCCGCCTCGTCCATCACGTCGTCGTGGTAGAGCGTGGCCAGGTGGGTCAGCTCCACCACGGTCGCGGCGTCGGCCACCTCCGGCGCCTCCGGCCGGTCCCCGAACTGGGCCGCCAGCATCGTCAGCAGCGGCCGGAACCGTTTGCCGCCGGCGTCCACCAGATGGCTCGCGGCGTCGGAGACGAACTGGTCGGCGCTGCTCACCGCCGCGTGCAGCCGCTCCTCGATGCCGGCCAGGCTGGAGCGCACCCAGGCGTCCAGCTCCGGGTCGATCAGGTCGACCCCGACCGCGGAGAACGACCGTGAGAACGACGGCCCCTGCGTAGCGTCCAACACAGCCCCCACCTCAGACACAGCCCACCTCGACTCCACCCTGACACACCCGTGGTGCCAGCGGCTTACGACCAAGTCGTAACCGATCAGCCCCCACGAATACGTCGACTGGCGGCGAGACTAACCGAAGAAGGTGGACGCCTGCGCCGCGAGGTCCAGGATCGGGGTCGGCGCCACACCCAGCAGCAACGTCGCCAGTACGCCGATCGCCAGCGCCGCCGCGGTCAGGGTGCCCGGCACCGACACCGTCGGGGTGTCCTCCGCCGGCTCGGACAGGTACATCAGCACCACGACCCGCAGGTACGGGAACGCGATCACCGCACTGGTCAGCACCCCGACGATCACCAACGCCAACTGGCCGGCTCCCAGCGCCGCCGAGAACACCGCGAACTTGCTGGTGAAGCCGCTGGTCAGCGGGATCCCGGCGAACGCCAGCATCAGGAAGGTGAACAGCGCGGCGAACAATGGCGAGCGCTTGCCGAGCCCCGCCCAGCGGGACAGGTGGGTCGCCTCGCCGTCGGCGTCACGTACCAGGGTGATGATCCCGAACGCGGCGAGCACCGCGAACCCGTACGCCACCAGGTAGAACATGGTGCCGGCGACCCCTTCCGGGCTAAGCGCCAGCACGCCGGTCAGCACGTACCCGGCGTTCGCGATCGACGAGTACGCCAGCAGCCGCTTGATGTCGGTCTGGGTCACCGCGAGCACCGCTCCCACCACCATGGTGAGGATCGCGATCGTCACCAGCACCGGCCGCCAGTCCACCGCCGAGACCGGGAACGCCAGGCTGAACACCCGCATCAGCCCACCGAACGCCGCCACCTTGGTGCAGGCGGCCATCAGCGCGGTGATCGGCGTCGGGGCGCCCTGGTAGACGTCCGGGGTCCAGACGTGGAACGGCACCGCCGCCGCCTTGAACAGCAGCCCGACCGCGAGCATCGCCAGCCCGATGACGAGCAGCGTCGCGCTGCCCTCACCCGCCTCGGCCGCCGCCCGCAGCCCGGCCAGCTGGAACGTGCCGGCGAAGCCGTACAGCAGGGCGACGCCGTACAGGAAGAAGGCCGAGGCGAAGGCACCCAGCAGGAAGTACTTGACCGCCGCCTCCTGCGAGAGCAGCCGGCGCCGCCGGGCCAGCCCGCACAGCAGGTACAGCGGCAGCGAGAACACCTCCAGCGCCACGAACAGCGTCAACAGGTCGTTGGAGGCGACGAACAGCATCATCCCGCCGAGTGCGAACAGCACCAGCGGGTAGACCTCGGTGGCCCCCGGCGGCTCACCCTGCTCCCGGTCCGCCGGAGTCGCGGCCGCCACCGACGCCCGGGAGACGAAAGCCCCGCCGCGCTCCAGCGAGCGTTCCGCGATCAGCAGCACCGCCACGATGCCCAGCACCGCGACCGCGCCCTGCAGGAACAGCGCCGGCCCGTCGATCGCGATCGCACCGCCCGCGGTGACCACGGCGCGTCCGGCGACGCTGACGATCACCACCAGCGCCACCACCAGCCCCGCCAGGGTCAGCGGCACCTGCAGCTTGTACCGCAGCTCGCGCGGCGCGAACGCCTCCACCAGGACGCCGACGCACGCCGCCCCGAACAGCACCAGCATCGGCGCGATCGCCGCGTAGTCGATATCCGGCAGCCGCAGGTCAGGTGCCGCCAGCGGGGTCGCCGCCGCGAGAAGCTCCGTACCCATACCTAATTGCCTTTCGCAGTGTCCGGAAGCGGGTCGACCGCCCCGATGTCGGCAAGGGTCGCCTGCACCGCCGGGTTGATCACGTCGATCACCGGCTGCGGGTAGATGCCGAGCAGGATGATCAGCACCACCAGCGGGGTCACCACCAGCAGTTCCCGCCCCGACAGGTCGCGCTTCATGGCGGCCACGTCGTTCAGCGCCGGGTTCAGCGCGCCCTGCATCGACCGCTGGTACATCCAGAGCACGTAGCCTGCGGCCAGGATGATGCCGAGCGTGGCGACCACCGCCACCGGCTTGTTGACGCTGAACGTGCCTATCAGCACCAGGAACTCGCTGACGAACGGCGCCAGACCGGGCAGCGAGAGCGATGCCAGACCGGCGATGAGGAACACCCCGGACAGCACCGGCAGCAGCTTCCCGGCGCCGCCGAAGTCGCTGATCAGCGCGGAGCCGCGGCGCGTCACCAGCATCCCCACCACCAGGAACAGCAGGCCGGTGGCCAGCCCGTGGTTGACCATGTAGAGCACCGAGCCGACCGCTGCCTGGCTGGTGAAGGCGAAGATCCCGATGCCGATCAGCCCGAAGTGCGAGATCGAGGTGTACGACACCAGCCGCTTCAGGTCGTTCTGGCCGACGGCCAGCAGCGCGGCGTACAGCACCCCGACCAGGGCGAGCACCAGCACCATCGGCGCGAAGTATTTCGACGCCTCCGGGAACAGCGGCAGGCAGTAGCGGAGCATGCCGAACGTACCGACCTTGTCCAGCACACCGACCAGGATCGCGGCGGCCCCGGCGGGCGCGGCGCCACCGGCGTCCGGCAGCCAGGTGTGGAACGGGAAGAACGGCGCCTTGACCGCGAACGCGACGAAGAACCCGAGGAACAGCCAGCGCTGCGGGCCGTCGGCGATGTCCAGCTGGGTCAGCGCCGCCCAGTCGAAGGTGCCCCGGCCCAGCTCGTCGCGCGAGATCACCCAGAGCCCGATCACCGCCGCCAGCATCAGCAGCGAGCCGACCAGCGAGTAGAGGAAGAACTTCACCGCGGCGTACTGCCGGCGGGCGCCGCCGAAGGAGCCGATCAGGAAGTACATCGGCACCAGCATCGCCTCGAAGAAGACGAAGAACAGGAACACGTCGGCGGCGGCGAACACGCCGATCATGGTGGTTTCCAGGGTCAGCAGCAGCGCGAAGAACGCCGGTACGGAGCGCGAGCTGCGCGTCGCCGGCCCGGTGTCGGACCCCGCGGTCGCGACCTCCGGCTCGTCGGCGTCGTGCCAGCTGGCCAGGATCACCAGCGGGGTGAGCAGCGCGATCAGCGCCAGCATCACCAGCGCGATGCCGTCCGCGGCGAAGGTGAAGCTGACCCCCCACTGCGGGATCCACGGGTACGACTCGCGGTACTGGAACCGCTCCCCGCCGACCTGGAAGCCGAGCCACATCGCCAGCGTCAGCACCGCGACCACCAGCGAGAACCCGAGCGCGGTCAGCTTTGCCAGCCGCGGGTTGCCGCGCGGCAGGAACGCCACCACCGCCGCGCCGACCAGCGGCAGCAGCGTCAGAACGGACAGATACGGAAAGTTGCTCATCCGAGCCTCACCGCCATCAGCGCCGCCACCACGACCAGCGCACCCATCAGGATCGTCAGCGCGTACGAGCGGACGAAGCCAGTCTGCAGCCGGCGCAGCCGCGAAGAGCTACCGCCCACCGCCGCCGCCAGCCCGTTGACCAGCCCGTCGATGCCTCTGCTGTCGAGGTAGACCAGCGCCCGGGTGAGGTAGCGGCCGGGTAGCTCGAAGACCGTCTCGTTGAACGCGTCGCCGTACAGGTGCGCGCGGGCCGCGGTGACCACCGGGCCGGCGGGCTGCTCCTGTTCGGCGGTGCCGTTGCGGAACAGCAGGTACGCCAGCCCCACCCCGAGCACCGCTACCCCCAGGGTCAGGCCGGTGACCGTCCAGTGGCCCAGCTTGCCGTGCACCTCGTGCGGCTCGCCGTACAGCGGGGTGAGCCACTCCGGCACCGACGTACTCATCAGGTAGCCGGAGGCGAGCGAGCCGACCGCGAGCAGGACCAGCGGCACCCACATCACCGGTGGCGACTCATGCGGATGCTGCCCTTCGGTCCAGCGTTTCGGCCCGTGGAAGGTCAGCACGAACAGCCGCGTCATGTAGAACGCGGTCAGCCCCGCGGCGAGCAGCGCGGCGCCGCCGAACAGCCAGCCGGTCCAGCCGGGTCGGTTGAAGGCGGCGAGGATGATCGGGTCCTTGGTGAAGAAGCCGGACGCCGGCCACATCCCGATGATCGCCAGCCACGCGATGCCGAACGTCACCCAGGTGATCTTCATGTGCTTCCACAGCCCGCCGAAACGGCGGATGTCGACCTGGTCGGACATCCCGTGCATCACCGAGCCGGCGCCGAGGAACAGGCCGGCCTTGAAGAAGCCGTGTGCCAGCAGGTGGATCAGCCCTAGTGCGTACGCCCCGCCGCCGAGCCCGACGGCGAGGAACATGTAGCCGATTTGGCTCACCGTGGACCAGGCCAGCACCCGCTTGATGTCGTCCTTGGCGCAGCCGATGATCGCGCCGATGGTCAACGTGACCGCGCCGACCGCGACCACGAAGGTCTGCGCCGTCGGGTTGACGTCGAAGATCGGAGCCGACCGGGCAACCAGATAGACGCCGGCGGTGACCATCGTCGCGGCGTGGATCAGCGCGGAGACCGGGGTCGGGCCCTCCATCGCGTCCGGCAGCCAGGCCTGCAGCGGGAACTGGCCGGACTTGCCGCAGGCGCCGAGCAGCAGCGTCAGCCCGATCGCCAGCGTCGCGCCCGCCGGCAGCGCGCCGGCCGCGGAGAACACCGTGTCGAAGTCGGTGGAACCGACGTAGGCGAACATCAGGAACATCGCGACCACGAACCCGGCGTCGCCGACCCGGTTCATCAGGAAGGCCTTCTTGCCGGCGGTGGCCGCGCTCGGCTTGGTGTACCAGAACGAGATCAGCAGGTACGACGCCAGACCGACGCCCTCCCAGCCGATGAACGCCATCACGTAGTTGCCGCCGAGCACCAGCAGCAGCATCGCGGCGGCGAAGAGGTTGAAGTAGCCGAAGAATCGGCGCCGGCCGGGGTCGTCGGCCATGTAGCCGACGGCGTACAGGTGGATCAGGAAGCCGACGCCGGTGATCAGCAGGACGAACACCGCCGCCAGCGGGTCGAACCGCAGCGCCGCCGCGACCCGCAACTGCTCGACGTCGATGAAGTCGAACAGCGCCAGCTCCACCCCGGCCCGGCTGCCCGAGCCGCGCAGCGCGAAGAAGTAGCTCAGCCCGAGTGCGAACGCCACGCCCACGCTGCCGACACCGAGCCAGTGCCCCCACTTGTCGGCGCGCCGGCCCAGCAGCAGCAGGACCGCGGCGCTCACCGCCGGGATCGCCACCAGCAGCCAGACGCTCGCCAGGAGTCCTGTCGCCGGTGCTGCCTCCGGCGCCTCGAGTGCAAGATTCACAGCGGACCCCTCAGTACTTCAACAGGTTCGCGTCGTCGACCGAGGCCGAGCGGCGGGTACGGAAGATCGCCATGATGATCGCCAACCCGACCACGACTTCGGCGGCGGCCACCACCATCACGAAGAACGACATGATCTGGCCGTCCAGGTTGCCGTTGATCCGGCTGAACGTGACCAGGCTCAGGTTCGCCGCGTTGAGCATCAGCTCCACGCACATGAACACCACGATCGCGTTGCGCCGGATCAACACACCGACCGCGCCGATGGTGAACAGCGCGGCGGAGAGCACGAGATAGTAAGTGGGAGTCATGACCTCACTTCTCCGTGTGCTTCGGGGCGGCTTCGGCGGCGGTCAGCTCGCGGGTCGGCACCACCCGCGAGGTGCTGCGGTCGGCGGTCGAGCCGTCCGGCAGCAGCGCCGGGGTGGCGACGGAGTCGGACCCGGCGAAGACTCCCGGGCCGGACTTCATCCCGGGGTAGCTGCCGACGGCGAACCGGGCACGAGAGCGCTCCTTCTGCCCGACCTTGGTGCCCTTCGGCCGCTCCACGTGGGCCAGCACCATGGCACCGACCGCGGCGGTGATCAGCAGCGCGCTGGTCACCTCGAACGCGAAGACGTACCGGGTGAACAGCACCGCGGCGATGCCCTCGACGTTGCCGCCGGCGTTCGCCTGCTCCAGCCCGACCGGCTGCACCGTGCCGAGGCCGCGGGCCAGGGCGGTGGCGATCAGCATGGCGAACCCGACGCCGAGCCCGATCGCGGCCATCCGCTGCCCCCGCAGCGTCTCGATCAGCGAGTCGGAGGCGTCCCGGCCGACCAGCATCAGCACGAACAGGAACAGCATCATGATCGCGCCGGTGTAGACGATGATCTGCACCATCCCGATGAACGGGCCGGCCTGCAGCACGTAGAACACCCCGAGCGTGAGCATGGTGGCGACCAGGAACAGCGCCGAGTGCACCGCGTTGCGGGCGGCCACCATCGCGATCGCCCCGCCCAGCGCGATCGGCGCCAGGATCCAGAACACCACCGCCTCGGCGGTGCTCACGTCACCAGCGGCGGCCAGGGTCAGCGCGGAGCTCATCGCACACCCTCGCTTCGCTCGGGCGGCGCTTCGCGCATGCACAGTGCCGACCATTCGCTCGCAAGCTCGCTCATTCCTCGACACCTCCCTTGGCCGTCTCCGAGTACGAGGCCCGCTCCGCGCCCTCCGAGGTGCCGGGGTTGGTCATCGCGCCGACGTAGTAGTCCTTCTCGGACTCGCCGAGCCGCATCGGGTGCGGCGGCTGCTCCATGCCCTCCAGCAGCGGCGCGAGCAGCTGCTCCTTGGTGAAGATCAGGTCCCGCCGGCTGTCGGAGGCGAGTTCGTACTCGTTGCTCATGGTCAGCGAACGGGTCGGGCAGGCCTCGATGCACAGCCCGCAGAAGATGCAGCGGGCGTAGTTGATCTGGTACGTCGAGGCGTACCGCTCACCGGGCGAGTAGCGCTCAGCGTCGGAGTTGTCCGCGCCCTCGACATAGATCGCGTCGGCCGGGCAGGCCCAGGCGCACAGCTCGCAGCCGACGCACTTCTCCAGCCCGTCCGGGTGCCGGTTCAGGATGTGGCGGCCGTGGTAGCGCGGCGCCGGGGGCGTACGCACCTCGGGGTACTTCTCGGTGACCACCTTCTTGAACATGTGGGAGAAGGTGACCCCGAAGCCCTTGACTCTGTCGAGCACGCCTACACCTCCGTGGTTTCTTGAACGGTGGTCTCGCGGCCGGCGGTCTCGTTGCCGGCGGGCTCGCGCGTCGCGGTGATGCGCCTGGCCCGCGGGTTCGGCGGCACCACCAGATCCAGGGGCGGTACGGGGAAGCCGCCCGCCCCCGTGTCGACCGTCGCCGGCGGCACCGGCCGCTTCTTCGGCCACAGGTACGCCAGCAGCCCCACGATCCCCACCACACCCAGCACGGTGAGCCAGAGCTTCTCCTGGGTCGGGTCGGTGACCGCGCTGCGGATGCCGGCGATCGCGATGATCCAGATCAGGTTGGCCGGGACCAGCACCTTCCAGCCCAGGTGCATGAACTGGTCGTACCGCAGCCGGGGCAGGGTGCCGCGCAGCCACACGAACACGAACAGGAAGCCCAGCACCTTGAGGGTGAACCACAGGAACGGCCACCAGCCGGTGTTCGCCGACTCCCACAGCGACAGTGGCCACGGCGCCCGCCAGCCGCCGAGGAACAGCGTGACGGCGAGCCCGGACATCACCACCATCGCGACGTACTCGGCGAGGAAGAACAGCGCGAACTTCAGCGACGAGTACTCGGTGTGGAAGCCGCCGACCAGCTCGCTCTCGGCCTCGGCGAGGTCGAACGGCGCCCGGTTGGTCTCACCCACGATCGAGATCGCGAAGATCAGGAAGCTGGGGAACAGCAGGATGGCGTACCAGCTGGGCAGCTCGAAACCGGCGTACGTCACGCCGTGCGCCTGCTCGGCGACGATCTCGCTGGTGGACAGCGACCCGGCGGTCATGAACACCGCGACGATCGAGAGCCCCATCCCGATCTCGTACGAGATCATCTGGGCGGCGCTGCGCAGCCCACCCAGCAGCGGGTACGTCGACGCCGACGCCCAGCCGGCGAGCACCACGCCGTACACCCCCATCGCGGAGGCGGCGAGCACCACCAGCACCGCGACCGGTACGTCGGCCAGCTGCAGCGGCGTCTTCTGGCCGAAGATGCTCACCTCGGGGCCGAACGGAATCACCGCGAACCCGGTGAACGCCGCCGTCGTGGAGATCACCGGCGCGAAGAAGAACACCCACTTGTCCACGCCCTTGGGCGTGATGTCTTCCTTGAACGCCAGCTTGAGCCCGTCGGCGAGGCTCTGCAGCAACCCGAACGGGCCGTTGCGGTTGGGGCCCGGGCGGTGCTGCATCCGGCCCACCACGCGGCGTTCGAACCAGATCGTGAACAGGGTGACCAGCACCAGGAAGCCGAAGATGCCGATCACCTTGAGGATGAGCAGCCACCAGACGTCCTGGCCGAACTGATCCAGGGTCGGCATCACACGCCTCCTTCAGCGGCGCCACCGGCGAAGCCGGCGGGCATCGGGAAGTCCGGTTTCGGGGTGGCCGGCGCCGGTGCCTCGGCGCGCGCGATCCCGACCAGCGCACCGGCGGCCACACCCAGGCCGCGGCGTACCGTCGAGCCTTCGGAGTTGGTCGGCAGCCACACCACCCGGTCGGGCATCTCGGTGACCACCAGCGGCAGCGTGATCGACCCGGTGCCGGTGCTCACCGCCACGTGGCCGCCGTCGGCGGCACCGATCTCCGCCGCGGTCGCCGCGGACAGCCGCGCCACCGCCTTGCGGGCGGTGCCGGCCAGGTGCCGCTCGCCGTCCTGCAGGCTGCCCAGGTCGAGCAGGTGGTGCCAGGTCGCCAGCAGCGCCTGACCCGCCTCCGGCCGGGGCGGCTCGACACCGTACTCGGTGGGGGGCTCGGCACGCGGGGCATTGGTCTCGGCGAGCACGTTGAACTCGCCCCGCACCTTCCGCGGGTCGGCTACGCCGATCCCCGTTTCCAGCTCCTCGGCGAGCTCGTCGAGCACCCGGGAGTCGGAGAGCGCGCCGGTCTCCAGCACGGTGGCGAAGCTGCGTACCCGGCCCTCCCAGTTGAGGAAGCTGCCGGCCTTCTCCACCGGCGGCGCCACCGGGAACACCACGTCGGCGCGGCGCGCCACAGCGGTGTTGCGTACCTCCAGCGAAATCAGGAAGTCCACGGCATCCAGCGCCGCCTCGGCGGCGGCCGGATCGGCCAGGTCGGCCGGGTCGACCCCGCCGACGATCAGGCCGGAGAGCCGGCCGTCACCGGCGGCGACCAGGATCTCGGCGGCGTCGCGGCCAGGATCGGGCGGCAGGGTGCCCTGCACCAGGCCCCAGGCCCGTTCGATCTCCGCGCGCCCGCTGGCGCTGTCGACGCCGCGCCCGCCCGGGAGCAGGTTCGGCAGGCAACCCGCCTCCACCGCGCCCCGGTCGCCGGCGCGTCGCGGCACCCAGGCCACCTTCGCACCGGAGGCCTGAGCCAGCCGGTCCACCGCCGACAGCGCCCCAGGTACGGTGGCCAGCCGCTCCCCGACCAGGATCACCGCGCCCGGCTCGCGCAGCGCATGGCGGGCCTGGTCCACCGACTCCGGCGCGTCGGCGGACATCGCGGCCATGGCATCCAACACCTCGGTCTCCGTGGACGGCGCCGCGGCCACCAGCGTGGCGCCGCACTTGCGCAGCCCCGCGGTCTGGAACGGCTGCACCGCGTACACCCGGAGTTTGTGTTTGGTCGA
>JBOGDE010000158.1:0-12870 GCA_050701695.1 Micromonosporaceae bacterium
GTGGTGCTCCAGCGCCCGCCGCAGCGCCGCGGGATCCGGCTGGCGGGCCAGCTCGTCGCGTACCGCCGTCTCGGTGTCTTCGGCGGCGGCGACCTCGGCCGCGGCGGCCTCGGTGCGCTCCCGGGCCTGGCGCTGTGCGTCTGCCAGCTCGGTAGCGGCCACCGGTGGTGTCACCGACGACAGCTGGGCGATCTCGGTGTCGAGCCGGCGCAGCGCCTGCCGCGCCTCCTCGGCCTGCCCCCGCGCGGTGGCCAGCTCCGGGAGTACACCGTCGACCGCCTCCGCCAGCTCCCGCAGTGTGCCGAGCCGCGCCGAAGCGGCGGCGATCGTCTCCTCGCTCACGTCGGTGAACTCACCGAGCAGCCCGTCGATCGCGGCGACCCGCTGCTCGGCGTCGCGCTGTTGCTGGGCGGCGCGCTCGCGTACCCGCTCGTAGACGTGCAGCCCGAGCAGGTTGACCAGGATCTGCTGCCGCTGCGCCCCCTTCGCGTGCAGGAACTGCGCGAACTGTCCCTGCGGCAGCACCACGCAGGTCACGAACTGCTCGTACGGCAACCCGACCGCGTCGACCACCGCGGTCTCCATCTCGCCGGGGGTGCCGGCGAGCACCTCACCCAGCTCGATGGCGCCGTCGTCGGAGGCAGTGGAGTCGGAGGCGGCGGAATCGAACGCGGTCATTTCGAACCCAGGGGGCAGCCGCTCCAGGCCGGCGTGGGTGGTCTCCACCCGGGTGCCGGCGCGGCCGACCCGGCGTACCACCCGGGTGGCGGCGTAGCGGCGGCCGGCGGATTCGAAGATCAGCCGCACCCGGGCCTCGTTCGCCGAGGGCGCGAGGGCGTTGGCCACCGAGCGGCGGTCCACCCAGCGCGGGACGGTGCCGTACAGGGCGAAGCAGATCGCGTCCAGCACCGTGGACTTGCCGGCGCCGGTGGGGCCGACCAGGGCGAAGAACTCGGCACCGGTGAAGTCGATCGTGGTCTCGTCGCGGAAGACAGCGAAGCCGGCGAGGTCGAGCCGCAGCGGCCTCATGACAGCTCCGCGTACAGCCGGTCGAACAGGTCACGTACCCCCGGGTCGTCGTGACCCTTCTCCTCCAGGTACGCGGCGAACAGCTCGCGGGGGCTGCGGCCTTCCCGCTTCGCGCGCGGGGCGTCGGTGTCCGGGATCATGTCGGGATCGATCCGCACCTCCAGGGCGCGGGGCAGCAGCTCCTGCACCTCTTCGCGGAGCCCGGCGCGGGGCTTCTCCCGGACGTACACCCGGAGCCAGGCTTCACTGGTGTCGAGCGCGGCGAGCTCGTCGACCGTGCCGCGCACCGTCCGCAGCGGCAGCGCCGCCGACAACGGTAGCTCCCGCACCTTCGCCGGGGTGTCGGCGGTGACCTCGACCAGCAGCACCGCCGGGGTGTTCTCCTCCTCGCCGAAGTCGATCGCGATCGGGCTGCCGGAGTAGTGCACCGGGCACGGCGCGGCGACCGCCTGCCGGCGGTGCAGGTGGCCCAGTGCCACGTAGTGGGTGCTGGACGGAAACAACGTGCCCGGCACCGCGTACGCCTGGATGCTGTGCGCCTCCCGCTCGCCGCCACCCAAGGTGGCGCCGACCACCGTCAGGTGCGCCGTGATCAGGTTGACCGCGTCGGCGCCTTCGAACGACTCGGTCAGGACGCCTAGCAGTCGCCGCAGGTGGTCGGCGTAGGTCTGGTTGGCCTCCGCGCCGGTCAGGTCGAACATCTCGGTGGCGCGCACGGCGTACCGCTGGGAGAGGAAGGGCAGCGCCACGCAGCGCCACGCCTCGCCGCCCTCGGTGACGCCGGTGACCAGGTGGTCGGCGGCGTGTCGCACCGTGCCGCGCACCGTGACGCCGGCCGCCTCCGCCCAGGGCCGCAGCGCGTCGAGCGCGGCGCCGTTGTCGTGGTTGCCGGCGATCGCGACCACCGCGGCGCCGGTACGCCGCAGCGCCGACAGCGCGCGGGTCACGATCCGGGTGGACTCCGGGGTGGGGGCGGCGTTCTCGTACAGGTCGCCGGCGACGATCACCAGATCCGGTCGCTCGGCTCGGGCAAGCTCGACGATCTCGGCGAGTACGGCGATCTGCTCCTCGGCCCGGGACCGCCCCTTGAACACCTTGCCGACATGCCAGTCCGACGTGTGCAGAATCCTCACGCGCGCCACTCCCTAGGTCTCACCCCGCACTGTAGGACCGGGGTCCGACACGGTGCGGCAGGCTCGCCCGGTGGCCTCGGTCGCGGACTGGCGGATCAGGCTGGGGTGGGCGACGGCGAGGTCTGGCCGTCGTCGATATCGGTACGCGGATCCACCCGCACGGACGGGTCGTCGCCGGGCCACGGAGGAGCCTCGCCGCGCTGGCAGGTGAAGTCGGTCTTGGGGCGTTGCCGGATCGCGCTGCCCGCCGCGCGGTACAGCTCGCACGCGTGGAACTCGCCGAGGCCCACCCAGCCGTAGCCTTCGGCGCGTTCGTACCAGGGGCGGGCGGCGTCGGTGTCGCCCCGGCACAGCTCGATGCCGGCCTGCCAGAGCAGTACGTTGCGCGGGCTGATGAAGCCACGCCAGGCGGGGCTGGACGCGGTGCCCTCGCCGTCCATGAACCGTTGCGCCTCGTCGCACTTGCCCTGGTGGAGATCGTCGTACGCGATCGCCTCGTTCAGTGACACCGACCGGTCGCCCTTGGGCAGCGAGAAGTCGTACTCCTCGGGCTCCTCGGTGGTCTGCTCGGGAGTCCCGGCGGAGGTTCTGGCGGGGGTGGTCCGCGGGTCGTCGTCGGGTTCTTCCACCGCGCCGCTGCCGCAACCGGCGAGCAGCACACCCGCCAGCGCCAGGGTCACCAGCCGGCGCATCTCAGCCCACCACCGTCGGATCACCCCGTACGAACTCCAGCCGCAGCTTCACGTCGTCGGGGAGTGCGAGCACCACGCCGTCGTCGCGGGTCCACTCCTCGGAGATCAGGAAGTACGTACCACCGGTGTGGTCGAGCAGCAGCAGCCCCCGGTACCGGAACTTGTACGCCGAGTCCTGCGCCGGCAGCGTCTCCTCACTCACCCCGGGCGCGGTCAGGTGCAGCCGGTGGGGGCTGTAGACCACCACCTTCACAGCGCGTTCGGCGTCCACGTCGGCGGCGTACTCCCGGGCCAGGTCACCGCCCAGCACCTGGGCGTAGTTTGACGCCGACCAGAACAGGCAGGTGCCGATCAGCACCGCGGCGAAGCCACGGGCCAGCGCCTCGTGCCGCGGCGTGTCGGGTACGTCGTCGTCGGGGTCGAGCAGGGTGCGCTGCAGGTAGCCGGCGTACATGGTGAGCAGGATGCCGCCGGCGATCGCCAGCGGGAACGCGATGTACGCGGTCGCCCGCCACGCCCGCACGTACCCGGCGAGCCACACCAGCCCCGGCGCGATCAGCCAGCCGAAGGCGAGCACCCGCACCGCGATCCGTACCGTCCGGTGCTCGGCGCGTGCCCGGCGGACGATCAGCCGGTCCGCCCACAGCCAGATCAGGCCGGCGACCGCGACGGTGACCAGCAGCGCCAGCACCGGGCCCACACTGCGCAGGATGTAGTCCTGTGTGGACATTCCCAGGATGCTCTCGTCGATGCCGAGCCGCTGCGCCTGGGTCTCGCTACGCCGCCAGCCGAAGTAGATCAGCAGCGCGGTGATCACGGTGATGTTGCCGAGTACGGCGAGCAGCTGGCGTACCACCGTGCTCTGGCTCTCCTCGGCCGCCACCGCGGCTCACTCCTCGGCTTCGTTGGCGGGGGTACGCGGGTCGTCGGTCTTCGTGAAGTCGGCGTTGGTGATGAAGTCGGGGGCGTCGCCGCCCTCGCATTCGAAGCTGTCCGGTTCCCGCTGCAGCAGCACGCTGGAGGTGATCTGGTACATCGGGCAGATGTTGGGCTTGTCGGTCTCGGCGAAACCGAGCTCTTCGGCCTGGTCGTACCAGCCCTGGGCGGCGTCGCGGTCGCCGGCGCAGAGCGCGATCCCGGCCTGGAACAGCAGCACGTTGCGAGGGTTGTCGAACCGCGGCCAGAGCGCGGACTCGGGGTCGTCAGACGAGCCGTCGAGCAGTTGCTGCGCTTGGTCACATTCGCCGCGCTGGATCGACGGGTAGACCTCCGACTCGCCGGCGTCCACCCCGGTCTCACCCACCGGCAGCCGGAATTCGAACTCCTCGCCGCCGTCACCGGTCTCGGTGGTCTCGGCTCCGCCGGCCCGGTCGGTCGGCTGATCATCGGGCGAGTCCACCGCACCACTGCCGCACCCGGCCAGCATCACGGCGGTGGCGGTGAGCGCCACCAACCGCGCGATGTCTCTGACGGTGAACCTCACATCACCAATTGTGGTGACATCACTGAGTTGTGTACGGCTCCTGCCGCCTATCCGACACACTGACCGGCGGCCGTCAAGCAGGCTTGCGAGCCCTGACGGCGAGCACCATCGGCGTCGGGGCACCGCCTTCGGTGAAGCGTTCCAGGGTCAACCCGGCGCGCAGGAAGGTGTGCAGCAGCTCGGGCAGCGGCCAGTGGGCCGCACCGACCTTGTCCCGGACGCCCTGGTCGGTCCACGACGCGTTGGTCCAGTGGCTGTCGAGGTAGCCAGGGCGGACCACCACCGCTTCGGGGTCGGTACGGTCGGCGAACCCACCGCAGAAGCAGGGGTGGACTCCGACGTGGACGAACACGCCGCCGGGCCGCAGCACCCGCGCCGCCTCACCCACCACCGCCGCGTAGTCCGGCATGTCGGTGTGGACCATCACCGCAGTCACGGCGGGGACCGACGCGTCGCGTACCGGCAGCCGGGTCGCGTCGGCGCGCGCCACCGGGAGTCGGGGCAGGGCGTAGGAGAGCATGCCCTGCGACAGGTCCACCCCGACCGGGGACCAGCCCAGCTCGCGGACGGTGTCGGCGTGGATGCCGGTGCCGCAGCCGATCTCCAGGCAGATGCCGGCGCCGGGGCCGAGCAGGTCGCGGAGCGCCCCGTCAACCCCGATCGGGTCACCCTCGCGGGTGTTGGCGAGAAACTCGGTCTCGTACCAGGTGGCGATCTCGTCGTACGCGGCGGTGGGTGCCATCACTGCCTCCCCGTGCTCGGCGTCAGACCACCATCATGTCGCAGGCCGCTCCCGGGTCGTCAGAAGGGGATGTCGTCGTCGGCGCCCGGTGCCGGGGCGCCGATCACCGCGAACGGGTCGGTACGGCTGGTTACCGACGGGGCGCTGCCCGCGGGTGCCTCGCCGGCCTCGGAAGGGCGGGTCGCCCAGGCGGGGAACGGGAACTCCAGCACCAGCGGCACCGGGATGTCCGGCTGCGCCACGAACATCGTCCCCGGCTTGGCGAGTACGGCGCGCTGCCGCTGCGCGGTCGGCAGGTAGCCGTACTCGGGGCGGGAGGCCTCGGCGGCGTCGAGCCGGCCCACCACCCGTACCGCCGAGTTGGCGACGATCCGGCGCTCCACCTCGCTGGCGGTCTGCTGCGCGCCGATCAGGATCACCCCGAGGGAGCGTCCGCGCTCGGCGATGTCGAGCAGGATCTCCTTGATCGGGCTGGAGCCGTCGCGCGGGGCGTACTTGTTCAGCTCGTCGAGCACCACGAACAGCAGCGGCCGGGCCGCGCCGGAGCGCTCCTTGCGCTCGAACTCGTTGCGCAGCGTCACGCCGACCACGAACCGCTGCGCCCGGTCCGGCAGGTTGTGCAGGTCGACCACCGTCACCTGGGCGCCGCCCTCGGTGGTGATGGCGTGCGGCCGGCGTTCGGCGAGGTCGCCGCGGATCAGCCGCTCCAGGTCGCGGCGGCTACCGGCCAGGCGGCGGAGAAAGGCGTTCGCGGTGCCGAGCCCGACCGCCGAGCCGGTCCACTCGGCGCGGGTCTCGTCGTCGGAGAGCCGGCTCTCCAGGAACTCCGCCAGGTTGGCGTAGTCGCGGATCATCTCGCCGTCGATCACCACCGCACCGTCGTCGGTGGGGCTCGCCTCCCGCGCCAGTTTCGCCGTCACCTGGTGGACCACCATCGTGTACTGCTGTCGCTCGTCGTCGGCGTCGGCGAACACGAAGGGCAGCAGCTTCTGTCCGCAGAACTCGGCGAGCGTCCAGTAGAAGGCGTCCACCCCGGTGGTACGGGAGGACACGTCCGGAGTGCCGTGGCGGTCGCCGATGCGGGGCGGCGCGTACACGCTGACCGAGCCGAACGCCGTGGCCGGCAGCCCGAGCGTGGCGTACCGGGCGCGGATCTCATCGGTGAGCTTCGCGTTGGCGTGGTCAAGCAGCAGCAGATCCTCGCCCTTGACGTTGAAGATCAGCGCCTTGGTGTTGACCGCCTCGGCGCCCAGCGCGGGGGAGTGGAACAGCGAATACAGCAGCCAGGTCGCGAAGCTGGTCTTGGTCGCCACCCCGGAGATGCCGGAGATGGACACGTGCGCGCCGCGAGTGCCGTCGAGGAAGTCGGCGTTGAGGTAGACCGGCTCGCCATCGCGGCCGGACCCGATCGGTACCTTGCGCTCCATCCGGTCGAAGTACAGCGCGACCGCCCGCTCCAGGTCGGTGGCGCGCTGCACCGGGGCGCCCGGCTGGGGCGGTACGTACACCTCCGGGTCGACCCGGGTGGTGGTGACCTCCGCGGCCTCCTGCACCTGCGCGGGCAGCGTGCCCTCGCTGATCAGGAACACGTCGGACTCGAACTGGGCGCCCTCGTGCCGGGCGCGTACCTGGGTGACCACGCCGGCGATCGCCACCCGGGTGCCGTCGGGCAGCTGCCGGTGCGTCACCACCACGTCGTCGAGCTGCAGGTAGCTGCCGGGCGAGACCGCCACCCAGAAGCTCAGCGGCGTCGCGTCCTGGGTGCCCAGCACCCGTCCCACAGCCTGACTCGGCGCCGTCATCGTGGAGACCTCCCTCGCGTCCATCTGCATGGTGCCGCACCGGAGGCGACAGTACGTGGACCCGCCCCGGCGCGCCCGCCGCCGGTCAGTCGTACAGCCGACCGCGCCGGGCTGGGTGTGGACCCGGCCCGGCGCGGTGGGCGTACGTCAGTCAGCGCGGTGTACAGCGCGCGCTGGTGCGGTCACAGGCGTCCGAAGAAGGAGCTGCCCGGGACGTTGGGTTCGTCGCTGATGTAGTAGTTCCGTGCGGCGTTGACCAGTTCGTCGACGGAGAGCTTGCCGTCGTGGTCCTGGTCGATCTGGTCGAAGGACACCGACGCGTCCTGGTCGCTCACCCCGTGGACCCGCATCATCCGGGTGAACTCGTCGCGGTCCACGTTGCCGTCGTCGTCGGTGTCGCAGAGCCGGGCGACTGCCTGGAAATGCGGCTGGAAGGCGCGGTCGAAGGCGTCCGGGTCGAGGGTCTGGCGGTCGATGGCTTCGATGTACTCCTGCTTGGTGACCTTGCCGTCGCCGTCGGCGTCCATGCGGCTGATGTAGTTGTCCCAGAACCGGGTGTACGTCTCCACCACGGCGCGAGCCTTGGGTGTGTCCGGCGGCGTGCCGAGACCCTGGATCAGGTGCTGGGCGAGTGCCTCGTAGTCGCCTCGTTCCAGGACGCCGTCGTGGTTGGCGTCCATGAGCTCGAAGCGCCGTTTGAGCTTGCGGTCGTGCAGTGCGGTAGTCATCTCCAACAACCTCGCTCTCTGTAGTTGAGTCACTACAGTGCGTGATTGTACCGCTACATTCGCGGCCGTTCAGGCAGACAGGCGGGATCCGGCGCCGAGGGTGGGCCAGAGCTGGGCGGCGATGGTACGGCGCCGGGCGAGCCGTTCGGCCTCGCGGCGGTAGCGTTCGCCGGTGATCGCGGCCAGGTAGGTACCGGGCGCGATCCCGGGCGGTGGCGGCGGGGTCACCACCCGGGCCACCCGGTTCGCCAACTGGAAGCAGAGCTGGGTACGCGCCGCCGCCGTCAGGATGTGGTGCCGGGTGAGGTAGCGGCGTACCGCCAGCGCCAGCTCGTCCTCCAGACCGGACAGGTCGAGGGTGAGCGCCCAGCCGCGCAGCTGCGGCGGCACCGGCTGGGTCCAGCCCCACGCGGTGGGGTTGCGGTCGTGGATCACCAGGGTGCCGGCGGCGAGGTCGCCGAGCCGCTTGCCGTACGGGTGTGCCATCGCGGTCCACATGCTCGCCAGCCAGGTCAGCGGCGGCAGCGCCAGGCCCGGGAAGTCGACGGCGAAGCCGACCAGCACACGTACCAGAGAATGCCGGAACCGGACCGGACCGCCGTCGTCGCGCACCACCCGCAGCCCGACGGCGAGCTTGCCCAGCGAACGCCCGCCGGTGAGGGCCTCCAGCGCGGTCGGGTAGACCAGGAACGCCACGATCACGCAGAGCGTCATCAGGCCGGCGAACAGCGCCCCGTCGGCCGCCTGGGCGGTCGCCAGCATCGCGGCGAACAGCACCGCGCCGACCATCAGCCCCCACAGCAGGAGCAGCTGCACCACCAGGTCGAGCACGAACGCGAGCATCCGGGAGCCGACCAGCGCCACCCGGATGTCCAGCTCGACCGCCTCGCCGCTGACGAAACCGTTCGGCTCGCTGCTCCCGGGGTGTGAGGTCACCGCACCAGTGTGGCGTACCGGCGCGACACCGGTGGCTACCCTGGTGCCCGGCGAGCAGGCGGGAGCGGTAGTGGACCTCGACGCGTACGTGGCCGAGCACCAGTGGGAATGGCGCCGGCTGGAGGAGCTGTGCGGCCGGTGGCGGCTCTCGGCGGCCGAAGCCGACGAGCTGGTCGCGCTCTATCAGCGCGCCGCGACCCACCTCTCGGCGGTACGCAGCCGTTCGCCCGACCCGGCGCTGGTGGCCCGGCTCTCCCGTCTGGTGCTGCGCGCCCGGTCCGCGGTCACCGGCGGCGGCCACGGGTTCAGCTGGCGGGAGCCGGCGCGGTTCTTCACCGTGACGTTCCCGGTCGCGGTGTACCTGGCGTGGCGCTGGTGGGCCGCGGTCGCCGCGGCGTTCCTGCTGGTCAGTGGGGTGTTGACGGGGTACGTTGCGACCCACCCCGAAGTCCAGTACGCCTTCCTCGACGAATCCGGCATCAAGCAGCTGGTGGAGCACGACTTCGCCGACTACTACTCCGAGAACGCCGCACAGAACTTCGCGTTCCGGGTGTGGACCAACAATGTGCTGGTCGCGGCACTGTCGCTGGCATCCGGGATCCTGGTGCTACCGGTGCTCTACATCCTGGCCCAGAACGCACTCAACGTCGGCATCGTCGGCGGCATCATGATCGGCCACGGCCGGGCGGACGTGTTCTTCGGGCTGATCTCGCCGCACGGGCTGCTGGAGCTGACCGCGGTGTTCGTGGCCGCCGGGGTGGGGCTGCGGATCGGCTGGTCGTGGATCGCGCCGGGGCCGTACCGGAGCCGGGCCCAGGCGCTGGGCGAGACGGCGCGCTCCGGGGTGATGGTGGCGCTCGGGCTGATCGTGGTGCTGCTGCTGTGCGGTCTGATCGAGGCGTTCGTGACCCCGTCGCCGCTGCCGACGTTCGCCCGGGTGGGGATCGGGGTGCTGGCGCTCGGAGGTTTCCTCGGGTACGTCCTGGTCCTGGGCCACCGCGGTGTCGCCGCCGCCGAGACCGGCGACCTGGCCCGGGAGCTGCGCGGCGACCACGCCCCCGCCTGAGCCGCGCACCGTTTGAGCCGCCCTACAGCCGGCCCGCGGCCTTGAGTCGCAGGTACGTGTCGGCGACCGCGGAGGCGAACCGGTCCGCCGGCGCGTCCACCACCTCCACGCCGTGCCGGGACAGCGCCGCGTGCACCTGGTGGCGTTCGGCGAGGGTACGTTCGGCGGCCGCCGCCGCGTACACCGCCGACACGTCGCCGCGCCGCGCCGACATCTCCGCCAGCACCGGATCGTGCACCGCCGCCACCAGCACCTGGTGCCGGGCCACCAGCGCCGGCAGCGCCGGCAGCAGCCCCTCTCCGATCGCGCCCGGCTCCAGCGCGGTGAACAGGATCACCAGGGCGCGCTTGCGTTCCCGGCGCAGCACCTCGGCGGCGACCAGCTCGAAGTCGGTCTCTACCAGCGCGGGCTGCAGCGGCGCCATCGCCTGCATCAGCTTCGGCAGCAGCGTGCCCCGGCTGGCGCCCTGCACCGAGGCCCGGATCGCGGTGTCGGCGGCGATCAGGTCCACCCGGTCGTCGGCGCGGGAGGCCAGCGCCGAGAGCAGCAGGCAGGCGTCCAGCGCCGCGTCCAGCCGCGGGATGTCGCCCACCCGGGCCGCCGAGGTGCGGCCGGTGTCGAGCACGCACAGCACCCGCCGGTCGCGTTCCGGTCGCCAGGTGCGGACCACCACGGTCTCCCGCCGGGCCATTGCCCGCCAGTCGATGGACCGTACGTCGTCGCCGAGCACGTACTCCCGCAGCGCGTCGAACTCCGTACCCTGGCCGCGGCCGCGGGTCACCACCGAGCCGTCCAGCACCCGCAGCCGGGACAGCTTCTCCGGCAGGTGCCGCCGTGATCCGAACGGCGGCAGCACCCGCAGCCGCCAGGACGGGGTCATCCGGTCGGCGGCGCGCTGCGACGGCTGCCGGTACGCCAGCCGCAGCGGACCGTACGAGCGGACCGTGACCCGTACCGCCGGCCGGTCGCCGCGCCGGGTCGGGGTGAGCGTGGTGACCAGCTCCCGGTGCCCGCCCGGCGGCACCGAGACCCGCCACGAGTACGGGCTGGGGCCGGCCGAGGGCACCCAACCGTCCCGTACGTCGGCGACCAGGGTCCGGTCGGCGCGGTTGGCGACGGTCAGGGTCACGGTGGTGGTCTCGCCGAGGCGTACCTGCCGGGTGCCGTGGCGGTGCAGCGTGACCCCGGTCAGCGGCGCGGCGAGCACCAGGTCGACGGTGACCGCGCCGCCGACTAGCACCGCGTACACCGCGACTCCGAGCCACGGGTACGGCCACAGCGGCAGCGTGACGGCCAGCACCGCCACCACCGCCCCGGTACGCCAGGTGACCATGTCAGCGGGGCGCCGGTACGGTGGCCAGTACGGTGTCGAGCACCTGTTCGGCGGTGACACCTTCCAGCTCGGACTCCGGGCGTACCCGGATTCGGTGCCGCAGCGTGGGCCGGGCCAGCGACTTCACGTCGTCGGGCGTGAGGTAGCTACGGCCGGCCAGCCACGCCCACGCCTTCGCCGCGCCGAGCAGCGCGGTGGCGCCACGCGGCGAGGCGCCCAGCTCCAGCGAGGGGGAGCGGCGGGTGGCCCGGCAGATGTCGACGATGTAGCCCATCACCACGTCGGCCACCTGCACCTGGCCGACCGCGGCGCGGGCCGCATCCAGGTCCGCGGCGCCGGCGACCGGCCGCACCCCCGCGGCGGTCAGGTCGCGCGGGTCGAACCCGGCGTGGTGCGCGGCGAGCACCCGCAGCTCGGAGGCCCGGTCCGGCAGCGGCACCGTGAGCTTGAGCAGGAACCGGTCCAGCTGCGCCTCCGGCAGCGGGTACGTGCCCTCGTACTCGATCGGGTTCTGGGTGGCCACCACGACGAACGGCGACGGCAGCGGGCGCGGCGTACCCTCCACCGAGACTTGGCGCTCCTCCATCACCTCCAGCAGCGAGGACTGGGTCTTCGGCGGGGTGCGGTTGATCTCGTCGGCGAGCAGCAGGTTGGTGAACACCGGCCCCTCGCGGAACTCGAAGTTCGCGGTCTTCGCGTCGTAGATCAGCGAACCGGTGACATCGCCCGGCATCAGGTCGGGGGTGAACTGCAGCCGCTTGGAGTCCAACGTCAACGCCCGCGCCAGGGTGCGCACCAGCAGCGTCTTCGCCACCCCGGGCACCCCCTCCAGCAGCACGTGCCCGCGGCACAGCAGTGCGATCACCAGCCCGAGGACGATCTGGTCCTGGCCGACCACCACCTTCCCCACCTCGGTACGCAGCCGCGCCAGCGCGTCGTGCGAGGTCGTCGGCGGGGTGTCCGGCGACTTGTCCAGTGACGGTGTGGTCGTCGGTTGGCTCACGAGGGTGTTCCCTTCTGGTTCGGGTCGAGTACGGCGGTGACCAGCGCGTCGAGGGCGCCCGCCCGCCATACCAGGGTCTCGTCGTCGGGCGGGCGGGGACCGTACAGCACCTCGCGTACCCGGTCCGCGGGCCAGCCGGAGCGCGCCGCGACCTGCGCCACCACGGTGTCCTCGGACGGGTCGGGCGGCAGGTCCAGCACCGGCGCCAGCCGGCGCAGCGCCCCGGTACGCAGCGCCGTCATCGCGGTGCGCCGGGCGTGCACCCGCTGGTAGAGCCGGGCCCGCCCCTCGACGGTCTCGGCGGAGCGTACGAGCACCGGCAGCGGCTCGGTGACCGGGGCGCCGAGCCGGCGGGCCCGCCACAGCGCGTACAGCAGTGCGGCGAGCAGCAGTTGCAGCAGCACCGCCCACAGCCACGGCGGGAACGCGGTGAGCAGCGGATTCGGCTCGCCGGTCTCCGCGTCGGCGCCACCCGGCGCGGGAGATCCGTCGCCGTTGCCGGTGCCGCTGCCCTCGCCGTCGCCGGTCTCCTCACCGCCAGGGCGCTCGCCCCCGTCGCCGGTCTCGGTGCCCTCACCGGGCGCCGGGGTGTACGGCACGTCGCCGTCCTCACCGCCCGGCGGCGCGTCTCGCGTCGGCTCAGGCGGCTGCTCGGGCCGGTGCAGATCCAGCCACGCCACCTTGCCGTGGCCGCTGAGCAGCCGTACCGCCAGCTCGGCGTTGCCGGCTTCGGCGATCCGCTCGTCGGTGAACGGGTCGGCGGCGCCCACCACCTCGAATCGGGTGCCCCGGGTCTCGGCGGTGACCAACGCGCCGTCGTAGCAGTGGTGGGCCGCGCCGTCGGCGAGGTAGCGCTGCCGCAGTACGGTGGCCGGCCCGGCGGCCCGCGCGGCCGGGTGCGCGCAGCCGGGGGAGGCCAGCCC
>JBOGDE010000159.1:0-12867 GCA_050701695.1 Micromonosporaceae bacterium
GCAAGGCGGAGGGTTGTCCGGATACCGGTGTTGTATCCGGGCGAGCCGACAACGCCGCCGGTCGGCAAATGGGTCCGGCGCGGCCCGGCAGGCTATCGTGCACCACGTCGTTAGTGCGAGGAGGCTCAGTGGCGCACGTTGTGGTGATCGGCGGCGGTCCGGCGGGGTACGAGGCGGCGCTGGTCGCCGCGCAGCTCGACGCCGAGGTGACCGTGGTCGAACGGGACGGGGCCGGGGGCGCCTGCGTGATCTCCGACTGCGTACCGAGCAAGACCTTCATCGCCTCCTCCGACGCGGTGACCGCGGTGCGTGAGGCCGGCAAGCTCGGGGTGCACGTCGACGGCGGCCACACCAAGGTGGACGCCGGCGAGGTGCACCAGCGGGTGCGCGACCTGGCACGGGCGCAGTCGGAGGACGTACGCGCCAAGCTGGTCAAGGCCGGGGTACGGTACGTGCCCGGCACCGCCCGGCTGGGTGACGACACCATCGGCCACACCCACCGGGTGGCGGTCGAGCCGGCCGAGGGCGACCGGTTCCACATCGACGCCGACGCGGTGCTGATCGCGACCGGCGCCACGCCGCGGGTGCTGCCCAGCGCGGAGCCGGACGGCGAGCGGATCCTCACCTGGCGCCAGGTGTACGACCTCGACGAGCTCCCCGAGAAGCTGATCGTGGTCGGCTCCGGGGTGACCGGCGCCGAGTTCGCCAGCGCGTACCTGGCGATGGGGGTCGACGTCACGCTGGTCTCCAGCCGGGACCGGGTGATGCCGCACGAGGACGCCGACGCGGCGATGGCGATCGAGCAGGTCTTCACCGACCGCGGCATGACGATCCTGTCCCGCTCCCGGGCGGCCTCGGTCCGGGGCGGCGGCGACGGCGTCGTGGTGGAGCTCTCCGACGGCCGTACCGTCGAGGGCAGTCACGCGCTGATGACGGTCGGCTCGGTGCCGAACACCACCGGCCTGGGCCTCGCCGAGTACGGTGTCGCGCTGGGCGACGGCGGGTTCGTCGCGGTGGACCGGGTCTCGCGTACCAACGTGCCGGGGATCTACGCCGCCGGCGACTGCACCGGCGTGCTGATGCTGGCCTCGGTAGCGGCGATGCAGGGCCGGATCGCGATGTGGCACGCGCTGGGAGAGGCGGTCGCGCCGCTGCGGCTGCACTCGGTCTCGGCGAACGTGTTCACCGACCCGGAGCTGGCCACCGTCGGGGTGACCCAGGACGAGGTCGACTCCGGCAAGGTGCCGGCCCGCACCGTGATGCTGCGTCTGGACGGCAACGCCCGAGCGAAGATGTTCGGCCTGGAGGACGGCTTCGTGAAGCTGTTCTGCCGGCCGGCGTCCGGTCTGGTGGTCGGTGGCGTGGTGGTGGCCGCGAAGGCGAGCGAGCTGATCCTGCCGATCACGCTGGCGATCCGGCACCGGCTCACCGTCGACCAGCTGGCACAGACCATCACCATCTACCCGTCGCTGTCCGGCTCGATCAGCGAGGCCGCCCGCCAGCTGATGCAGCAGGAGACGGACTAGGACCCGAGCGGCTCAGACGCCGCTCAGACGCCGAGCGTCCGAGCGGCTCAGACGCCGAGCGCCAGCATCACGTCGTCGACCTCGATGGTGCGCAGCTCTTTCGAGGTCGGGCGGTGGCCCAGCGTACGTAGCCGCTGCGCCTGGCCCTTACGGATCTCTTCGAAGAGCTTGCGGGCCTCGCGGGCGTTACCGAAGTTGGCGCCGCGCTCCATCCGGTGGAAGTGTTCGGTGATCGCGGCCATCGCCTCTTCGCTGCAGAGGTAGTCGTCGCTCTTGGCGATCCGCTCGATGATCAGCACCAGCTCGTCGGGCGCGTAGCTCTCGAACTCGATGGTCTTCGCGAACCGGGACGCCAGACCGGGGTTGGCGTCCAGGAAGCCGGTCATCTCGTTGCTGTACCCGGCCGCGATCACCGCGATCTCGTGCCGGTGGTCTTCCATCATCTTCACGATGGTGTCGATCGCCTCGCGGGCGTGCTGGCTGGACTCGCCCTGGCCACGGGAGAGGGTGTACGCCTCGTCGACGAACAGCACCCCGCCCATCGCCTCTTTGAACACGTCGGAGGTCTTGGTGGCGGTGTGGCCGATCCAGTGCGAGACCAGATCCTGGCTGGCGACCTCTTTGAAACCGCCCTTGGGCAGTACGCCGAGCGCGGCCAGCAGCTGACCGTAGATGCGGGCCACCGTGGTCTTACCGGTGCCGGGCGGGCCGGCGAACACCAGGTGATTGCTGGTCGAGGTGACCGACAGCCCGGCGCTGCGGCGCCACTCGTTGACCTGCATCTCGTCGATGATCGAGCGCACCTCGTTCTTCACACCCGGCAGGCCGATCATCTTGTCCAGGTCGGCGAGCAGCGATTCGACCTTCGCCTCGTCGCGCTGCCCGGCCGCCGCGGTGGCGGCCTCCGCACCGACCACCGGCTTGGTGCTGCCCTCTTGGGTCTTGAGGTCGGTGACGGTGACCTGGGCGCTCTCCTGTACGTCGACCGGCGGCTGGGCGGTGTTGGTGACCGTGCAGTCCTCCACTTCGCCCTGGCAGCCCGGTCCGAACCACATCCCGACGTTCTGCGTGTCGTGCACCCAGCAGCGCCGGATCTTGGGGTTGCTGTGGTGTGCCACCCCGATCCCGACCCCACCGGTCTGGGAGATGTCGCACCCCTCGATGGTGGGCTTGCCGTACTGGTAGATGTAGATGCCCCGGTAGCCGCAGGAGGTGATCGTGGAGCTGCTGATCACCGGGTCGGCGCCCATCCGCACGATGATCCCGTCTTCGGCGGCATCGGTGATCTCGCACGCCTCGACGGTGCCGGTGCAGTCCTCCATCACGATGCCGTAGCGACCGGAGACCTTCGACTTGGTGACCTGGAATTCGACCTGGTCACGCAGGTTGATGCCGGCGTCGAGCTGGGACTTCAACTCGCACTCGTCGACGCGCAGCTTGCCGCCGCGGGCGTCCACCACGTAGCCGTCGGTGCTGAGCAGCGTGAGCTGGAACAGCCCGACCGAACCGCCGCGTGAGGTGACGACCGGGTCGTACGGCGCGGCCGCCTTGATGGTCACCTTGCCGGCGCCGCCGGCGGAGGACAGCGTCAACCGTCGGTTGGTGAGGTCCAGCGACTCGGTGTATTCGCCCTCACCGATCGAGATCACCGCATCGTCCGGGGCCGCGTCGATTGCTTCGCGGATCGTCGGGAACGCCCCGTGCTCTACCGACGAAACCTTGAGAGTGCGCGCCATCGCTCCGTGTGGGGTAGGTGGGTGACGGACAACCGCCGCGGGCGGCCTGTTGAAGACAGTATCGCGGAGCGGCGCCAGCCGGAGGCCGGGCTCAGCCTTTGATCTCGCTCAGCCCTTGATCTCGCACAGTGCCGCCCCGGCGGTGACGACGTCACCGACGGCGGCGGAGAGGCCGGTGATCGTACCGGCCTTGTGGGCCGACAGCGGCTGCTCCATCTTCATCGCCTCCAGCACCACCACCAGGTCACCCTCGGCGACCTGCTGGCCCTCGTCGACGGCGATCTTGACGATGGTGCCCTGCATCGGGCTGGCGAGCGCGTCGCCGCCGGCCGCCGCGCCGCCGCTGTGGCGGCCTTTGCGCTTCTTGGGTCCGGCGGCGCCGGCCGCCGTGGCCGCGGTGGCTCCCAGCCCTTCGGGCAGCGAGATCTCGACCCGCTTGCCGTTGACCTCCACCACCACGGTCTCCCGGGTGGCGGCGTCGGTCTGCGCCCCCGCCGCGCCGTCGAACGGCTCCAGGTCCGCCTTCCATTCGGTCTCGATCCACCGGGTGTGTACGGCGAACGGCTCGCTGGTGAAGGCGTCGTCTTCGACGATGGCGCGATGGAACGGCAGCGCCGTGGCCATCCCGTCGGCGACCATCTCGGCGAGCGCGCGCCGGGAGCGTTCGATGGCCTGCTGCCGGTCCTCGCCGGTGACGATCACCTTCGCCAGCAGCGAGTCGAAGTTGCCGCCGATCACCGAGCCGGACTCCACGCCCGCGTCGACCCGTACCCCCGGACCCGACGGCGGGGTGAAGACGGTGACGGTGCCCGGGGCCGGGAGGAAACCGCGGCCGGGGTCTTCGCCGTTGATCCGGAACTCGATGGCGTGGCCGCGCGGCTGCGGGTCCTCGGTGAACCGGAGCTGCTCGCCGGCGGCGATCCGGAACTGCTCGCGTACCAGGTCGATGCCGGCGGTCTCCTCGGTGACCGGGTGCTCGACCTGGAGCCGGGTGTTGACCTCCAGGAAGCTGATAGTGCCGTCCTGACCGACCAGGTACTCCACGGTGCCGGCGCCGTGGTAGCCGGCCTTCAGACAGATCGCCTTGGCGGAGGAGTGGATGGCGGCGCGCTGCTCGTCGCTGAGGAAGGGTGCCGGGGCCTCCTCGACCAGTTTCTGGTGCCGCCGCTGCAGTGAGCAGTCCCGGGTGCCGACCACGATCACGTTGCCGTGCTGGTCGGCGAGCACCTGCGCCTCGACGTGCCGGGGCCGGTCCAGGTAGCGCTCCACGAAGCATTCGCCGCGCCCGAACGCCGCCACCGCCTCCCGGGTGGCCGACTCGAACAGCGCCGGGATCTCCTCCAGGGTGCGGGCCACCTTCAGGCCCCGCCCGCCACCGCCGAACGCCGCCTTGATCGCGATCGGCAGCCCGTGCTGCTCGGCGAACGCCACCACCTCGTCCGGCCCGCTCACCGGGTCCGGGGTGCCGGCGACCAGCGGGGCACCGGCGTCGGCGGCGATGTGCCGGGCGGTCACCTTGTCGCCCAGGTCCCGGATCGCCTGCGGCGTCGGCCCGATCCAGGTCAGCCCCGCCTGCGTGACTGCCTCGGCGAACTCGGCGTTCTCGGCCAGAAACCCGTAACCAGGGTGTACGGCGTCCGCGCCGGCCTGCTTCGCGATGTCGATCAGCTTGTCGATCCGCAGGTAGGTGTCGGGGGCGGTGTCTCCGCCCAGGGCGTACGCCTCGTCGGCGAGCCGGGCGTGCGGTGCGTCCCGGTCGGAGTCCGCGTACACCGCGACGCTGCCCAGGCCGGCGTCCCGGCAAGCGCGGATCACGCGTACCGCGATCTCACCCCGGTTGGCGATGAGTACCTTGCGCACTGGTCGTGCCACCTCCTGCGTTGGCTGTCAGGAGTTTATGACGCCGCAGGTGGCAAGGGGTCTGGCGGACGGCGTGAGATGAACTACCCGCGGGTAGGTCCGCTCAGCGGTGGGGGAGGTCTACGACGCGGCCGGCGAGCCAGGCTAGCTGGCGGGCGATCTCGTCGGCCGGTTCCAGCGGCATTACTAGGTGGCTGATCACCAACCGGACGATCGACTCCAGCACGAACCGCTTGTGGTCGGGGCCCAGGTCGAGGTCCGGCCAGTGGGTGTCGAGGTAGTTGATCAGCAACGCCACGGCGGCGTTGAGGATCGGCTCGGAGCGGGTGGTGAAGAACGGCAACAGCTCGTCGGCACCGCCCCGGGTGGCGGTCAGCACCGCCTTCAGGACGGGGTTGTCGGCCGCCGCGTTGAGGGTGAACTCGACCGCGGCGTGGATCGCCTCGGGCAGATCGTCGGTGTGTGCGTTGAGCTGCGCGTTGATGCCCAGCAGGAACCGGTCGGCCTCCCGCAGCGCGACGCCCTCGCCGAGCCCTTCCTTGGTGCCGAACTCGTTGTAGACGGTTTGTCGGCTTACGCCCACTTTTCGGGCGACATCGGCCATCCTTACCTGGGACCAGCCGCCGTCCACCAGCAGGTCTCGTGCGGCGTCGAGCAGCTGTTCGCGCAGCAGGGTGCGGACCGATGACTGGAACGTTCCCCGAGTGGCCACACCACCACTTTACACGTTCCGCTTGACGTATCCGTGGTTTACACAAATACTCGATGTGTAAACTATCAAGACACACGCTCGAAACTTGTCCGAAGGAGGCGCGCCATGGTCCTGATCGAGAGGGCGCAGCACGTCTGGGAGTCATCGGTGTCCGGCCCACCTGTCCCGGCACGCGACGGCGACGCCTCCGTACGTGACGTCGGGCGGGTCTGGCAGATCGCGGTGCCGCTGCTGGTGGTGCTCGCCATCGCCGGGTTCTGGCGGCTGTGGCAGCAGGCGTTCGCCTTCGACAACGGGCTCGACGCCACGATGCCGTACTTCGACCAGTACTGGATGACGATCTTCTACGTCAACATCGTCGGGCTCCCGATGGTGGCCAGCGCCGGGTTCGCGTGGCTGATCCTCAGCGGCGCCAAGGCGGCGCGTACCGCGCTCACCCCGGTCGAGGAGACCCACCGGATCTGGCGGCTGTGGCTGATCATCGCCGCGTTCACCGCTGCCGCGTACGCCGGGGGCAGCTACTTCGCCGAGCAGGACGCCGCCTGGCACCAGGTGACCTTGCGGGACACCGCGTTCACCCCGAGCCACATCGGGCTGTTCTACGGCGCCTTCCCGCTGATGATCTACTTCTCCTTCGCCGCGTACCTGTACGGGCGCACCCGGCTGCCGCACCTGTTCGGCGGCAAGACGCTGCCACTGTCGTTCGCGCTGGTGGTCGGCGGCACCCTGCTGCTGATGTTCCAGGTGGCGTTCAACGAGTTCGGGCACACCTTCTGGCAGACCGAAGAGGTGTTCTCCGCGCCGCTGCACTGGCCGTTCGTGATCTTCGCGTATCTGCTGTTCGCGACGTTCGCGATCTGGTTCGCCACCGCGATCCGGCTCGGCACCCTGATCCGCAACGAGCTGCCGCCGCTGCGTACCACCGACGACGCGCCATCCGACGAGCTGCGTACCACGGAGGCGTCGTGACTACGCCTGCCCTGAAGCCCGACGTGAAGCTGGCCGCGAGTGTCGAGATCCCGCGGCGGTGGGACTGGTTGGTGATCATCAGCGCACTGCTGCTGATCATGGGCGGGATCCACATGAACAACATGCTGCTCGCCGGCGACTGGTCGTTCTGGGTGGACTGGAAGGACCGGCAGTGGTGGCCGCTGCTCACCCCGGCGGTGAACATGATCCTTCCCGCGGCGCTGCAGTACATCCTGTGGGACAAGCTGCGGCTGCCGATCGGCGCCACCATCGGCGCGGTCGCGCTGGTCGCCGCGCAGTGGCTCTCCCGGTCCCTGAGCTTCGAGTGGTGGGCGCACCTGCCGATCAACTACGTGTGGCCGGAGACCATTGTGCTCACCGCAGTGCTGATGGACGTGGTGCTGCTGTGCAGCCGCAGTTACGTGATCACCTCGCTGCTCGGCGGCTCCCTGTGGGGTGGCCTGTTCTGGCTGGCCAACTACCCGGCGCTGGCGCCGTTCCTACAGCCGATGATCTACCAGGGCCAGGTGCTCACCGTCGCCGACGTGATGAGCTTCCAGATCCCCCGCTCCCAGGGCCCGGAGTACCTGCGCATGATCGAGGAGGGCCACCTCCGCGCGCTGATCGGCGAGGTCACCGCGCTGGTCTCCTTCTTCGCCGCCATGGTGTGTGCCGGCGTGTACTGGTTCGGGCTCGGGATCGGGAAGTTCCTCGGGGTGGTCCCGATCGGCAAGACGTTCCGGCTGCAGACGGACTGAGGGGCTGAGTCATGATGCGGATCCGTATCGTCGCGGCCGGTTTCGTACTCGGACTGGTGGCGATCCTCGCCGGGCCGGCACCCGCCGCCCACGCCCACGGCGAGCAGACCCAGGAGGCGTTCCTGCGCTCCTCCACGGTCCTGCTGTACGACGTCAGGTACTCCGCCACCGAGGTGAACGTCGGCGACGAGCTGACCATCACCGGCACGCTGCGGGTGATGAACGCCTGGCCGGACCACACCATCCCGGAGCCCGAGATCGGCTTCCTGTCGGTGATCGCGCCGGGGCCGGTGTTCGCGGTGAAGGACCGGCGGCTGGGCGATACCTTCACCCCGCAGTCGGTGAAGGTCGGAAAGGGTCAGACGTTCCCGTTCTCGGTCACGCTGGTGGCCCGGGAGGAAGGGCACTGGCACGTACACCCGTCGTTCGCGGTGGAGGGTACGGGCACGCTGGTCGGGCGCGGTGAGTGGATCGACGTCGGGCCGGGCGAGTTCCACAACACCGCCGCACTGCCCGGCGGCGAAAAGATCGACCTGACCACGTACGGCACCGGCACCGTTCTGGTGTGGCACGTGATCGCATTCGTGATCGGGGTCGGGTGGCTGGTGTTCTGGCTGCGCCGACCCGTACTCGCCAGGCTCGGTGTCGTCTCGGCAGGGGGTGCCGGGACGCTCACCGACGGGCGCGACGTCAAGGTGGGGCTGGGCTTCGTCGCGCTCATCGCGGCGGTGCTGGCCGGGGGCTATGTCTACTCGGTCAGCACCGCTGCGGCGGATCCGATGCCGCTGCAGGTGGCCCGGCTCGCCCCAGAGCCGCAGGCCCAGGCGGACCCGCTGGTGTCCTCGGAGGTACGCAAGGCGCAGTACCGCAAGGACGCCGGCACCCTGACCCTGACCGTACGGGTGGAGAACACCTCCGACGCGCCGGTGACACTTTCCTCGATGCAGATCGCGGAGGAGACCCTGGTGCATGCCGGCACGACCACCGACGGCGCGCATCCGGCGCTGCGGATCGACGACGCCACCGTCGCCCCCGGTGCGGAGCGTGAGCTGACCGTGGTGATCGACACCGAGCCGCTGCAGCGCGCCAACCTGCTGCCGCTGCGTGAGCCCCAGGTACGGATCACCGGGCTGCTGTTCTTCACCGACCCGGCCGGCAACCGCCAGATCTCCGAGGTCGACGAGGTCACCTCGCCGATCCTCCCCGGGTGAGCGGCATGGTCGAGGTCCTCGCCCACGCCGGAGACTTCCATCCCTCGCAGCTGCTGATCCTGCTCGGGATGGGGCTCGGACCGGCGCTGGTGATCGTGATCGCGCTGCTGATCGCCGGTCGGCGTAAGGAGGACTCGGACGAGCACCGCTGACCGGGTCTGGTCGGAAATTGAGTAGCGCTTTGGTTTCAACTGGCCAACTAATCGACGTCGCTCTATATTCTGCGGGGCAGTCCAATCTCCCCGGGCGGCGTCGGCTGGGAGATCCTCGTCATCGCTGACGGCCGCTCTTGATACGAGAGGCTCGATATGCGGACTCGGTTAGCGATCGGCACAGCCACGGCGCTCGCGGTACTGCTCGGACTCATGGGCGGTGCGGCGTACGGCCACGACTTCGGCAGCGACGACGACGTGGTGCTGCCGTCACGCGTGGATCAGGAACGTCAGTTCGTCGATATGATGGCGCGCCCCGACGCCGCCGACAACGCCCCGCGCGGCTTCGCGCCGTGCGTCGAGGGCAAGGCGGCCGGCACATACGCCTGTAGCGGTATCGACCAGATGAGCCACCTGACGCTGGCGGAGCTGGGGCTCAGCTTCGCCAATGACATCTGGGGCTGGACCGACCCGGACACTGGCCGGGAGTACGCGCTGATCGGCGGCACCCAGGGCACGGTGTTCGTCGACATCAGCGACCCGAAGCGCCCGGACGTGGTCGGCATCGTGCCCACCAACTCCACGGCCGGCGGTCAGTTCTGGCGTGACATCAAGGTGTACGCCAACCACGCGTACATCGGCTCCGAGCACACCGATCACGGGATGCAGGTCTTCGACCTGACCCGGTTGCGCGGGGTGACCGGTGTGCCGAAGACGTTCGCGGCGGACTACGTCTACACCGGGATCGGCAGCAGCCACAACATCAACATCAACGAGCGGACCGGCTTCGCGTACGTGATCGGCAGCCGTACCTGCGCCGGTGGTCTTCACATGGTCGACCTGAGCAACCCGAAGTTGCCGACCTTCGCCGGCTGCTTCGCCGAGCACGGCTACATCCACGACACCCAGTGCGTGGTCTACGCCGGCCCGGACCGGGCACACCGGGGTCGCGAGATCTGCGTCAACTCGGCGGCGACGTTCAACGACTTCAGCCCCGAGGGGATCGTCAACACGGTCACCGTGGTGGACGTGACCGACAAGGCCAACCCGGTGTCGCTGAGTCGGCTGGAGTACCCCAACGACGGCTACAGCCACCAGGGCTGGCTCACGCCGGACCAGAAGTACTTCCTGCACAACGACGAGCTGGACGAGTTCTTCCATGGCGTCAACACCACGAACCGGATCTTCGACATGCGGGACCTCGACGCGATCAGCGTCAGCGCGGTGACCGACAACGGCCAGACCTCGATCGGGCACAACATCTACACCGAGGGCAACCGGGCGTACGCGTCGAACTACACCACCGGGCTGCGCGTCTTCGACACCAGCAACGTGGCGGCGGGTCAGCTTCCGGAGGTCGGCTACTTCGACCTGTATCCGGAGAACGACAACGCCACCTTCGAAGGCGGCACCTGGAGCAACTACCCGTACTACAAGCAGAAGGTGGTCGCCGTCAGCAGCATGGACCGCGGCCTGTTCATCCTGAAGCCACGCGGCACGGTCGGCGCCTAACGGCGGCGGGCGAACGTGATGCCGTCGGCGAGCGGGAGGAGCTGCAGCTCCACCCGCTCGTCGGCGGCGGCGTGGTCGTTGAACGCCCGGATCGCCACCGTGTTCGGGTCGGTGTCGTCGGCGTCGACCACGCGCCCGCTCCAGAGCGTGTTGTCGACCAGGATCACGCCGCCGGGGCGCATCCGCGGCACCAGCGCCTCCCAGTAGCCGATGTAGTTCACCTTGTCGGCGTCGATGAACGCCAGGTCGACATGCGGCTCCTCCGGCAGCGTGGCGAGCGTCTCCAGCGCGGGAGCGATCTTCAGCTCGATCCGGTCGGCGACGCCGGCCCGCTTCCAGTGGCGCTGCCCGATCGAGGTCCACTCCTCGCTGACGTCACAGCAGAGCAGGCTGCCGCCCTCGGCCAGGCCGCGCGCGATCGCCAGCGACGAGTAGCCGGTGAACGTACCGACCTCGACGGCGCGGCGTACCCCGAGGACGCGGGTGAGCAGGGTGAGGAAGCCGGCCTGCTCCGGCGCGATCTGCATCCCGGACTGCTTCGGCAGGTTGGCGTGGGTCTCCTCGATCAGGTCCCGGGCGACCTCGTCGAGTGGTGTGCTGTGGTCGATCAGGTACTGGTGTACCTCGTCGGTAATCGTCAGGGTGCGGTTGGCCATCGTCAGATCTCCCATAGATCGGTGATGCTCAGGTCGAGCTGGCCGAGCATGCGGCGCAGCAGTGGCAGGGAAAGGCCGATCACGGTGCCCGGGTCGCCGTCCACGCCCTCGACGAAGGCGCCGCCGATGCCGTCGATGGTGAAGGCGCCCGCCACCCGCAGCGGCTCGCCGGTCGCCACGTACGCGGCGATCTCGGCGTCGGTGACCGACGCGAACCGGACCAGGGTATCGGCGGACTCGGCGACCCGGCGGCCGCTGGCGGTGTCGATCAGGCAGTGGCCGGTGTGCAGTACGCCGGTGCCGCCCCGCATCCGCTTCCAGCGCGCCACCGCGTCCTCGGCGTCGTCGGGCTTGCCGTAGATCTCGCCGGCGTACTCCAGGACGGAGTCGCAGCCGAGCACCAGCGGGCCGGGCTCGGTACCCGCCGCCACCGCCTCGGCCTTGCGCTCCGCGAGGTGCAGCGCCAGCCGCCCGGGGACCGGCTCGGTCACGCTCGACTCGTCCACGCCGCTGACCGTCACCGCGGGCTCGATCCCCGCCGCGCGCAGCCGCGCCAGCCGGGCCGGACTGGCCGAGGCCAGCACCAGCCGGCGGTTCGCAACGGGCTCCATCCCGCCATGTCTATCAGGCGCGGCCGGTCGGTGGATCAAGCCCCCGGTCAACGTCGGGTTAAGCGCCGGATTCGGTCCCATCACGGCGCAAGGATCAGCCGTACCAGCCGCCATAGACGCAATGGATCGCTGCCAGAACGCAACGACGCGCAATGGTCAGCCGACAGCATGCGGACCTAGCCTTCAAGCATCCCGCCGCGCATCCCCCACGAGCCAGGAGCGTCGATGCAGTCAACCCTGGGCGCGCCCGCCGCGACCCGCCAGCGCCAGCGGCACTACCTGATGTGCCGCCCCACGCACTTCGCCGTCGAGTACGCCATCAACCCGTGGATGGACCCGTCGCAGCCGGTGGACACCGCGCTCGCGGTGACCCAGTGGGAGGCGCTGACCGAGGCGTACCGGCAGCTGGGTTACACCGTTGACCTGATCGACCCGCTGCCCGGGCTGCCGGACATGGTGTTCGCCGCCAACGGTGCGTTCGTGATGGACGGCCGGGTGTACGGCGCGCAGTTCCGCAACCCGCAGCGGGCCGACGAGGGGCCGGCGTACCGGGCCTGGTTCGAGGCGGCGGGCTACCCGGTGCAGGTGCCCAAGTACGTCAACGAAGGCGAAGGCGACTTCCTGCTGGTGGACTCGCCGGTGGGTGAGCTGGTGCTGGCCGGTACCGGCTTCCGTACCGAGCTGGGCGCGCACGCCGAGGTGCAGGACGCGTTCGGCCGGCCCGTGATCACGCTGCGGCTGGTCGACCCGCGTTACTACCACCTGGACACCGCGATGTTCCCGCTGTCGGGTGGCCCCGCACGGCCGGCGAACATCGCGTACTACCCGGAGGCGTTCTCCGAGGGCAGCCGCAAGGTGCTCGAACAGCTGTACCCGAACGCGATCATCGCCTCGGAGGCCGACGCGGCGGTGCTCGGGCTGAACGCGGTCAGCGACGGCAGGCACGTGGTGCTCAACGCCGAGGCGGAGCGGCTCGCCGGCCAACTCGAGGATCGCGGGTACGTGCCGGTGCGGGTAAATCTGTCCGAGCTGCGTAAAGCTGGAGGTGGACCGAAGTGCTGCACTCTGGAGATCCGATGACTGGTACGCCTGCTACGCCCGACGCGGCCCGGCCCGGCGCTGCGCGGCCCGACGCGGCCCGGCCTGGCCCGGCCGGCCCCGCGA
>JBOGDE010000160.1:0-12719 GCA_050701695.1 Micromonosporaceae bacterium
CCACCGGGCGCAGCGCCCCGCCGACCACCCACCACAGCAGCGCCGCCAACCCGACCAGCAGCACCCCGTACGCCACCCAGAGGGTCAGGCGCAGCATCCGCAGCGTGTCCCGGTGGCCCTCCGCCGGCACCGCCACCACCACGGTCTGCCGGTCCCAGCGCGGCCCCGCCGGCACCGCCACCACGCGCAGCTCACCGCTCAGCCCGGCCCGTTCTCCCGGTACGTCGAACCGCGCCCCGCCCCGCGCCGCCGCCAGCTCGTCGCCGCGCAGCACCCCGACCAGCCGATCCGCGCCCGGTGACGCGGCGCGGATCTGGCCCCGCGCGTCCACCACCTGCACCACCATGCCGCCCTCGCCGGTCAGGATCGGGTCGGGCAGCTCGCCGGAGTCGACCAGCGCCGCGACGTCCTCGGCGGTACGCAGCGCCCCCTCGTCCAGGGTGCGCTGCAACGTGTACTTCAACGCCGTCACCAGCACCACGCCACCCAGCACCAGCCCGACGGCGAGCCCCACGATCCCGATCAGGGTCAGGTGGGTACGCAGCGACAGCCCCCGCCACCACGCCACCGGCACCGCCCGCTCTGCCCGCTCCGCCCGCTCAGGCCGCTCTGCCCGCTCCGGCCGCTCTGCCCGCTCCGGCCGCTCCGGCCGCTTCGGTCCGCCCATGATCAACGGTCCATCCATGTCGTCATGACGACGTCGCCGGACCGTTGATCACGGGGGAGGCGTCGGCGACGGCGAGGCGGTAGCCGGCGCCGCGTACCGTCTCGACCACGTCGCGGCCCAGCTTGCGGCGCAGGTAGCCGACGTACACCTCGACCACGTTGGGGTCGGTGTCCTCGGCGGCGTCCCACACGTGGTCGAGCAGCTCGATCTTGGACAGTACGGTGCCGGGGCGGCGCATCAGGTACTCCAGCAGCGCGTACTCCCGCATCGTCAGCGACACCGGCGTGCCGTCCCGGGCGACCTGCCGGCTGGCCGGATCCAGCGTCAACCCCCCGACCCGCAGCACCGCCGGCCGCTCGGGGGCGCCCCGGCGCAGCAGCGCCCGCACCTTCGCCAGCAGCACCACGTACGAGAAGGGCTTGGTCAGGTAGTCGTCGGCGCCGGCGTCGAGGCCGTCGGCCTGGTCGTACTCCCCGTCCTTGGCCGAGAGCATCAGTACAGGCACCCAGTTGCCCTCGGCGCGCAGCGTCTGGATCACCCGATAACCGGACAGGCCCGGCAGCATCACGTCGAGGATCACCAGGTCGTACTGGCCGTGCCAGGCCGCCTCCAGGCCGCGCGGACCGTCGGTGGCGATGTCCACGGCGAAGCCCTCGCCGGTCAGCCCGCGCTGCAGGGCACGCGCCAACCGCTCCTCGTCCTCGACCACCAGCAGCCTCACGTACCCAGCGTGCCACCTGGTGCCCCGCCGCCGGTGGCTACTCTCAGCCTCTCCACAGCGGGGGCGGCGCATTGTGGAGAGGGTCTACCGGAGGGGGAATCGTGTCCGTGTTCTCGTCCCGCCCGTACCTGCGGTGGCTGGCGCCCGCCGCGGTGGCGGTCGCGGTGCTCGCCGCCGGCGGCGCCACCCAGCTGCTGTACGCCGACGCCAGCCTCCCCAAGCGCAGCGCCGAAGACCTGCTGGTCAGGATGCAGACCGCGCCGCTGACCAGCCTCTCCGGCACCGTGGTGGAGCAGGCCGACCTGGGCTTCCCGTCACTGCCGGTCGGCACCGGCCGCAACAGCTCCGACCTCGCCTCACTGGTCGACGGCAGCCACACCCTTCGCCTCTGGTACGACGGGCCGGAGCGGTTCCGGATGGCGCTGCTCGGCACGCTCGGCGAGTCCGACGTGATCCGCAACGGCCAGGATCTGTGGACCTGGCACAGCGAGGAGAAGACCGCCACCCACACCCGGCTCCCCGCTGGGGACGCGGCGCGCCGGCCGCCGATGCGGCCACCGCGTACCCCACAGGAGGCCGCCGACCAGGTCCTGGAGGCGCTGGACCCGAGCACCAAGGTGACCACCGACGGCACCGCCCGGGTGGCGGGACGCGCCGCGTACGAGCTGGTGCTCACCCCGCGCGACGACACTTCCCTAGTACGCCAGGTGCGGCTCGCCGTCGACGGCGAGAAGTACGTACCGCTGCGGGTGCAGGTCTACGCCGACTCCGGTGCCGAGCCGGCGCTGCAGGTCGGCTTCACCCAGGTCAGCTTCGCCCAGCCCGACCCGGCCCAGTTCAGGTTCACCCCTCCGCCTGGTACGGAGGTCACCGAGCGCCCGCTCACCGCGCCCGAGCGGGGCCCCCACTCGGACCGGCCGACCGACAAGCTGGACAAGCCGGGGATGCCGGCCCGGCCGGGGCCAGGTGCCGCCGGCTCGCGGACGGCGACGGTCGGGGAAGGCTGGACCACGGTGCTGGTGATGCGTACCCCCGACAAGACCGGCGAACCCACCGAGCCGCCGCAGCGGCGCGGACCGCGTACCACAACGGAGTCGTTGACCGACATGCTGGAGCAGCTGCCGAAGGTCTCCGGTGACTGGGGCAGCGGCCGGGTCTTGAAGACCAAGCTGTTCACCGCGCTGCTCACCGACGACGGCCGGGTGCTGGTCGGCGCCGTCACCCCCGACGCCCTGTACGCCGCCGCGAAGCACCCCGACGCCCAGCTCAAGGCCGGCAAGTGAGTGGAGCGGTACCGGGGCTGGCGGTCAGCTCGCGGGGGTTGACCAAGCGGTTCCGGGGTGGGCAGGTCGCGGTGGCCGGGATCGACCTGGCGGTGCCGACCGGCTCGGTGTACGGCTTCCTCGGACCCAACGGCTCCGGCAAGACCACCACCATCCGGATGCTGCTCGGGCTGATCCGCCCCACGGCGGGCAGCTGCGCCCTGCTCGGCGGCACGATGCCGGACGCCGCCGCGACGGTGCTGCCCCGGGTCGGGGCGCTGGTGGAGGGACCGGCGTTCCACCCGTACCTGTCGGGGCGGGACAATCTGCGCCGGCTCGACGCGGCGGATCCCACCGCGGACGCCGCCAGCAGCGAGCACCGGATCGGCGCGGCGCTGGAACGGGTGGGCCTGTCCGCCGCCGCCCGCAAGCGCTACCGGGCCTACTCGCTGGGGATGCGGCAGCGGCTTGCGATCGCGGCGGCACTGCTGCGTGATCGCCAGCTGCTGATCCTCGACGAACCGACCAACGGCCTCGACCCGCAGGGCACCCGCGAGGTGCGCGCCCTGATCACGTCGCTGGCTCACGACGGCGTGACCGTGATGCTGTCCACCCACCTGCTCAGCGAGGTGGAACAGATCTGCGACCACGTCGGGGTGATGCACCTCGGGAAACTGGTGGCGCAGCGGCCGCTGGCGGAGCTGCGTACCTCCACTGTGGACCGGTTGCGGGTACGGACCGATGCCGCCGACGACGCCGCGGCCACGCTGCGCCGGCTCGGCCTGACCGGAATCGCGCCGGAGCCGGGCGGGGTGGTGGCGCTCGCCGGGGAGCTGCCGCCGGAGAAGGTGCTCGCCGAGCTGGTGCACGACGGCGTACCGGTACGCGGCTTCGGGCTGATCCCGCCGGACCTGGAGGACGTGTTCGTGGCGCTCACCGGGGAGGGCTTCGATGTCAGTGGCTGAGGCTGTGCGGCTGCCTGGGCTCTCGTGGGTCCGGTTCTACCGGTCGGAGCTGCGGCTGGTGTTCGGGCGGCGGCGCAACCAGGTGGCGCTGGCGATCCTGTGCGCCGTACCGGTGATCATCGCGACCGCGGTGTGGTGGACGGCGCCGGGGTCGGGCGGCGGGCCGGACTTCTTCGGCTCGATCACCGAGAACGGCCTGTTCGTGGCGCTCACCGCGCTCACCGTCGAGCTGGGGCTGTTCCTGCCGCTGGCGGTAGCCGCGGTCGCCGCCGACGCGGTCGCTGGGGAGGCCAACCAGGGCACGCTGCGTTACCTGCTCACCGTCCCCGCGGGTCGCGGCCGGCTACTCCTCGTCAAGTACGCCGGGGTGGTGACGTTCGCGCTGGTCGCGGTGCTCGCGGTGGCCACCACCGGGGTGCTGGTCGGGTTGGCGTACTTCGGCGGCGGAGAGCTGACCCTGCTGTCGGGCACCCGGATCGGCTTCGCCGCCGGGCTCGGCCGGCTGCTGCTGGTCTGCCTGTACATCGCCGCGTGCCTGGCCGCCGTCGGCGCGATCGGGCTGTTCGTCTCCACCCTCACCGAGCAGCCGGTCGGCGCCACCATCGCGGTCGCCGTGGTCACGATCGCCAGCCACATCCTGAACACCATCGAGCAGCTGTCCCCGATCCACGACTACCTGCCGACCCACTGGTGGCTGGCATTCGGCGACCTGCTCCGCGACCCGATCGCGACCCAGAGCGTCGGCCCCGGCCTGCTCTCGGCCGCCGCGTACGTAGCGATCTTCGGCGCCGCCGCCTGGTCCCGCCTCACCACCCGCGACATCACCAGCTGACCCCTCCGCCGCCGTACCCTCCAGGTGTTTACATGTGTATACACTTGGTAGGTGCCGGATGGCGGCAGGTCAGGAGGGATCAGTGATGAGCAAGTTCGATGCCGCCACCGCAGCGCTGGACGACAGGGACTGGTCCAACGCCACCGTCAACAAGCCCCGCAGCACCACCATCGTGCAGTCCGTACGGATGCCCCGCGATCTGGTGGAGAAGCTCTTCGCCGAGGCCGAACGGCGCGGGGTGACCCCGAGCCAGTTGATCCGGGACCTGGTTGAAGCCGGACTCACGGAATTGGCCGATGACGCCACCATCACCGTCCGCGTCTCCGATCTGCACCGCGCCATCGACAGCGTCCTACACCACGGCGACCACGCCACGTAGCCGGAGGGGAATCGGGTCATCGAGCAGGTCCGCCGGCTTGCCCTGTCGGTTGGGTAGACCAGCGGCGCGGCCCCGCCCCCTGCTGCGTGAAGCGGGGGCGGGGCCGACGCAATCAGGCGGTCAGCCCTCGGATGGCCTGCGGCGGCGCATCCACCAGACCAGTCCCGCGCCGACCGCGATGAGGCCCGCGGCGAGGCCCGCGAGCCAGCCGAGGGGAACGCCGAGACCGGTGTTGGGAAGACCGCCACCGCCGCCCGGCTTCGTCGGGCCCGCCCCTGGCTTCTCCGAGGGGGGCGTCGACGGCGGCTTCGTGGTCGTGGGTGACGGACTTGGACCCGGATTACTCGGGGCCGATGGAACGCTCTGCGTGTTCGCACCCAGATACTGCCTGCCGGTGTCCCGGTAGTCGCGCGGCGCGATCTTCGACCGGTCCGTCACGATCGGGAGTTTCGGGTTCTCCACATCGAACTGCGCCTTGGTGACGTTCCGCTTCGGCGACTTCTGGAAGTCCACCCCGCCGACGGTGTAGACGTACACCCTCCCGCCGTACTCCCGCTCGAAGCTGTAGTCACCCTCCTTGTAGGACTTCAGGTACCGCTGGTACGTGTCGTGCCTGTCCCACTTCTGGCCACGGATCGGCCAGCGCGACACGTCGTTGCCGCCGATGATCCTGCTGAACTCGGACGGGTTCTTCTGCTTCACCCACTCCGCCGCCACCCGCGAGGTGTACACCCGCCGCAGGTCGCCGTACGTCGGCTTCTCGTTGATCCGCCTCTCCACCTCCGGGACGATCATCCTGTTGACCATCCGCTGGTTGTGCTGGATCTCCACCTCGGTCAGGTCACACTGCTTGCCCCCCGACCCCGGAGGAGTCTTGAACTTCTGCGGCACGGAGCTGAGCTTCAGCGGCGCATCCAGGATGTAGATGCCGCCGTCCTGCTCACGCACCTTCGCCGGCCGTGGCTCGATCCAGTTCCTCATCGAATGCAGACACGGTGCCCCGTTCCGGCGCGCCAACGAGTCCCAGAACAACGCCCCTCGCCGCGTCTTGGGATTCATCGCGTCCGCGAAGTCGTGCTTCATCTCAAGGTCGGCCTCAAGCAGCACCCGTCCGGCATCCGTCTTGCCGAACTTGTCGTCCATGATCTTGTCAGGCTGGTCCGGGTTGAGATTTACCCAGAACTTCTCCGGCGTGAGCGCCAGCCAGGTGAAGAAGGAATCCGACGCCAGCTGGGCCTTCTCCAACCCGCCCGACGAGGGGTTGTTGTCCGGGTCGGGGTTGATACCGGCCTTGAACGAGTAGTCCAGCCCTCTGCCGTTGGCGGGCATCCCGACATATCGCAGCTCGAGCGTGGAAAAGTCCACCCCGCCTGGCCCCCGCATACGCTGCGATCCATAAAGGCCACCACGCTCGGCCGTGGCGATCCGCCTGGCCTGCTCTGGGCTCTGGGGTGAGCCGTTGACCATACGGAGCGCGGCCCCGTTTCCGGCCCGGTTGGGGTCGGGGTTCATGATGCCGGGGTTCCTGGTGTACGGGGTGGTCTGGTAGCGCGGATTCGGCGTGGCCTTGTGCCGGTACGCATCGATCCGGCCGCGACCGCGGGAGTCGGTCTCCGCGAGCTTCCGCCTGGTGGCCTTGTCGGGTTCCTCACCACACAGGTACACCACGCGCCAGCCGCGCCTCGCCAGCGCCTTGTCGACGTTGATCTCGGCGGGGTCGAGGCTGCAGCCTGACTTCATCTCGTAGATGATCTTGTCGCGCGTGTTGACCGCGTCGAATCGACGGTCGCTGCGCGGAAACTTGTCCCCGAGCTCCTTCTTCAGCTCGCGGTGCAGCTTCGGGTCGAGCTTCTTCAGCGATCCTTCGCAGATCCAGTTCGGGCCGCCAAGCTTGTAATGCCGTACGACCTGACGCTGGAAGGCTCCCCCGCGGTTACGGTTGCCCTCCAGGCGGATGGTCGCGTTCAGCCACCCTTTGAAGTCGCTCTTGGGCCACGGCTTGGCGCTGGCCTGGTTGCGGTTCCATGGGCGTAGATCTGCGCGCGGAGGTTGCCCTTCCACTTCTTCGGGTCTGTGCCGTACTTCTTCAGCTCCCGCTGGCTTGCGGGGAGCTCCAGACCGTCGTAGCCCAGGGACGGGTTGTCGTAGTCGTAGACGTACCGCTCGGCATCCGGAGTGCGGTCGCGGCCGTTGTAGCCGGGCAGGTCTGTCTGCGGCGGCGGGGTGGTCGGCGTGCCGTAGACCTTGTCGCAGCGCCCGGACGGCGCAGCCGCGGCCTCCGGCAGGTCAAGGAAGGCAAGGCCGGCGAGGAGAGCGACGCTGATGGCGAGAGTCGCTGTACGTACGGCCAGCCGGGATCGTGTCCATGTGAGACGACTCAAGGATTCTCCCTGAGGGGCAGGACAGTAAGAGACGGCGACGGGCCCCGTCATGACGCCGCCACCACGCATCGTAGACAACCGTGTCCACTTGCGACTCAGAGATCCATTTTCGACATAGCTCGCGTGCATCAATCCGTCAGCGGGTCAAGGGACAGCGCGCAGGGCGGCGAGCCATGCCGTGCTGTTGGCGGCGGGACCTACCCTTTGGGCATGAGCGGAGGAGACACTGCGCGCACCGGGGGCTCGACGGACCTTTACTTCTGGATCGATCAGATCCCTGACGCGTTCGACCGGCTGAGGGACGACCACCTTCCCGAGGAGATCCAGCTCGACTACACCATCGAGTCGCTGTCCTACCTTGAGACGGGTCTAGTGGACTACACCCTCGACGGCGAGCGTGCGCTGCCCAGCGGGTTCTGCGACGACGCCATGGCCTATCTCGGCGAGGTGCTGCTCACCATCGGCGGCGGCGCGTGGGGCTGGGACACCGCGGCGTCGCTCGGGGAGCTGGACGGTGAGCCGGTGGTCTGCCCTGACGAGGCGCTGGGGCTCGCTGCACTGGCGCCCCTGCTCCTGATCGAGCAGGCGCTGACCGAGCGCACCGGGCAGGTCTTCTCTAACACGGCGACCCGTCTCGCCGAGGCCGTGGCCGCGCTGCGCGAGCAGCGCCCCGGTTGGGAGCCCGTGAAGCAGCACACGCACGGGGTGGACCCACTGCCTGAAGAGCCCCGGCATCCGTGGCTGGCCGGTTGGCTGGCCAAGCGCGAGCGGACGTTCGCCGCGTGGACCGAGGAGACCGGGAAACCCGCAGCATGGGATTTCTCGCCCGAATCGCTGGATGTGCTGGGGGGCCTGGTGCGGGACCGGTTTGCCACCGAGCCCGAGTTCGAGGCCGCGGAGGACGCCCTGTTCTTGCAGGGCGCCGCCTGGTACGTGGGAGAGGTCGCCCGGCGAGAGCGCGGCGCGGTGTGGACCTACCGCGACCGGGACGAGGACGCCATGTGGACAGGGGAGCCGATCATGACGCAGCCGGGCGTACGGGAGGGCAACACCGCTTCCCCGATGTCAGAGCTGTACGCGTGCCTGGAATTCGGCCCGGCGATGCTGCGGGAAGCGCTGGACTCGTACGTCCCGGACAGCGAGGCCCAGTCAACCCGTCGCCCCTGAAAGGACCGAGACTTGACGTACCAACTGGAGGATCTCATTGATGAGGTCTGGGTTGGCGGCGATCGTTGCGTGAGAGTCGAAGGTGTGCGGTGACCCGTCCACGTCGGCAACGATGGCGCCAGCCTCCCGGGCGATGATGACTCCCGCGGCCATATCCCAGGGATTGTTCGACAGGATCACGGTCGCATCGGTGCGGCCGTGGGCGAGCCAGGCGAGGTCGACGGCGGCGGTGCCGAACATCCGGACCCGTTGCACCTGTCCGGCGAGCAGGGAGGTGACAGCCAGCCTATGTCGTTCTTCTTCTGGGCACCCGCACCGATGGTGACGATCGCGTCGGTCAGATTGGCTGTGTTGCTGACCTGGATCGGCTGCCCGTCGACGCGGGCGCCCTGTCCCTCGACTGCGGCATAGCGGCTGCCGAGCAGAGGCAGGTCGATGACGCCGAACACGGGGCGTTTGCCGTCCACGAGCGCGAGCGAAACCGCAAACAGCGGCAAGCCGTGTACAAGGTTCGCTGTGCCGTCAACGGGATCGAGCACCCATCGCAGGTCGCTGTCGGGCCCGGTAGCGCCCTCCTCCTCCCGATGAGGCCGACGTCGGGCGTGGCCTCGCCGAGGAAGGCGCGTACCGCCTGCTCGACGGCAAAGTCGAGTTGGGCGGCCATGTCGCGGTCGCCTTGGAGGTGAGCACCCCTAGCGCCTGTCCGCGGATGAGCGCGCGTGCCATCTCGATGGCCTCGACAGCGACCGGGCAGAAGCTTGGCGTAGGCGGTCACCGTTGCTCGGACAGGCACGCCGGTGGCGATCGAATAATGCGACGAGGCTGTCGCCGACGGCGTACCCATCGGATGGCTGTGCCCGCCCCCGCACATGTCGCTCGCCAACCGCGCGCCACGGCGCGCACCGACCCCAATCGCCAGACGCGGTCAGGCGGCTCCACCAAGCTCGTTCTTGGCACCGCCTGGCCCGCTTTCACCCGCACCGTCACAAGGGAGGTAACACCGGCTGATCACCTGCAACTGCTCCGTCAACCACGGCCAACCTCAGGGGGTACGCGGCGGCTGCGGCCGTTACTGGCTGGTCCGGCTGACCCGGCAGGACGCCGGCGGGTACGCCCTCGCCCCGGAGACCGACATGAGCCTGCTGGCGCCGAACCGGGCTCTCGACGACGCGCTCGCCAGCCAGAACACCCGGGTGCAGGGCGCCGCCGAGAAGTGGCTCGGCGCCGTCACCGCGTTGTACGGGCTGTTCTCGCTGACCGGCATCGCCACCGCCAAGGACGCCCTGGCGGGGATCGGGACCGGCGCGAAGGTGCTGATCGCGATCGTGCTCCTGGCCGGGCTGGGCGCCGCCGGCACCGCGCTGCTGCTGGGCTACCGCGTACGGCTGGCCGGTGGCCACCGACGTCACCGAAAACACCGCCCTGCGAGCCTGGTACGCGAGGCACCGCGGCCACGCGACGACCGCCGCCGCCCAGCTCCGCGGCGCGGTGTTCGCGGCGGTCGGCTCGCTGGCGGCGGTCACCGTGGTGATGCTGCTGGTGTGGTTCCTGCCCCGGGCGGGCTGACCCCGGCTCCCTCCCCAGCCGTCGGGGGAATCCTCGCCCGCCCCACAGCGGGTCGGCGACGCGCCAGATGAGCCGCGAAGTACCCGCGCCGCCTCCGTACGGCCAGCGCCTGTGGGCATGGCAGTGGCCGGCCGCAGGAACACATCGGTCCCCGGGTGCGGTGGCCGGCCAGAATCGCGTCCGCCGCTTGGACCTGCTCACGGGCGCACCCGGCGAACCCCGCCGCGTCGAGCGCGATCACCACGCACCACGCCGTCCGGCCGGGCGCTGGCCGGTGCCCCGGTCGAGCGCCGTGGTGAGCATCGAGCCATCCGGCTCCAGCGACCGCCCGTCGTACACCGCCTGCTGGATCGTGATCCACATCGCGCGCGCGGTCGGTACGTCGACCGTGAACGTCTCGCCGCTCGCGGTGGTGAATGCCAGCGTTCCGGCGTTCCGATCCACCACTGTGGTGAGGATCGGCGGCCCACCGATCGACGGCCGGACGGTGTACATGTGAGCGCGCCGGCTACCCATCCTCACCGACCTCCTCGCTCAGGATGCCGTCGGTCAGCCAGCCAATCGCCAGGCCGTCAAGCTCGATCACTTCTTCCACCGGGTGAGTCCCCTCGCCGTTCCAGATGAGGGATCGACCCGGTGTAATCCTGGGCCGGGTCGGTCCCTGGAAAGTCACCGACACCTGGCCGTCGCACTGCCCGGGTGCCGGAGACATGCCGGTATCGTCAACCGACATCGGCAGCGTCAGGGCCGTCAGATCCAGGTAGCGAACGGTGGCAAACAAGGGGTGACGCTCCGTGAGCGATATCGGCGAACAGGTACGGCGGGCAAGGAAGGCCGCCTGTCTGGGACTCCGACAGACAGCGGCACGCGCATTCATCAGCCCCGGCTATCTCTCCCAGATCGAACACGGAGAACGAGTAGCACCCTCGCCAGAGGTACTAGCGCGGCTCAGCGTGGTGCTTGGGGCCGAGTTGGTTGACGACAACCCGCTGATGGGGCTGACACTCAAGGGCGATCCGGTCGCGATCCTGCGGAAAGTCGGAAGGGCGGATATCGAACGGCGAGCATTCCTGACCTCTGCCGTTTACTCGGTGGCGGCCGCCGCTTTGCCTCTCGGATTTGCCAGCGAGTACGTGGAGCGGGTCGCCGCCGCGAAGTCGGGTTCGGAGGTCGGCTGGACGGAGATCAGAGCCGTACGGGACATGTCGAACATGTTCGCCATGATCGACGAACGGCACGGCGGGCAGCATGGACGCTCCACGCTCGTCCACTACCTCACCACGGACGTGGCCACGCTGACGAAAGCCAGATTCGCCAGCGAAGAACAGCGCGCAGAAATGCTGACGCTGGCGGCGTGTCTGGCACACCGTACGGGCTGGAAAGCCCACGACGTGGGTGAGGAGGGCCTTGCGCAGCGGTACTACCTGCAGGGCTACCGGCTGGCCCGCGAGGCGGGCAACGACCTCGGCGCCGCGTACATCCTGCGTGCCCTCGCTCATCACGGAATGGACGTACGGCAACCCGAACACACGCTCGGCCTGGCCGATCGCGCATTCCAGCTCGCCATCTGCGGCAAGGCCGACAGGGCCTCACTCGCGCAGTTCGCTGTGCTGAAGGCGCGCGCCCTCGGGGTCGCGGGCGAGAATCGGCGCGCAGCCGCTGAGGTACGCCGGGCTCAGTCGATCATTGCCGGCGCGGACGAACGTGAGATGCCGTACTGGGTCGCCCAGTGGGGACCGTCGCGGGCGCAAGTCGATTCGCATTCCGGAAAGACCCTCAAAGCGATCGGCGACTACCAGTCGGCGGAGGAGTTCTTCGCCCGGTCCGCTGCCAGCCGCCCGTCTTACCGGCGCGTCACCGCATTGACGTACGGGTTGCAGGCAGAGATGCGGTACCAGCAGGACCAACTGGAGGAAGCCTGCACGGTATGGGGTCGAATGCTGGACGTGACGACAGGGATCGGATCGACCCGCACCCGTAAGGCCGTCACGTCAATGCGGAGAGCCCTCTCACCGCTGCGCGCCCGAGGCGTGCCAGGCGCACGCGACCTGGACGAACGGGCTCGGTCCCTCCTCGTGTAGGACACTGTCCCCGCGAGATTGAGCGGTACGGGCCGACGGCTTCGCACTCGAACGGTACGTCAACGCCCCGCCCGTACGCCGTGCCCAGCCTGCTCACCGTGGCGCACGGCAGGTGTTCCGGTCGGCACTGGTGGGCGTCGAAGGACCGTGCCGAGCTAGTCAGCACGCCGATTCCGCTGGAGATCACGCTACCGGCGGTGCCGTGCCCGGGGCGGCACCGATTGCGCGCCTGCACCCGAAACACCGGATCGAACAGCCCGCAATGGAGCCCGGCGGTGTTCACCGGGACGGCGGCACCGGTCGCCGCTTGAGGCTGCTGTGCCTGTTCCTCGCCGCAATGGAGCCCGGCGGGGTTCGCCGGGACGAGCTCCGGGCGTGAGCTTCCAGCTTCCTACGACCACCCTGTACCCGCAATGGAACCCGGCGGTGTTCGCCGGGACGACCAGACCTGGTGGCGGATCTGGCGTGATCCCATGGTCACTCCGCAATAGCGTCTACCACCGCCTGCTGTGCGCGAAATTGGGTGGTACGGGCATGTGAGGATCAGTACGTGCCCCTGACCATCTCGACCACCCACCGGCCCGCGACGGACCTGGGGTATCTGCTGGTGAAGCACCCGGACCGGGTGCAGTCGTTTGCGACCACCGGCGGCACCGCCCACGTCTGGTATCCGGAGGCCACCGCGGAACGCTGCACCG
>JBOGDE010000161.1:0-12675 GCA_050701695.1 Micromonosporaceae bacterium
GCGGGCACGCGCTCACCGGCGCGCGCCGCCCCCGAAGGTGAAGCGAGACAGAACCGTCCGGCGCACCTTGACCCCGATTCAGAAACGATTCGAGGTTCGCACAATGACAAGCTGGCGCGCCCGGCAGCGCGCCCGGCACACAGTGCCCCCGGCAGGATTCGAACCTGCGCTCCCGCCTCCGGAGGACTGCCGACGGTGCGGACTATGCCCACTACCAGCGCAAACACCACACCAGGACCGCGCCACACCCTCTCCAGCAACCATGCCGATCACCGCTTCATGTCACGAACCACGTCACGGCGGATCTCCGCCCAGGGCCTGGACTTGGCTACGGTGAGGACCAACGAGGAACACCAGGTCGTCGAGAAGTGGGGAGGTCGCGGTGGACCGCGAGATGCTGGACTTCGTCCTGAAGCGCGACGGCTGGAAGTGCGCAGAGTTCAGCGCCGAGGCCGACCCGGACGACCCCAAGGAGCTGCGCGAGGTCCTGGTGGCCGCGGTCAAGCGGGATGGTCGCAACGAGGGCTGGGTTGACGAGTACGAGCTGGAGATCCGATACGCCAACAAGAACTGGCTGCTGAAGACCTTTGTCGTAAGATAGATAGCTGATTGGCTACATGAAGTCGGCCACTCGGTGGACAATCGGCGAGCGGGGTTTGGCTTTGTCGCCGGAATCACCTATTTTCTTGTTCTGTCAATGATCTGACAATTTGGGGAGCCCGTATGGCCAAGGTAATCGCACTCTTCAACAACAAAGGCGGCGTAAGCAAGACAACGACTTGCTTTAATCTGGGCTGGATGCTTGCAGAGCGCGGTAAGCGCGTTGTTATGGTGGACGCAGACCCTCAATGCAACCTCACCGGGATGGTGCTCGATCTTAGTGAAGCCGAGGGACTCGATTCCTACTATTCTAAACATCCCTTGGGAAACATCAAGGAAGCACTCGAACCGGCGTTTCAGTCAAGGCCTCGACCGCTGCAGGCCGTGGAGTGTGTGGCTGTTGAGGGATGTGATGGTCTCTATCTCGCACCGGGTCATGTGGCGCTGGCTGAGGATGAGGTATCGCTAGGCATTGCTCAACAACTCTCGGAGTCAGTACAAGCATTGAAGAACCTACCAGGAAGTTTTCACCACTTGTTTCGGCTGACCGCATTGCAGTATGAGGCAGACTACGTTCTGGTGGATCTCAGCCCTGGCCTAGGCGCTATAAATCAGAACCTCGTCGCGACAGCTGACTATTTCCTAGTCCCAACAAGTCCAGATATTTTCTCCGTCATGGCGCTCGACTCGTTGTCGAGGGTCATCCCTCGGTGGCTCAAATGGGCAGAGCGTGCGGCGCAACTGGACGCACTCGCTGCTGCAGATTATCCGTTCCCAGCCCCTTCACTGAAGTTCTTGGGGATAATTGTTCAACGGTATCGACTCCGTAGCGGAGAACCGACACAGGGCTTTGACAAATACTTCCAGGACTTAAAAGAGGCATTCGCTACCAGGTTGCAGCCCGCGTTGGCTGGAGTTGGTGCATTGCTGCCCGAAGATCGGTACTTGGAGGCCGGGTTACACGACAATCAGTGGTTAGCGTCCATCCCAGAGTTCAATACCCTCATCGCTGACTCGCAGAGGGCGCGAAAGCCTGTGTTCGCTCTAACGCAGGACGACCTTAAGCGAGTTGGCATTGTCTGGGACGCGATCTCGGAGAACATTCAGCGATTCAGGGCGACCTTCGATGGCCTAGCGCAGCGTATCGAGACTCTCACAGAAGACGTGGCGGCAGATGGCCAAGGCACGACTGACTGACTTCTTCTCTGATCTCCGCCGGGCGCGAGACTTGGTGGGACTCGGTCAGGCCATCGGGAGCATGACGAACGGACTGGTGAACTCAAGCGACCTCTATCGTGCCGCGCTGGTGCAAGGTGTTGCAGCCTTGGACCGCTACGTTCACGGTGTTGTGCTGGACCTTGGTGTGGAGATCCTGTTAGGTCGGCGGCCCGCTGTCTCGTCCTCCCGGGTTGGTATGTCGCTTAAGGGTGTGGCTGCGCTAATCAACACCTCCAACCCGGCGGTTCGCGAGCTAGCCGCCAGGTCCATTCTGGCCGAGCGGCTGGGTGCCGAAACGTTCCAGCGACCAGATGACATTGCGAACGCCATGGCCATGGTCGGCATAAAGGCGATCTGGAGCAAGGCGTTTGCAAACGCCGAGCAGGCTAAAATCGCCGTAGGCGTAATAGTCAATCGACGCAACAAGATCGTGCACCAATGTGACTACGATCCCGCTACCCTAGGTGCAATTAGCCCTATCTCTGTACCCGACATACTTGATGCGTTGGACGTGATCGACATTACTATCAAGACAATCGATCCGCACTGCTCATAGCGCCGATGGTTGGCTCGCGATCTATATGAGGTGCCTCCTACCGGAACCCCAGGTGAGCGTTGACAACCTTGGCGGACGCCGCTAGGTCACTCAGTTCACGCACGAACACGCCTTCTTCCGACAGGATCTCGATGCCCTGGCAGTTGGCAACGAAGATGCTGGGCTCTAGCCATGCGATGACGACTCGGGGGATGGCCGCGGCGAGGATCAGCTGCGTACAGGTGCGTGGCCGCGAGGCGCGTTGTGAGCACGGCTCCAAGGTGGAGTAGAGCGTAGCCTTGCTCAGCCGGATGTCCTGAGGGTCGAGCTTCGCCAGGGCCGCCTCTTCGGCATGGATCTTTGGGTCGCTCTCCCGAGAGTATCCGCGAGAGATTTCGAAGCCCTCGTCATCAACGATCACGGCGCCGACCGAGTACGCGGCCGCGGACGGAGGGCACTGGCGAGACAGCTCGATCGCCAAACTCATCCAGTGGTCGTCGAGCTGCATGCTCAGGCGCTCCCGGGCGTGCCGCCGAGTGCGGCAGCGTGGTGGGCGAATGAGGCGGCGAGGCTGGTCAGAACGGCGCGGCCCTTCTCGGCGGTGCCGAGCGACGGGCGGCCGATGATGCCGGTCTTGGTGTACTCCTGCATGCCGAGCACCAGGAGGTGGCTGCGGTCATTGGCGATGTGGTCGGCGGTCTCGTTACCGGGGCGAATCAGCTCGGGCCAGACGTCAAGGAGGATCGAGGTCTCGATCTCACCCCCGTGCATGTCTTCGTGAAAGTCGCTCACCAGGCCGGCGTCGTCGCGAGCCTTGACCCAGTCGCGGCTGGTCGGGAACAGGCTCATCCGGGGCTCGGTGACGTTGGCTTCCTGTACGACGTTGCTCAACACGTAGTTGCCGCCGTGGCCGTTGACAATGACCAACTTCCGGATCCCGGAGCGCTCCAGCGACGCGGCGATGTCGTTGATGGTGGCGTACAGAGTCTTGGCGCTGATGCTGACGGTGCCAGCCCACGCGGCGTGCTCGTGGGAGCAGGACACTGTCAGAGGAGGCAGGCGCAGCACGGGGTAGGACTTCGCGATCTCGGCGGCGATTGCGCAGGCGACCACAGTGTCGGTGATCAACGGGAGGTGGCTGCCGTGTTGCTCGAAGCTTCCGACTGGCAGCAGCGCGACGGAAGCGCCGCGTTCGGACTCCTCCGTTGACGTGGCGGTGGTGATCAGGTCATCCAGCATCGGGTCGCAGTCTCCTCACATTGGCCGAAGCAGCTGCCGGATCTTGTTGCTCAGCTCGGCGACTTCGGCGTCTCGGCGCCACTCGACCAGTCTGCTACGCAGCCGCTGGAGTTCGCGCATGGCACGAGCGGATGTGGCGCGGCTGACGGTCTCCAGCGCCTGCCAACCGGTGCCGCAGGCGCGGTCCTTGTCGGACTGGGCGGCGTACGAGCTGGCGAGTCTGGCCAGGAACAGGCCGTGGTCGCGTTGCTGGGTGGCGGGCCAGTCCTGAGCGTTGCGCTCGAAGATGGCGATTGCCTTCTCGGGCTTGCCCAGGAGGTCCCAGCAGGCGGCTGCCTCCATCGCGACGTACGGCATGTTGCAGTACGAGGCCAGGTCGTCGGCCTCGCCGTCCCACCGGTCAACAGCGTGGAAGGCGTCATCGAGGGTGCGGGCGGCGTCGTCGGCCTCTCCGGCGAGGGCGAGGGACCGGCCGCGCTGCGAGAGGATGAGTGCTCGCACCTGCTGTGGCAGCTTGGACTGGTCACGGAGCGCTGCGCTGGTCAGGCCGAGCCCGCGGCCGTGTTGACCGAGGTCGGCGGCGATGTTGCTCTTGCGCATCAGGACGTACGCCGTCTCGCGCGAATCACCCAGTTCGAGCGCGTAGTCCATCGCGCGGTCGGTGTACGAGGCTGCATTCTGGGCTTCACCGGCGTCCTGGTAGAGCCAGCCCGTGAATTCGTTGTACCGACACGCGAGCTCGACCAGGTCGTGGCGGATCGCTCCATGCGCCGCGTTGATGACCTGGTCGAGCATCGCGGCTTGCGCGCGCACCGCGTCCACCAGGTGGTGCGGCCCCATCAGGTTGTCGGCAATCAGGTGTTGTGCGAACACGTTCCTGAAGTACTCAACGGTGCCCCCGGTAAGCCGCGGCGGGACGCGGGGAACCCGCAAGGTGGGTGCGTCGTCTGGGGTCTCGAAGCCGAGTTCGTCCGGGGTGGCGTCGTACGTCTTGCACAGGAGTTCGACGTAGACCGGGCCGGGCTCCTCGCCGTTCTCCCAACGGGACACCATCGTCTTGAGGCTGGCTCGCGTTGCGATCGGCACCCTACCGGGCTTCGCCCAGGTCTCCAGCTCGATGATCGCTCTCTGCTGGGTCCATCCCCGACGGGTACGAGCGGCCTGCAACTTCGTGACGGGATCGGTCGTACGGCCGAACGCCATCACTGCCTCCCCGGTCACTGTGACCTCACGATCACCTGAAGTATGCACGGCGTCCGCATCGAAGGCACTTGTTAACCGCGCTGAGTTGACCGTGTTAACCATCGTCATCTGACGGCGCGGGCCCGCCAAATCGTCTCCTGGTTTCAGGCCCAGAACGGGCTCGGAACAGCCAACAAGGGAGGCGATCAACATGACGACAGGTCGGAGCCGACCCGGCAGCGGCCGGGCGATCGTGCGTGTTGTGGCGATGGGCGCCAGCGGCCTCGCAGGGGCTTGGGTCTTCGCTTTCGGCGCGGCCTACGGCTTCGACCTGCCGGCGTGGGTCCCCGCCACAGCAGCTCTCGCTGTCGTGGGAGTCGTCGGGTTTACCTGGCTGCTGACGAAGGTCGCGCACGGCGGCGACTGGGCACTTCGGCAGTGCGGTGCTCGTGAGTCTTGTCGGCGCGGCACGGTCGACCGCCCGGCGCACGAGAAGTCGGCGGCGTGATGTCGGGCCAGAGCATGACGGCCTCCACCGTCGAAATGCAGCTCGTTGGGATTCTCGATCGAATCGACCAGCTGGAGGCGCGGCTCAGCGGCCTCAGTCGCCGGGTTGAGGCGCTTGGCGCTCAGCCTCCAGCTGTTCGACCCGCTGTTCGAGGCCATGAACGGTCTCGCCTACGTCATCGAGGCGCTTCGTGATGGCGTCGAGGATCGCCGAGGTGTCGGGCTGCTTCTCACCAGGCTTGCGTACGACGAAGACGCCCTTGCCCGGCTGGCCCATGAGCAAGCCCTCATTGCGCAGCTCGTTGATCGCGGCGCGTACGACCGTCGTGGAGACCTCGTACCGGTCGACGAGCTGCTGCGTGGACGGGATGGCGGTGCCGATCGGGATCGCCTCGGAGGCGATCTTGTCGCGCAGGTCGTCTGCGACCTGGAGGTACGCGGGGCGTCCGATCGCCTCTGCCATGTGGTCTCCACTTCGCGTACCTAGCTGAACCACCTACATCAACTGATCAGGGTAGCGGCCCGCCACGGGCCGAGTGTTGACAGTCCTTACGTACTATGTGCATCCTTGTGTATAAGGTTGCCAAGCGATGGGAGGTAGCTCGTGAGCTTGCTGCGGAGGGTGAGTACCGGCGCGGCACAGCGGCCCCGGTTCTACACGGTGGCTGAGGTGGCGGACATGTTCGGTGTCTCGGACATGACGCTGTACCGGGAGATCCGGGACGGGAAGTTTCCGGCGATCAAGATCCGGGGTCGGTACATCGTGCCGGCCAAAGTGATTGACGCGCTGGAGTCGGACGCGATGACCGACGGCCTGGTCGACGCGGCCGATTACGCGGTGCCGGGTGGTGCTGCGTGATGGCGCGTCGGGGGAAGGTCTCGGGCTGGGCTCTGGTGGCGCGAGAGTGGCCGCTGGACGGTCCGTACTCGGCTGAGCAGACGGCGGAGGCCACTCGGGCGATCGAGGAACTGGTGCGGTATCTGGCCTACGCGACGCGTGCGGAGACCACGCTGCCGCACCCGGTTGACCTGTACGACTTGCTGTCTGGTTTGGCGGTCGCACTGCACAGCTTGGGGCAGGTCTGCGGCCAGGTCGCGGTAGCGGCGGAGGCGCACGCGGAGCTGGACGGCCTGGCGCTGGACGAGCTGCATCCGGTGCAGGACGGCGAAGACGCGACGGTGGTGGCCGGGCGTGCCGCTGACGCCCTGCGGGGCGCGGGAGTGGCCGCGTGCGACGTGGCGTCCCACCTGTCTCTGGCTCACGCGGCCGTCGGTCGGCTGCGGGTGGAGTACGCCGGGGGTGACCGGTGAAGCCGACGGGGGAGCAGGCGGAGATCGTCGCCGCGTTCGGCACCGTGCGGAACTTGGTGATCGAGGCCGGGGCCGGTACGGGCAAGACAAGCACGCTGCGGATGCTCGCGGCGGCGGCGCCGAAGTCGCGGGGGATCTACGTCGCGTACAACCGGGCGATCGCCGATGACGCCAAGAAGACGTTCCCGAGGTCGGTGCGGTGTGCGACGGCGCATGGTCTGGCGTTCCAGGCGATCGGGAAGCGGTACGGGCACCGGCTGCGCGGACCGCGTGTGCCGGCGCGGGACACCGCGCGCGTCCTCAGGATCCGCGAGCCGGTGAAGCTGGACTCCGGGCTGATCCTGGCGCCGCAGCAGGTGGCCCGGATCGTGATGGAGACGGTCGGCAGGTTCTGCCACTCGGCGGACCCGGAGCCGCGCGCCTGGCACGTGCCGGTGAAGCCGGGGATCGTGCCGGGGGACATGGCGGCGCTGACCGCCGAGGTGCTGCCGCTGGCGGGCCGGGCCTGGGTCGACATCGCGTCGGTGGATGGGCAGCTGCGGTTCAGCCACGACTGCTACCTGAAGATGTGGCAGCTGTCGCGCCCGACGCTGCCGGCCGACTACGTGCTGCTGGACGAGGCGCAGGACGCCAACCCGGTGGTCGCCGACATCATCGAGTCCCAGCACGGCGCCAAGCGGGTGCTGGTGGGCGACCGCTGCCAGGCGATCTACGGCTGGCGCGGCGCGATCGACGCTATGGGCCGGTTCGCCGCTGAGGCGCACCTGCACTTGAGCCAGTCGTTCCGGTTTGGCGCAGCCGTGGCCGCAGAGGCCAACAAGTGGCTGTCCGTGCTGGACAGTCCGCTGCGGCTGCGCGGGTACGACCGGATCAACTCCGTGGTCGAGCCTGCCGCGGCCGCGGCCGCGGTGCTGTGCCGTACCAACGCTGAGGCCGTCTCCGAGGTCATGGACGTCATGGACGACGGCCAGCGCGCCGCGCTGGTCGGTGGCGGGGGCGCCATCAAGCGGCTGGCGCAGGCCGCGATCACGCTCAAGGCCGGGCTCGGTACGGACCATCCGGAGCTGTTCGCGTTCCGCACCTGGGGCGAGCTTCAGGAGTACGTCGAGCACGACGCCGCCGGCGCCGACCTGAAGGTGTTCGTGCGGCTGGTCGACACCCATGGGCCGGACGTGATCATCGCGACCATGGACCAGCTCAGCGACGAGTCCAGCGCCGACGTGGTGGTCTCCACCGCCCACAAGGCGAAGGGCCGCGAGTGGGACTCGGTACGGATCGCGGGTGACTTCCAGGAGCCCAAGCAGCCGGAGAACGAGCCGCGCCCGAAGATCCCGGACGCGGAGGCGATGCTCGCCTACGTCGCGGTCACCCGCGCCAGGCTGACGCTCGACCGTACCGGCCTGTCCTGGGTGGACTCCTGGCTTCCGGGGGTGGCCCGGTGAGCAAGGTACGCAGGCTCCGGGACGACGCCGTCCAGCTCGCCGACGCAGTACGCAGCGTGGACTTGGCAGCCCTGCACGCCCTGATCAGTCGCGGAGGCCGGTGCCGCGGTGAGGACCCGGCGCGGTTCTTCCCGGAGGACGCCCACGACGCGCAGGACCCGGTCGAGCTCTGTCGCCGGTGCGGCGTCCGATCCGCATGCCTGGTGTTCGCTCTCGCCAGCCGCGAGGAGCACGGGGTCTGGGGTGGTCGTACCGAGTACGAGCGGGCCGAGCTGCTCGACCAGGTCGACGCCGTACTCGCACGCGAGGAGGCAGCGTGATGGCTGCCCTGTACCCGCTCTACACCGACGCCGAGGGTCGCATCTGCTACGACCCGGATGGTCGGCACTACGGCGTCCCGGTCTACCTGTGGCGCGGCGCCCCTGACGGTGTGGCGACCCGGCGGCAGCTCGCGGCGATGCAGCTGCGGCCCGGCGGTCAGGACCCGGTCGCAATGGTGCTGCGACCCCGGCGGCGCCGCCCGGCCGAGCCGTTGGTGGCGTACCTGTACCGGGTTGACCTGGCTCGGCCGAAGCGGCAGGTCACGGCGGCGATGCGGGCCGCGGTACAGACAGCGGTAGCCGCCCGCCGGGTGTGCGGCACCTGCGAGCGGCGCCTGACCTACATCCCGCCGAAGTCGACCGGCTACCGGTGCTGGGACTGCCACGAGGCAGGGAAGGCGGTGGCCTGACATGCGCTCCCTCGTACCGCTGACCGCCGCCGCAGAGCCGGTGCTCCTGGACTGGCGCGCCTGCCGGGTGTCGCCGAGGCGCCGGCCGTGCGTGCTCTGCGGGCGCCTCGCGCTGCTGCTCTCGCCGAGCAACAAGCCCTGCCACAAGGTCTGCGCCGAGCGGTGGATCGCCGCGCGGGCCGCCAAGAACGGACTGGAGGCCGCCTGATGTCGGAACTGAACACGAGCCACGCCACGACCGCGCTGGAGCGCTGGTCGCTGCTGGGCGCGACGGTCGGCGCGGTGACCGCGGTCGCCGGGATCGCCGGGGCGATCAGCTACGGCCACATGCACGACTGGGCGCTGACCAACGGCGAGCCGAGTTGGCGGGCCCTGCTGTTCCCGCTGAGTGTGGACGGGCTGCTGGTCGCCGCGTCGGTGGTGCTGCTGGCCGACTCCCGCGCTGGTCGCCGCGGTGACTGGCTGGCGTACGTGCTGGCGTGCCTGGGGGCGGCGGTGTCGATCGCCGCGAACGTGGCGCACGACTGGCGTGACCCGGTCGCCGAGATCGCGATCGCCGGGTGGCCACCGCTGGCGCTGATCGGTGCGTACGAGCTGCTGATGCGGCTGCTGCGCCGGCTGCGTACCGCTACGGCCCCGGCCGAGGAGCCGGCGCCCGTACGTGAGGAGGGGACCTCGGCCGCCGCGCACCCGGTCGAAATCCCGGACACCGAGCCTGACCGTGCGCCGGCTCCGGCGACGCCCCGTCGGTCCGTACGTCGACCCGTACGCAAGCCGTCCGTACGGACGCCGAAGGGCGATGTCGTACGGGATCTGGCCGACCAGATGCGTACGGACCCCGAGTGGCGTCCGGACTACCCGACGCTGATGGCCCGTACGGGCTTCGGCCGGTCCTGGTGTGAGAAGCGGGTCGCGGAGGCGCGCGAGGCCGTACGGGCCGCCGTATCCGCAGAGGTTCGTCCCCACCTGACCGCGGTGGGTGAGTCAGTTGCTGGCTGAGGAGGTGTTGGCGATGAAGGATGCGGGCCTGGCCGTGGGAGCGGGGATGGTGATCGGCGCCGCCGCGTGGTGGGTAGCGCAGAAGGTGGCTGAGCTGCGCGCGGAGCTGGCCATCGCACGGTGGCGGGCCGAGCGAGACCCGCTGACCGGGCTGTACAACCGCGCGGGGTTCGCCGGCGCCGCGCAGGCGCAGCTGCGCACCGCCGGGGCTCATCTGGTGCTGCTGGTGGACCTGGACGACTTCAAGCCGGTCAACGACAACCTGGGACACCAGGTCGGCGACCAGGCGCTCACCGAGATCGGGCACCGGCTCGCCGCGTACGTCGACGGCAGGGGAGTGGCCGCCCGGCTCGGTGGGGACGAGTTTGCCGCCGTGATCTCCGTATGCGACGCCGCCGACGCGGACGCGACCGTGTGGACCGTACGGCAGCGTCTCGCCGAACCGATGTGCGCCGACGGGTTCGTGTTCGCCGTGTGGGGCAGCGTCGGTGTGGCCCGTACCGACGGGGTGCTGCGCACCGAGTCCGTCCACACGCTGCTCTCGCGTGCGGACGCGGCGATGTACCGCGCCAAGCGCACCGGTACGGGTGTCGCGTTCTACGACCCGGACACCGACGCCGGATGGCAAAACGCCGACGGCGTACGCCCCGCGGTCCGCCGACGCGAACGGCTCCACGCCCCCGTACGCCCTCGACCGGTGGGGGAGGTCGATCGCGATGCCGCGTGAGGCCACCTACCGCGTACGGGCCTGGTTCGGCCCGCGCCTGATCGCCGACCAGATCCTCACCCCCGAGGAAGCCGCGGCGTACGTACGCGTGCTCCGCGAGCGCTGGCCGTACCTGGCCATCACGTGCGAACCAGCCCACCACGGCGGCGCGATCGCCGCCTGAGGAGAGGAGGCACCACACCGATGGCGGGTTACCGCATCAAGAAGGGCGCCGGCCCGAAGCGTGGCGAGCTGCGCGCGGTCCGACGCCGGGCCCGGCTCGCGGAGCGACTGGCTGAGGCGTCGACGCCGGCTGACCAGATCTTTGCCGCGGCGCAGCATCTGCGCGGCGTGGTGAAGTCCGCGCCGCCGGCTGCTGCCGACCGGGCCGCGTCGATGGCTGTGCAGTACCTGATTGGCCTCGCCGACCAGGTGCTCGACGGCGAGGGGAGGGCGGCGTAGATGACTACGGAACGTGATACCGCACACCGCACACCGCGCCGGTTGAAGGTCGCCGATTCCGGGGTCAACGCGTCCATGGGCGCAGGCGCGCCCGCGAGTGTAAGCCCTCAAACCGCACACACGCAGCGTGACCGTTGGTGGGATCGGCAGCTCGCCGACCTGACCCCGCCGACGGTGTGGTCGCAGCCCCCGGCGTCGCTTCGGGAGCTGTCGCTGTACGCCAGGCACGCCGCCTGGGGACCGCAGACCGGGTTCGTCCGCGGCTGCGGTATCTGGTGGTGCCGGCTGGTCGGCATTCCGGTGTCGACCTTCGCCTACTACGTCGCGTGGATCGCTCAGCGGCCGTCACGGACCACGGTCGCCCTGCTGCTGTACACGGTCCTTGCCCACACCAAGTTCGTCGGCTGGCTGCTGCCGTGGCCGTCCTGGCTGCCCTGACCCGGAAGGAGAACGCACGACATGGAAGGACTACTCACCGCAGGCGGCGCCGGGGTCTTCGCCCTGATCGTCGGCGCCGTGCTCTGGAAGCGCAAAGTTGCCCGGCGCACCGTCGGCTGGCTGATGCTCATCGCCGGCTTCGGCATCGGAGGTGGCCTGCTCGGCACGTTGCTGCACTGGCTCGGCTCGACGCTCGGCCGGGTCACGTCGGTCGGGACGGCGATGATGTTCGGCGTTGCCGTGCCCGCCGCGCTGGTCTCCGGGGTCGGGCTGTGGCTCGGCATGGACCTGTGGCCGCGGAACAAGCCGTCCAAGGCGCTGCCGTACCTGGCGCTGATCTTCCCCGTGCTGCTGGGTGTCACGGGCGGCATCTACACCGGCATCGGCGGCGAGCTGCTCACCGCGGTCGGCACCGTGATGACCGAGTTCGCCACCGCGCTGCGACAGGACGGGGGTGCGTGACATGGAGACCCTCATCATCCTGGTGATCGCCCTGTACGCGGTCAAGGTCGTGGTGTCCGACATCTCCTACGCCGCGCGAGGTCAGACCCCGCCGCGGGTCAAGGTCCGGCTTGCCCGGCTGGAGCACGCGCACAAGAACGGCAAGCCGAACTACGGCTTCGCCCCGTACCTGGCCGACCTGTGGGCCGACGCCTGGCGTGACGCCCGCCAACGTCGGGAGGCGCGCCGCGCCAACGGCAAGCCGGAGCGCAAACCCGGCCTGCGTCGCTACCTGGCCACCCGCTGGAACGACGCCTGGGACGCCGCCGAGACCAAACACCGCGCCAAGCGCGAGAACGCGACGACTGACGAGGCGAACCGCGGCGAGCGTGACGGCGCGCAGGCCACGGACCCGGACGACTCGAACACGCCGGGCAAGCCCGCGCCGCGTCCTGACCCCGACGGTCCCGCCGACCCTGGCGGGTCGGCGCAGCTGCCGGACCACGCACCCCAGACCCCGACGTCCCGGATGGCGTCGGTGACCCCGATCCGCAACACCAAGGAGGACCAGCCCATGCAGTCGATCAACACCGAGGTCAACAGCCTGACGGCCGCCAAGCAGTACGCCGACGACATGTCCAAGTCCGCCGCTGCGGCCGTGGGCTCGATCGAACAGACCCTGGGACACCTGGCCGCCAGCGAGGTGACCGGCGAGGCCACCGACCGGTTCGCTGAGGCGCAGGAACTGGCCCAGGAGATGGCGGAAAAGTTCCGGTCCGCGTACGCAGCCCTGTCCAAGCAGGACGGGGTCAAGGACGCCTACCAGTCCGCACCCGGCGCCGGGAACAAGGCGTTCGTCACCGGC
>JBOGDE010000162.1:0-12645 GCA_050701695.1 Micromonosporaceae bacterium
TTCATGTCGCCATGGCGACATGAACGGACCGTTGATCATGGAGGGCGGGAGCCGTCAGTCGAGCCAGTACTCGACGATGTAGCGCTGCCGGTCGGGGCGGCTGTTGCCGCGGCCGATGAAGCACAGCCGGCTGTTTCCCGCGGCCACCAGGCGCATCCGCTCGGCGTCCCCGGCGGTGTCCAGCAGCAGCATCGCGTGGGAGCCGTCGAGTAGCCGCCAGCCGGCGGTGCCGTACTTCTCGACCGTCAGGTTGTGCGGGTTGTACGACAGGCAGTCGTTGGTGGGCATCAGGCTGGAATCTCCCGAGTCGCCCTTCCAGTACCGGGTGATGTAGCGGTAGCGGTCCGGCCGCTGGTTGTCCCGGCCCACGAAGCACGACCGGGTGTAGTGCTTCGCCATCTTCAGCCCGAGGTACGCGTCCGCCTGGGTGTCGAACAACGCGAGGCTGTGGCCGCCGTCGACGAGCAGCCAACCGACGGCGCCGGCATCCTTCACCGCGAGGCTCGCCGGGTGGTAGCCGACGCAGTCCTCGGCGGTCGGCGTTACCCCGCCGCCCGGGTCGCCATAGGAGCCAGGCCCACTGCTCGCGCCGGAGCCGCTACCCGAACCCGACCCAGCGCCACCGCCCGAGCCGCCTGAGCCAGAGCCCCCTCCCGCCCCCGAACCGCCACCCGAGCCGCCCGAGCCAGAGCCGCCCGCACCAGAGCCGCCCGCACCAGAGCCGCCCGAGCCGGAGCCGCCGGGAGCCGAGGCACTCGGACCAGGGCTGCCCGAGCCGGCACCCGCCCCGCCGCCCTGGCCGGCGTCCAGCACCACAGCGCCTCCCTGACCGGTGCCGGACGACGGCGACGGCCCACCCGCCGCCCCCGGCGTGCCCTGCGGGCCGGCGCAGGTCGCCAGCACCACGATCAGCGCCAGTCCGAGTGCCACCACGCCCGCGCCCGCGGCGATCCGTGCGGAGATGGCTTTCCGTTGGTAGTCAGTGCTGCCGTACACCGTCATGGTCGTTCCTCCTCACCCTGGCCGGCATCCGCCGACACCGCCATGAGCACCGGAGCCACCGTGGACCAACGGTTTTCGGGAAACTTCCCGCCGCGAGTTGGTCGGCGGGGCCGACCGGGCCGTATCTTCGTGGTCGGCGAGGCCGGCCCGGAAGGAGAAGCGCGTGGCGAAGCTGCACACGTACCACTCGGAGGTCACCTGGACCGGCAACCTGGGTGAGGGCACGGCTGGCTACCGGTCCTACCGGCGGGACCACGAGGTGACCGCGGACGGCCCGCCGCCGATCCAGGGCAGCTCCGACCCGGCGTTCCGGGGTGATCCGGAGCGTTGGAACCCCGAACAGCTGCTGGTCGCGGCACTGTCCCAGTGCCACATGCTGTGGTACCTGCACCTGTGTGCGGTCAACGACGTCGTGGTCACCAGCTACCGGGACCGGGCGGCCGGCACTATGACCGAGGACGGCCAGGGCGGGCGTTTCACCGAGGTGGTGCTGCGCCCGGAGGTGACTGTCGCCTCAGACGGGATGCTGCCGAAGGCGACCGCGCTGCACGCCGACGCCCACCGTGCCTGCTTCGTCGCCAACTCGGTGAACTTTCCGGTACGCCACGAGCCCGCCGTCACCGCCTGAGCCCCACGCGGCCGCCGTGGCGGGAGCGGCGGTCAGAGACCCATGTCTTTGGCGATGATCAGCTTCATCACCTCGCTGGTGCCGCCGTAGATCCGGGTGACCCGGTTGTCGGCGTACAGCCGTGCGATCGGAAACTCGTTGATGTAGCCGTAGCCGCCGTGCAACTGCAGACAGCGGTCGATCACCCGGGAGGAGATCTCGGTGCAGAACAGCTTGGTGGCCGCGGCGTCGGCCGGGGTCAGCTCGCCGGCGTCGTGCGCCTGCAACGCCCGGTCGGCCACCGCCTGCGCCGCGTCCACGTCGGCCTTGCACGCCGCCAACTCGAACTTGGTGTTCTGGAACGACGCGACCGGCTGGCCGAACACGCTGCGCGCCCGTACGTACTCCGCGGCGAACCGTACCGCCGCGGCGGCCTGGGCGTACGCGCCGTACGCGATCCCCAGCCGCTCCTGCGGCAGGTTCTGCCCGAGGTAGCCGAAGCCGCGATCGGGCTCCCCCAGCAGATCCTCGACCGGCACCTTCACATCGGTGAACGACAGCTCGGCGGTGTCGGAGACGCGTAGCCCGAGCTTGTCCAGCTTGCGGCCGACCGCGTACCCCTCGGAGGAGGTGTCCACCACCAGCAGCGAGATCCCGTGCCGCCGGTCCTCCGCCGACGGTGGCGCGGTACGGGCGCAGACGATCACCCGGTCCGCGTGCACCCCGCCGGTGATGAACGTCTTGGCGCCGTTCAGGACGTAATGGTCACCGACCCGCTTCGCGGTGGTGCGCATCGCCGCCAGGTCGGAGCCGGTGCCGGGCTCGGTCATCGCGATCGCGAACATCGTCTCGCCGGTGACGAAGCCGGGCAGCCACCGCTGCTTCTGCTCCTCGGTGGCGTACGCCTTCAGGTACGGCAGGCACAGCCCGGCGTGCACGCTGCTGCCGCCGAACGACACGCCGGCGCGCGCCAACTCCTCGGTGAGCACCGCCTGGAACTTGTACGACTCCTGGCCGGCGCCGCCGTAGGTCTCCGGCACCGAGATGCCGAACACGCCCAGCTCGCCGAGTGTGCGGTAGAACTCCCGCGGCACGATGCCGGCGGCGTACCACTCGTCGTACACCGGGACCACCTCGGCCTCGATGAACCCGCGGATCGTGTCACGGAACGCCTCGTGGTCGGCGTCGAAGACGGTACGGCGCATCAGCACACGCTACGTGGCAACCAGGCATTTCAGCGATCCTCGAAAAGCTCGTCCGCACCGGGTCGGGCTTGCCATGGTGTGGGCACCCTGGGACGGGCTGCGACCCGGGTGCCCCGTCGTGGGCCGAACGATGTGACGGGTGATCGCGATGCGCACATCTGGTAGAAGGTTGTCGACCGGGATCCTGGCGGTGGCTCTCGCGGTCCCGCTGTGGTCGGCCGTACCGGCCGCCCAGGCCTCACCCGGAGCGGGCGGGCCCACCGCCGCACCGGCCGCCGAGCCATCGCCCTCCGAGTCCACGCCCTCCGAGCTGGCCCGGCGTACCGGCAAACCGGTGGAGGTCACGGCGAAACGTACGGAGACCACCCGGATCTTCGCCAACCCGAACGGCACCATGAGCCTGGAGCAGTACGCCCTGCCGGTACGGGTGCGCAAGGGCGAGCGCTGGGTCCCGGTCGACACCACCCTCACCCGCGACCTGGACGGTACGGTCCGCCCCACCGCCGCCGTGGCCGACATCCGGCTGGCGGGCGGCGCCGGCGGTCCCCTGGTCACGCTGCGCCGCGCGGCTCACCACGGCGCACCCGCCGAGGTACGGCTGGGGTGGCCGGGCAGGCTGCCGCAGCCGGTGCTGGACGGCGACACCGCGACGTACCCCGAGGTGATGCAAGGGGTGGACCTGCGGGTGACGGTCGAAGCGGACGGCTTCTCCCAGGTACTGGTGATCAAGAACCGGGAGGCGGCCGCCAACCCGGCGCTGCGCCGGCTGCGCTACCCGATCGGCGGCAGCGGGGTGTCGCTGAACACCACGGCCACCGGCACCACCGTCGCCTCCGACGCGAAGGGCCGGAAGGTCTTCGTCGCCGGTACGCCGGCGATGTGGTCGGCGGACGGCACCCCGACACACCTGCCCGCCAGCATGTCCCGGGGCGCTCTGGAGATCGTCCCCGACCAGGCGATGCTGACCTCACCCCAGACCCGCTACCCGGTGTACGTCGACCCGTCCTTCGCCGGCTACAAGTACCGCTGGACCCACGTGAACCGGGCCTACCCCGACCAGTCGTACTGGAACTACGACCGCGGCGAAGGCGCGAAGGTCGGCTACTCCAACTGGTCGTCGCCGACGGTGACGTACCGGTCGTTCTTCCAGATGGACCTCAAGCCGATCAACGGCGCGATCGTGCACGGCGCCTACTTCGCCATCACCTTGGACCACTCGGCCAGCTGCACGGCCACCCCGGTGGACCTGTGGCACACCAAGCCGATCGACCCCGCGGTGCCGCTGACCTGGAGAAACACCACCAGCGTCGGCTTCTGGCTGACCAAACTGGACACCCGGTCCGGGAGCGCCAACGAGAGCAGTTGCCCGAAGCCGGACCAGGGCATGGAGTTCGTCTCCAGTGGCCTGACGAGCAGGACGCAGCAGTCGGCGACCAACCGCACCGGCTACCTCACACTCGGTCTGAAGGCACCGGACGAGGGCGCCAACACCCAGTGGAAGCGGTTCCACCCGAACACCGCCCGGATGGTGGTCGAGTACAACAACGCGCCGGTGGCGCCGTTCCAGCTCAACCTCAACGGCAGGCACCAGTGCGGCACGGCGTCCGCGCCCACCGTCACCAACGACGCGCAGCCGAGGTTCAGCGCCATCGCCAGTGACCCTGACAGGCAGAACCTCACCACGACGCTGTCGATCCGAGACGCGGCCGGGACCGTGGTCCACTCGGCCTCGGCATCGACCACGTCGGGGGCGGCGTTCTCCTGGCCGGAGGTGCCCGCCGGGACGCTGGTCGGCGGTACGGTCTACCGCTACAGCGCGGCCAGCAGCGACGGCGTCGACGCCGGCAGCGCGTCGGCGGCCTGCTACTTCACGCTGGACACGGTACGGCCCGGGGTGCCGACGATCACCTCGACCGACTTCCCCGACGGCGAGCCGGTGCTGGACTCAGGTGTCACCGGCACGGTCACCCTGCGCCCGGCGGCCGGCGACACCGACGTGACGGAGTACGTGTACGGCTTCGAGCGGGAGCGGATGACACTGCGCGTCAAGGCGGCCCCGGACGGCACCGCCACCATCCCGATCACGGTCTGGCCAGACCCGATGCTCGGCATCCCCAGCGCCTGGCTGTACGTACGTGCCGTCGACGCCGCCGGCAACGCCGGTGGCATCTCGCCCGGCTGGGACCTGCAGGCCTGGGACAACCCGAACCCGCCGCCCCGCGCCGAGAAGGACGCCAACGGCGACGGCCGCCCCGACATCACCACCGTGATCGACCACGGCAACGGCCGTACCGCGGTGTGGAACGTCACGGCGAGCAACAGCGGCTTCCACAAGGGGTACGCCGCCTGGGACAGCGGCAACGGCGGCGGCTTCCCGCTGTACCGCACCCGTGCGGTCACCGGTGACTTCGACGGCGACGGCCGCAACGACACGGCGCTGCTGCGCGAGGAGGCCGGCCGCACAATCAGCCTGTACGTGCTGCGGTCCGACGGCAACCGCTACCACACGGTGAACACCCCGGCGTGGGTCAGCGGCAGCTGGGCCTGGTCGCTCGGTGTCGCCCGGGTGCTCTCCGGCGACGTCAACGGCGACGGGAAGACCGACATCGTGGTGCAGCGCGACACCGACAACAGCAGCTGGCAGGCGATGGTGTTCCTGGGCGGCAACCTCGGCGCGCCGACCACCTGGCTGCAGCTGGCCAGCGGCAGCCAGACCTGGCAGTCCACCAACCCGGTGCTGGCCGACATGGACGGCGACGGCAGAGCCGACCTGGTGACCCAGCGGGACATGGGCGGCTGCCGTACCCTCACCGAGTTCTACCGCTCCAGCGGTACGTCCTTCGCCACCACCCCGGAGACGCTCCGCGACTCCGGCGCCGGCAACTGGTGCGCCAACCGCACCAAGCTCACCTCCGGCGACGTCACCGGCGACGGCCGCGACGAACTGATCGCGATGTACGACTACGGCAACTCCGACGTCGGCTGGTGGGCGCTGCGGTACGGCGCCCCCGCGTACGAGCTGTGGCAGCGTACCCAGGGCGAGTTCGACCCGATCCGGGTCAGCCTGGTCACCGGTGACTACGACCTGGACGGCCGCGCCGACCTGGGCGCCGTGTACGCCGAACCGGCCGGCAGCCGCCAGGTGTGGACACTGCGCTCGACCGGCACCGGCTTCGCCGCGCGGGTGCTCGCCTGGCAGGACGCGGTGGGCTCGGCCGGCGGCCCCAGCTTCGACCTGGAACACCGGGCGTACGAGCTGGTCAGCCGGGACAGCAAGCGGTGCCTGCAGATCGCCGGCGCCAGCACCACCGACCAGGCCCTCGCCCAGCAGTACACCTGCGGCAACGGTCTGCACCAGCGCTTCCTGATGGCGAAGGTCGCCGACACCGACCGGTTCACGCTGCGGGCGGTGCACAGCAACAGATGCCTCACCGTGGACGGCTCCAAGCTGGACGACAACGCCGCGCTCTACCAGCTCGGCTGCGCCGCCGTCGCCGCCAACCAGCAGATCACCCTGGAGTACGTCGACGGCACCGGGTACGACACCGTGGTCCGGGTCCACTTCGCCCACAGCGACAAATGCGCCGGCCACGCCCCCGGAAACCTCGCCAACAGCGCCGCGATCGTGCAGCAGTCCTGCACCAGCGGTTCCCACCAGGAGTGGATCCTGCGGGCGGCGTACAACAACACCCAGCTCGACGGCCGGTTCAAGGTCGCCGTGGCGACCAACTCGATGGTGCTGGACGTGACCGACTGCCGTACCGCCGACGGCTCGGACGTACGGTTCTGGGACTACATCAGCGCCAGTCCGTGCCAGAAGTGGACGGTCAAGCCGCTCGGTGACGACGTCTACGAGATCATCGACGGCAACAGCGGCAAACTGCTCAACGTCGCCGGTTGCAGCACCGCCTCACTCGCTCCCGTCGACCTCTTCCAGAGGTACGAGGGCGGCTGCCAGCAGTGGCGCATCGAACCGACGGCCAGCGGCCGGTACAGCATCTTCTCTGTCCACTCCGGGATGGCGATGCGGCTGTACTCCTGCACCACGAGCGGTCGCGACACGGTGGTCACGCCGTACACCGGATCGAGCTGTTACCGGTACACCTTCACCACCGTCTGACAGGTACGGCCCGGGTCTGAGCGAGAGAGGGATCCACCCGATCTCACACATCGTTCATGACCCGGGTTCTGTCCGGACCGCTGTGCGCTGCCACACCGGCCGAAGCTCGCCGTCACGGGTCACTTCGATCTGCCGGAAGGCCGTAGTAGACAGGGAGGACGGCGTGGCTGTTCTGAATGTACGGGTGGACGATCACGTCCGCGATCAGCTCAAGGAGATGGCGGACGCTGAGGGAGTGACCCTCAGCGAATACGTCCGCGATCTGCTGCTGGAGGCGGTGGTGCCTGTATACGAGGCGGAAGTGAAGCACGGCGATGAGCCCGCGCCCGAGAGCATGCGGACCATCGACCGGCAGGTGCTCTCGCTGCTGCACCGCATCCTCGCGCGCGTGCTGCCAGAGGACGCGAACGACGTCGACGGTGACCTGGAGTACCAGCTGGAGCGCGCGAAGATCCTCGAGGAGGGATTCGCCGGTGAGTATTGGCTAGAGGTCGCAGGCTTCAGCACCGAGCTGTCGAAGCGCGACTGCGGTCGCGTGTCCGACATCCTTCAGATGTTCCGGATCATCACCTTCAGCATCGACGTAGTTGAACCTCTTCATGGCTGACTCTCCGCTCACGACTCGAGAAGCTGCTTGAGGGCGGTCAGCCGCTCGCGCCAGTAGGTTTTCAACTCGGCCACGGCCTCGCCGTCAGCGAGCTTCTCGTGCAGCACCGAGACCTCGGTCTTCGCGTCTGTCTTCGCCGTGAACCCGACCGCGATCCTGGTGCCGTCCTCCTCCCAGTCAGCCCGGAAGGACCTCGACGCGGTTGCCGTACGGACCCGGAGCTTGGCGTCGGGCAACCACCTGTCCCGTGTCAGCTCGTCGGCGAACGCCTCGAACAGGCGCTCGGCCGGCGCTGCCACGGTCCTGGTGACGTTGGCGGCGAAGGCGCCGTTGCTCTGCTGTCCGAGGACCCGCATCCCGCGAGCCTGTTCGTACCCCACGGTCACGGTCTGCGCCGACCAGGAGTCGACCTCGTGCTCGCCGCCGAGCCAGCGGGCGATCTCGGTGTGACTGTGCTGAGTCCCGCCCCAGCCGTCCAGCAGCGCGAACCACTCAGCCCAGCCTCGACCGGTGCGCTCCCGCAGCGCCGAGTCCGAGACCTTCCGGGACATCGCGACGTCGACAGTCTCCACCGCGGCGGGCATCAGTGCGACCTTGGTGAGGAGGTGGCGGCGGGCGGTGGTGTAGCTCTCGCCCGTCTTTGCCATACGGGTCCGCACCCGGGACTTGAAGGACTTGTGCGTAGTCATCACATGCTCCCTGTCAACGGCACGGCCACAAGACTCACGCTCTCGTCGGCCCTGCCGGAATAGGGCATGCGGTACGCGTCCCGAGAACTCAAGGTGCCCTTTGCCTCCGCGAAGCCGATGGCGTGAGCACCGGATAGGAGGTGAGGCGCAGGATGACGCCGAAGATCGGAGTAATGCGTGTGGATCCGCCGCCGCAAGGCGCGGCGCACTGCAGCCGGGCGGGGTCGAACCGGCGTGTTCGGCCGATCCACCACCCACGGCCATCCGCGGATCTATGGAGCCGCAAGCCCCTCCAGCGGGCCGCGCAGGAAGTAGAGGACGAACAGGGCCGCCACCACATACAGGAGCGGGTGGACCTCGCGGAACTTGCCCTTGGCGAGCTTCAGCAGCACGTACGTCACCACGCCGGCGCCGATGCCGTTCGAGATGGAGTACGTGAACGGCATCGCCACGATGGTGAGGAACGCCGGGATGGCGATCTCGTAGTTCGTCCACTCGATGGTGCGTACACCGATCATCATCAGGAACCCGACGACCACCAGAGCGGTGGTCGCGGCCTCGAACGGGACGATCGTCACCAGTGGTGAGAAGAACGTGGCCACCAGGAACAACGCACCGGTGACCACGCTCGCCACCCCGGTACGGGCGCCTTCGGCGACCCCGGCGGCGGACTCGATGTACGCGGTGTTGCTCGAGGTGCTGGCGGCGCCGCCGGCCGCGGCGGCGAGCGAGTCGACGAACAGGATCTCCTTGGTACGCGGTGGGTTGCCCTGCTTGTCGATCAGCCCACCCTCCTGGCCGACCGCGACCATGGTGCCCATGGTGTCGAAGAAGTCGGTGAGCAGCAGCGTGAACACGAACAGCAGTGCCGCGATCCAGCCGGCCCGTTCCCAGGAGCCGAGCACGTTGAACTTGCCGAGCAGCGAGAAGTCCGGCAGCCCGACCACCTGGTCCGGCCAGGCCGGTACGTTCAACTGCCAGCCGGTCGGGTTCTTGCCGCCGGCGGACGAGCCGACCTTGGCGAACACCTCCACCACGATCGCCAGCAGCGTGGTGCCGACGATGCCGATCAGGATCGCGCCTTTGACCTTGCGTACCACCAGGATCAGCATCACGAGCAGGCCGACCACGAACACCAGGGTGGGCCAGCCGAGCAGCTTGTTGCCGAGGCCGAGCCCGACCGGCACCACCGTGTTGGCGGCGTCGGGGACGCGGCGCACGATGCCGGCGTCGACCAGCCCGATCAGGGTGAGGAACAGCCCGATGCCGACCCCGATCGCGGTCTTCAACTGCGTCGGCACCGCCTTGAACACCGCGGTACGCAGCCCGGTGAGCACCAGCACGGCGATCACCAGGCCTTCGATGACGACCAGCCCCATCGCGTCGGCCCAGGTCATCAGCGGCGCGATCTCGAACGCCACCATCGCGTTGACGCCGAGCCCGGCGGCCAGCGCCAGCGGGAACCGCGCGATCACTCCCATCAGGATCGACATCACGCCGGCCACCAACGCGGTCGCGGCGGCCAGCTGCGCCTGGTCCAGCTGCGCGGAGTCGCCGTCGAGCGCGCTGCCCAGGATCAGCGGGTTGAGCACCACGATGTACGCCATCGTGAAGAACGTCGCGAGCCCACCCCGGACCTCGCGGGCGTACGTGGAGCCACGGGCGGTGATCTCGAAGAAGCGGTCCAGAGTGGACGCCGCGCCGGCGGCCTTGCTGGTCTGGGGTTTCGCCATGGTGTCCTCGCCCAAGGTCGGTTATCCCGCGCTACTCGTAGCCGAATAGTGCCGATCTTGACCCTGGTACGTCAATAGCCACCGCGCGGCGAGCCCTCACAGCCAGCCTTGGCGTACGGCGGCGACGCCGGCCTGGAAGCGGGTGGCGACGCCCAGTTTGGCGGTGAGTTCGCGGACCCGGCGGTGAGCGGTGCGGGGGCTGAACTCCAGCAGGCGGGCGATGGTCTCGTCGGTGGCACCGGAGGCGAGCAGCGCCAGGATCCGGCGCTCCTCCTCGGTCGGCTCGCCGGCGGGAGACTCCTCCACCGGCACCGCGCCGGGGCCGAACGGCACCGCCGACTGCCACAGGTCGGTGAACACCCGGGCCAGCGCCGCGACCAGCGAGGAGTGGCGTACCAGCAGGGAGCGTTCCACGCTGTGGGCGGTGACCTGCAACGGGATCACCGCCACCGCACGGTCCACGATCACCATTTTCATCGGTACGCCGATCGCGGTGCGGGCGCGCGCGCCGTGCGCCACCAGCTCGCCGATCAGCTCCAGGTTGCCCGGTACGTTCAGCGCGGAACGGTCGTACACCGCGTGGTAGGTAACGCCGCGCGAGACCTTCTCCCGCTCGATCTGTCCGGAGCAGCCGCGGTGCGCGTACGGGGGCTTGACCACGGCGAGGATCTCGCGGCGGGCGGCGTGCAGCACCCCGTCGACCATCCGTCTGGTCTCCTCGGGGCCGACCAGCACCTCGGGCGCCCCGTCGCTGGGCAGCCGGGCCGACGGGATCCGGCACCGCGCCGCCGCCACCCGCTGCCGGTACGCCCGGTGCCGCAGGCTCAGCATCGCCGCGGCGGTGTCGGGGGCGACCTTGGCGACGTACCGGGGCGGGGAGTCGCCGATCGCCTGCACCAGGCCGTCGGCCTCCAGGCGCCGCAGTGACTCGGCGATCTCCTCGGCCGGCACCGCGCCGACCACCGGGGACAGCTCGGGCGCCGTGGCGTGCGGACGGTGCTGCAGCACCAGGCAGATCGCCGCGTCGATCGCGTCCAACTCGGGTCGAGTCTCCACCGTCGCCTCCCCCACAATCCGACGGTCCCGTTACGGCACCAACGGTAGTAGGAGCTGACAAATCCGTACACAAAGGAATTCTTATCTTTACCTCAAGAGCACCTGAAGAAGGTCGCCCGGACAGCGTGAGAGCTGCCCGGGCGACCAGGGGAGGTTACTCTGCGCTACATACCGGCCGTGAAGACCAGGTGCGGCGGCGTACCCTCCGGGGCGTTCTGGATCACGTCCTTGGACGCGTTCTCCGTCAGCCAGGTGATCAACTCGTCGGAGCTGACATCACCGTTGGCGCTCTTGTAGAGCGCGGCGACACCGGCCATGTGCGGGCTGGCCATCGAGGTGCCGCTGATGGTGTTCTCCCCGCCGTCGAGCCAGGCGGAGGTGATGTCCACGCCGGGGGCGTAGCCCTCGACGCAGGTGCCGAAGTTGGTGAACTCGGCGGAGCCGTCCTCCTTGTCGGAGGCCGCGGTGGTGAAGACACCCTCGGCACCGGCCGGCGAGACGTTGCAGGCGTCAGAGGACTCGTTGCCGGCCGCCACCGCCAGGAAGACACCCTTCTCCGGAGCGCCAGGCACCCCGCGCCGCGGAGATCTTCACCCGGGCCGCCCTCACCACCCGGATCACCGGCTGCCCGGACCTGGATGCCACGGTCGTGATCAGCGCAGAGGGTCGATCCCGAGATTAGTGGCGCGGGTTCTGGGTACCGGCTGATTACCGTCAGCTGAACGGGGCGATCACGGAGGCGGATGCATTGCCCGATCAGGTGACGAAATGGGGCAGGTATCCAGCGATGCGGAGAATCGTGGCGTAGCGTCGCGAAATATCACGCATCCAACTCCGTACCGGCGGAAGGGGAGATCGATGAGTCTGAACGAGGGAGACATTCAGTCCAACGGACCGGGTGAAGAGCAGCCCGGCGAAGGCTACGGCGGCCAGTCAGAAGGCGGCTTCGGTGGCCAGGGCGGTGACAGCGGCGCTGACGGCGGCGCCGATTCCGGTGCCGGCTCCGGCGGGGAAGGCGGCCAGGGCGGCGGGCAGTCGGAAGGCGGGGGCTACGGCGGCGACAGCGGTGGCGACTCCGGCGCGGACTCCGGCGCCGGCTACGGCGGTGGTGAGGGTGGCCAGGGCGGCGGCTACGGCGGCGAAAGCGGCGGCGGTGGCCAGGGCGAAGGCGGCTACGGCAGCGAAGGCGGCCAGGGCCGCGGGCAGTCCGAAGGCGGGATGGCCGGCGAGGGCGGCTACTCCGGCGAGGGTCAGCGCGAAGGCGAGGGCGGCATGGCCGGCGAAGGCGGCTACGGCAGCTGAGCCACGCGAGAAGCCGCGCGAGAAGCGGCCGACCCGCACGAGCAGCGGCCGAGCCCGCGAGAGTTCGCGGATCCGTCCGCCGACCGGCTTCACGGTCGTAACCTGCGACGATGAGTGACACCACACGAGTGCCGGGTGCTCCCACGGAGCATCCGGCACTCGCGCGCTGCGTGCCGGTGAGCGCGGAGCGGTTCGGCCGCGACTACTGGGGCCGCGCGCCGCTGCTGTCCCGGGCTGGCGTCCTGCGCCGGAAGTTGGTGGATGAAGTCCGGTGTCCAGGTAGTGGCTCGCAAGGCGGAGGAGGAGCCAATACCGGTGTTGTCA
>JBOGDE010000163.1:0-12635 GCA_050701695.1 Micromonosporaceae bacterium
CCGCGGCCCCGGTCCCGCCGAGCGCCGCAACACCGGTCCCGCCCAGCGCGGCGGCGCACAGCTCACCCAGCAGCAGCCCGGAGCCGTGCACCAGCCGCGGATCGGTGGGTATGTGCTTGCCGAGCACCGTGGAGACCAGCAGGTGGGCCCGCTTCGGGTTGCGGCGTACCGCGAGCCCGACCAGGTCACTCAGCGCCAACCCGTACGGCGAGTCGGTGGTGCGCAGCCGTACCCCGAGCCGGTCGGCCACCCACTGGCCCTGCCACGGCTGCCGTACCGGAAGCGGCAGTACGCCGGTCATGCCATCTAGCGCGGTCATGTGGCCAGCGGCGCCGCCGCCTGGGCTGCGGTCAACGGTGACCGGGTGGCCAACTGGGCCCCGAGCACGTTGATCCACGACATCTCCGGGCGGGTCACCCCGAACAGGTCGGCGCGCAGCAGGGTGCGCTCCGCCCAGGCCCGGTGCGGGTTGGCCTCGTTCATCTTGTTGGAGTATTCGCTGGCCATCACGCCGCCGTCGGAGGCCGCCATCACGGCGAGCGCGTCGACGTACTCCTCGTGGCTGACCACCTGCATCGCGTGCACCGCCGGCACGTGCGACGGGTGGATCACGGTCTTGCCGACCAGGCCGTTCGCCTTGTCCAGCTCGATCTCCTGCAGCAGCCCTTCCAGGTCGCGGTCGGCGATCTCCTGCTGCACCCGCTGGTTCGGCCCCTGGAACAGGTCGTCGGGGAGCTTACGGTCGAACATCCCGTGTCGTGGGTCGAAGTACTCCCACACCGGGCCGGTGACCACGAACCCGCTGTCGTCCCAGCGCCCCAGCACGTTCACGATGTCGCCGATCGCGTGGGCGACCACCCGGATCTGGTAGACCGACATGCCGCGGGGCCGGCGCAGCCCGTACGGCGAGCACAGGTCGGTGGCACCGATGCGTACCGCCAGCACGTGTTCCCGGGCCCGGTTGAGCATCTGCCGGATCCGGGCCAGGCTCTCCACCCGGGTCTCCTGGTGGATCACGTCGGGCGACTCCAGCACCGGCATGCCGAGCAGCCGGCAGCCGGTGTTCGCCGATGCCTTCGCCAGCGCCTCCAGGAACGCCTCGCCCAGGTCGCCGGTGAATTTCGGCAGTACGAAACCGGTCAGCACGTCGACGCCGTCGCCGAGCCGCTGCGACAGGTCGATGATCTGGTCCGGGGTGCGTACCCGTACGAACAGCAGCGGTGGCTCCTCGCCGGAGGCCCGGTACGCCCGCAACTGGTCGATCGCGTTGTGCTCCGCCGCCGGCACCTCGCGGTGCGGGACCGCGTCCTCCAGGCAGATCACCATGCTGGTGACCCCCCGGGCCGCCTGCCGGCGGATGTCGGCGGTCAGCGTCGGCCGGGTGGCGGGAGCGTACAGGGTGGCGCCGAGCGCGGCCGCGAGCCGATGGACCTCGGCGTCGCGGTCGAAGCTCTCGGGCGCGCGGTAGAACAGAGCCGCACGCTCCGCGTCGGTGAGATGAGCGAAGTGACGCATCGAGGCACCTCGAGGGATGAGGGGACCGTGACGAGCCGGCGTGCACGGGGCAGCCGGAGCCGAGCCTAACGACTTGGTGCAAGATAGTCTGCCGGGCCGCGCCGGACCCATTTGCCGACCGGCGGCGTTGTCGGCTCGCCCGGATACAACACCGGTATCCGGACAACCCTCCGCCTTGCCGGACGGCAAATGGGCCTCGCCGCGCCTCCGGCGCTATCGTGCACCAAGTCGTAATCACGCAGGGACCTTGGCCGCCGCCTCGGTCACCACCCGCAGCAGGTCGACCACGCGCGGGCCCCAGCGCGAGGCGATGTCGTCGTCGAGGGCGTGCACCCCCTGCTGCCGCACCGCGGTGAGCTTGTCCCAACCGGGGCGCTTGGCGACCGTGGCCGCGGACTGGGCGCAGCACTTCGTGTCGGCGAGGAACACCAGATCCGGGTTGGCGTCGAGCACGTACTCGGCGGACAGCTGCGGGTACCCGGAGCCGTCCTTGTCGGCCGCGTCGGCGATGTTCTGCATCCCGACCTGCCCGAGCAGCGCACCGATGAACGTCTTCGAGGTCACCGAGTGCAGCTGCGGATCCAGCTCGTAGTAGTACGTCAGCGGCTTCGCCCGCTTCGGCAGGTCCTTGGTCAGCTTGCGGATGTCGGCCTGCATCCGGTCGTTGAGCGCTCCGGCCTCCGCGACCCTCCCGGTCAGTTTCCCGAGCCCTTCGATCTGGGTGTACGTGTCCTCCAGCGTCGTCGCCGCCGGGGCCACGTACACCGGGATCTTGAGTTTCTTCAGGCTGTCGACGACCTTGTTGGCGTCGTACGAGAGCACCACCAGGTCCGGCTCGTACCCGGCGATCGCGTCCGCGTTCGGCTTGAAGCCCGACAGCTTGGTGACCGGGGCGTCCTTCGGATAGTTGGACAGGTCGTCGACGGCGGCGACCTGCTTGCCGGCGCCGATGGCGTACAGCATCTCGGTGGCGGTGGGCGAGAGCGAGACGATCTTGGTCGGCTTCTGGTCGAGCACCACCGTGCCGGCCGCGCCCTCCACGGTGACCGGGAAGTTGCCCCCGGCCGGCTCGCTGGGTTTGCCGGCCGGCTCACCGCCGCCGCAGCCGGCCAGCAGGGTGACCAGTGCCAGCGCGGCGAACGTCCTGCGTTTCATGAATGCCTCCTGTCGGGTCGAGGGTCGGTGGCTTCGCCCGACAGGATCTGTCGTACGAGGCGCCCCGTCCTCGAGAGCGCGTGTCGCGGGGCCCAGGGGCCCGTGCCGTACCGCAGGCGACCTGGCTCGTCCACCGGCTCAGCGGAGGCATCACAGTTGCGGGTCAGCGCCGGAGTCACACCGGCTTCGCTGCTGTACGGCTGGAGAAACCGTACCGGACCGTACGCACCCGCCTGGCGGTGACAGGGGACTGTCAGGGTTTTGAGAGCGACACCGGAAAGCATGTGGGGACCCACCCCCGGGAGGAACCATGCACCCTATGCTCCGCCGCCTGGTGACCCGCAGCGCGGTCACCGCTGTCGTCATGCTCGCCGCGGTGGCGCTCACCCCGTCGAGCGCCCAGGCGTCACACGACGGCTACCGATGCGTTGATCCCAGCGGCCCCGAGAGCCTCTGCGTGATGGTCCAGAGGCAGTTCGACCCGTATTCCGAGAAACGCGGCTACGCAACCGCCGTCGGGCTGGACGGCAACAAGCAGTACATCCTGCGGGTCTCGCTGTGGTACTGCGCCACCGCCACCAGTTCCTGCGATCGGGTCGCCCTCAGCGACTTCAAGTACGCGTCCTACACCGACACCATGTACCACAGCACCGTGTGGAAGCGGAGAGTCAGCGGCTGTTACCGGGCGGGCGCCGATCTCAGGCGCCGACCCAACTCCGCCCACCCGTACCAGCGGATCGCCTACGTCAACAGTTACCGGGTCTGCCAGTGACCCGGGTCCGGGTGGCGGCCGTGCCGGCCAGGAGTGGCACCGAAGCGCCACCCACACCCGAGCTGGCGAGGGCGGCGACCAGTGCCCGCGGTGCTACGGCGCGCTGCTACTGACAGGTCTGGTACGCGCCGTACACCCGCTTGTAGTAGACGGTCGACGTCCCGGCGTAGCGCCACGAGAGCAGCGCCCTGGCGCGGACCTTGCTGCTGCCGCACCCCCCGGCACTCGCATTCCCGTACTCGCGGTAGTCCCACCAGCCGTCCTTGTCGGAGTCGAGCGTCACCATGCGCCACGCGCCGTCGTAGTACCTCTGGAACCCCACATTGGTGACCTGCACGTCGTAGTCGGGGGCACCGGAGCGGTCCTTGACCTCGGCGTATGCCCAGCCCTTGCGCTCGCCCCGCCAGACGTTCGTACCCAGGCAGTACATGATCCGCCCCGACCCGCCGATGGCGTGGCATTCGGTCTCACTGATGGTGTCCGACGCCGATGCCGCCGAAATGCCGGTGAGCGCGCCCGCCAGGGCCAGCGCCGCGGTGATCCCAGCGACGATCTTCGTGCGCCTACGCATGATGTCCCCTTCCGTACCGTTATCAGAGGTATCTCTGCTACGGCCGGTGAGGGTAGTTCTGTCCACTCTCGGTTCACTAACACCGCTTTGTTAGTGAACCGAGAGCCGGAGCTCAGGGGAGCTGCCAGTCGACCGGGTCGGCGCCGGCGGCGACCAGGCACTCGTTGGCGCGACTGAACGGCTTCGACCGGAAGAAGCCACTGCGCGCCGACAACGGGCTCGGGTGCGCCGACTCGATGCAGGTGACGTCCTTCAACAACGGGCGCAGCGACTGCGCCTGCCGGCCCCACAGGATCGCCACCAGCGGCTTGCCGCGGGCGGCGAGGGCGCGTACCGCCTGCTCGGTGACCTTCTCCCAGCCCTTGCCCTGGTGCGCACCGGGCTTGCCGGGACGCACCGTGAGCACCCGGTTGAGCAGCAGCACGCCCTGCTTGGTCCACGCGGTCAGGTCACCGTTGCTGGGCGCCGGCACCCCGAGGTCGTCCATCAGCTCGGTGTAGATGTTGCGCAGCGAGCCCGGCAGCGGGCGTACGTCGGCGGCGACCGCGAAGCACAGCCCGATCGGGTGCCCCGGTGTCGGGTACGGGTCCTGCCCAACGATGAGCACCCGTACCTCGTCGAAGGGTTGGCTGAACCCCCGCAGTACGTGGTCCCCGGCGGGTAGGTACGTGCGCCCGGCGGCGATCTCCTCCCGCAGGAACCGCCCCATGGCGGCGATGTCATCGGCGACCGGCGCCAGCGCCTCGGCCCAGCCGGCTTCCACGATCTCGTGCAACGGACGACCTGTCACGGCTGACCACCTTACGACTTGGTGCACGATAGCGCCGGAGGCGCGGCGAGGCTCATTTGTCGTCCGGCAAGGCGGAGGGGTTGTCCGGATACCGGTGTTGTATCCGGGCAAGCCGACAACGCCGCCGGTCGACAAATGGGTCCGGCGCGGCCCGGCAGGCTATCGTGCACCAAGTCGTTAGCGGTGCGGCGGGACTCGAACTGCCCGGAACCCGGTTACGACTGGTCCGGCTTCTCCAGCCGCGGACCCGGGTCTTCGTCCTCGCCGGCGAGCGCCGCCCGCAACTGGTCCTTCTGCTCCCTGCGCCGGCGGGCACCCTGGGCGATCTGCTCGGCGAACTCCTCTCGCCACCTGCGCAGCAGGACGTACGACAGCGCCATCGACACCACCAGCGCGACCATCAGGGTGACCAGCAGGTCCAGCCCCACCGGCAGCAGGCCCACCGCGACCAGGGCGAACAGCACCAGCCGCCCCAGCGTGTACTTCACCGCAGCACTCACGGGGTCGATTCTCCACCTGTCGCCGTCAGCCAGCCACGCCGACCCCGGGCCTGATAGCCGGGTGTCAGGTCGCTGAGAGCGCTGCTCGGCATCCTGGTCGCACGCACAACCCAGGAGATCAAGATTCCCTGGTAACGCCCCGACCGACCCCCGGAAGGACGCGAACATGCGAACGCACACCAGAATCATCGGCCTGCTCACCGCCGCGGTCGCCACCGTCGCCGCGCTGGGCATCGCCCCGCAGAGCGCCTCGGCCGCCACCCCGACCGGGCCCGCGGCACCCCGCACGTCCGGCGAGACGGTGGGTACGAGCAACACCACCACCTACTGCACCGGCACGCGGGTGAAGCGCTGCCTCGAGATCGTCTGGTACGACAGCTACTCCAAGGCCTACACGTATGGCTGGATCACGGACACCCCGCACGACGGCTACTCCTACGACGTCGCGGTCAGCAACCTGCGGGTGCAGTACAACAAGAACGGCACCTGGACCACCGTCAACAGCACGATCGACAACGACTACGACGGCTGGCAGGGCTACCGGGACCTCGGCACCTCCCACACCTTCTACTGCGGGAGCACCGGAAACGTCTGGGCCGAAACCATACGTGCCCGGGCGTACTTCAAGTGGCGGCGGATGGGCTCGTCGACCTACAGCGGCCAGTGGCTCAACAGCTACTCGGACACCTGCTATTGAGCGTCTCCACCGGTGTCCCCGTGCTCGACACGCGGGGGCACCGGGCCGCCTAGTGGAAATCGCCGCTGGCGTACCGGCGGATGCCGTAATACCAGAGCAGGGTGTACGCGAAGGCGGCGATCGTGGCACCGATCGCGCCACTGAGCAGCGGTGGCAGCATCGCCAGCCCGAAGCCGACCAGGGCACCGACGCCGAGCGCCACCACACCGCAGACCAGCGCCACCGGCACCCGGCCGCGGGCGCCCTTCCAGGCGCGGAACTCTTCGACGTACAGCCAGAAGGCCATCACACCGCCGAGCCAGCCGCTGGTCTGCAGCAGGTCGCCGAACCCGACCCAGGAGGAGATGGCGTCCACCGCCACCACCGCGACCAGACCCACCACCAGCAGCACCACGACCGCTTCGAGCAGGTGGCGGAGGGTGACGATCCGGCCGTACCGGTTGCGCCGCGGCCAGGTGGTGGCCTGCCCGGCGGTGGTGGTCTCGTCCCGCGAGAAGTCCTCGACGGCGTTCCAGTCCGCCGCGTCGTCGTCGAACCGCTTGCCACCCATCGCGCCCGCCTTGTCGTACTCGATCGGAAATCCCCCGATCCGAGCCGAGCGTACGCGCTCACCGGGCCGCGTCACAGCGGTGGCGCGGTTAAAGCGACCTGTGAGGGCGATGAGAGTGGCGCCGACCAGACTGTGCCGGACCGCTCCAGCGACCGGAAGGCATCCGTGATGCGTCACCGCGCCAGACTGCTCGGCATGCTCGCCGCCACGATGATCACCGCCGGCCTACTAGCCGCGACGCCACGTGCCGATGCCAGCGAGAGCTGGTGCGAAGGCACCGAGGTCAGACGGTGCATCCTGGTGGCCTACTACGACTACCAGAGCACCCACGTTCGCGCGCGGGCCAGAGTCGAGGACGCCGGCAGCATCAACCAGGACGTCCAGGTGAGCGGCCTCAGACTCGAGTGGAAGCGTTGGAGCAGCAGTTCCTGGACCACGATCGCCACCGACGACAGCTACGACGGCTGGTGGCATACCGCCGAGGAGGCGGAGACCGTCGCCCCGTGCCGGGAGGGCTACTTCCGGGCCGTGGCGAGATACCGGTGGAAGCCGGCGGGCGCCGATGCCGCTACCTCGACCGTCTGGCGCGTCACCGACCAGGCCCGGATGTGTTGATGTCCGCCGCCGTCGTCACAGCGTGATGGGCTGCGGCTCCGCTCGTCGTTCCGCCTGGGACGGGGGCGGGCCGTACTCGCGTACCACCTGGTAGCGGGTGTTGCGCTCGACCGGCTGGAACCCGGCGTCCCAGATCAGGTGCAGCAGGTCGTCACGGTGCATCGTGTCCGGGGTGCCGTACGAGTCGGCGTCGTGGGTGATCTTGTATTCGACCACCGAGCCGTCCAGGTCGTCGGCGCCGAAGTTGAGGCTCAGCTGGGCGACGGACAGCCCGTGCATCACCCAGAAGCACTTCACGTGCGGCACGTTGTCGAACATCAGCCGGGAGACCGCGAAGGTCTTCAGCGACTCGGCCGGCGACGCCATGGTGGTACGCGCCTGCAGCTTGTTGCGGATCACGCCGTCCTTGGAGTCGACGAAGTCGTGCTGGTAGCGCAGCGGGATGAAGACCGCGAAGCCGCCGGTCTCGTCCTGCAGCTCGCGCAGCCGCATCACGTGGTCGACCCGGTGCTTCGGCTCCTCGACGTGGCCGTACAACATGGTGCTCGGGGTCTTGAGGCCCTTGGAGTGCGCCAGCCGGTGGATCCGGGACCAGTCCTCCCAGTGGGTGTCGTGGTCGACGATGTGCTGGCGTACCTCCCAGTCGAAGATCTCCGCGCCGCCGCCGGTGAGGGAGGCGAGCCCGGCGTCGATCAGCTCGTCCAGGATCTCGTCCGCGCCCAGGCCGGAGATCTTCTCGAACCACTGGATCTCAGTGGCGGTGAAGCACTTCAGGTCGACGTTGGGCAGCGCGGCCTTGAGCTCGCGCAACACCTTCGGGTAGTACTTCCACGGCAGCGTCGGGTGCAGCCCGTTGACGATGTGCAGCTCGGTGAGCTGCTCGTCCTCCATCTCCTTGGCCTTCGCGACCGCCTCGTGGACCCGCATCGTGTACGCGTCCTTCTCCCCCGGCTTGCGCTGGAAGGAGCAGTACGCGCAGGACGCGCTGCACACGTTGGTGAGGTTGAGGTGCCGGTTGACGTTGAACATCACCCGGTCGCCGTTCAGCTCGGTGCGCTTGCGGTGGGCCAGCCGCCCCAGCCACGCCAGCTCGTCGCACTCGTACAGCGCGACCCCGTCTTCGCGGCTGAGCCGCTCGCCGGCCGCGACCTTCGCCTCGATCTCACGCTTGAGCCCTGCGTCCATGTGGCGAGGATATCCGTCGCCCTCTGGTGGGTACGCGGGCGCGTCCCGTGATCTGGCCTACTCGGCAGATCTGGTGGTACGAGCGGACAGAGCGGGATTTCCGACCTGGAACGATCCGACAAACCGTCGTACGGTGGACAGCGGCACCGCGCGCCGCGTGGTGGTATCGGCTTTATGCCGCAACGGATCTGGGGACGCGGGGACGGTGACATGAGCGGAGCGCAGCCGCTTCGGCGACGGGGACGCTGGGGTCGCATGCTGGGCACGCTCGGTCTCGCCGGCGCACTGGTGCTCGGCGCGGTCGCCCCGGCCTGGGCCGATCCGGACGGCCCCGGCGTGCCCGACTCCGGCTCCCGACCCGAGGGTGGCGCACTGCCTGGCGTACCCGGGGTGCCGGGACAGCCCGGGGTGCCGGGGCTTCCCGGCGGCAACCCGGGCCAGCCCCCCGCAGGCCAGCCGGAGAACGGCACCTTGCCACCACCGACCGTGGCGCCCCCCGCGATGGGGCCGCTCGCCACCAGGATCGCCACCGAACAACAGGCGGTCGAGCTGCTCGGCGAACGGGTGAAGGACGCGCAGCAGACCCTGACCACTCTGCGTACGCTGGTCGACACCGCCCGGCGCGCCAGCAAGAGCGCCGACGACGCGCTGAAGGTGGTCTCCCGGCACACCGACGCGACCGCCTCCGAGGCGTACCGGGAGTCCGCCGGGGTGCCCGAGGAGCTCCGCGACCTGGCACCCGGTCTGCAGCACCTGGCCCCGGGGATGCGCGACAGCTCCGCGGTGGAAGGCAAGGCGATCGCCGACAGCTACAAGGCCGCCAAGGAGCTGGCGGACGCGGCCAAGCAGACACTGGACACGGCACAGCAGGCGTTGTGGGACGCGGCCGACGCCGCGACCGCGTTGCAGCAGGAGTTCGAGCGCCGCAGCAAGGCGCTGGCGGCGCTGCTGGCGCGCAACGCCGAGGCGCTGCGGGAAGCGCAGCAGGCCGCCGACCGGGCCGCGGGCGCGATCGACTACGACCCCGGTGGCGCGGTCAACGGTCTGATGGCCAACCCGAAGGCACTCAAGGCAGTGCGGTACGCGATGGCCCAGCTCGGCAAGCCGTACGTCTGGGGTGACGAGGGTCCGAACACCTTCGACTGCTCCGGGCTGGTGTGGGCGGCGTACCAGTTCGCCGGGGTCGACGTCGGCGCGCGTACCGCCCGAGCGCAGTACTACCGCACCCGGGTGGTCGCGCCGGGCCACATGCTCCCCGGTGACCTGGTGTTCTTCGGCCCCAACAAGGCCGACCCCGAGTCGATCCACCACGTCGGCATCTACATCGGCCAGGGCAAGATCGTGCACGCCCCGACCGCCGGCGACGTGGTGAAGGTGACGCCGATCTGGTGGTGGGAGTTCTTCGCCGCCACCCGGGTGGTGCCGGCGGTCCCGGCACCCACCACGCCGAAGCCGGATCCGAAGCCCAGCCCGAAGCCGACGCCGAAGCCGACGCCGAGCCCGTCGCACAGCTCGCCGTCGCCAAGCCCGTCGCCGACGCCGAGCACCACACCGTCGACCGATCCCGGCTGGACGCCGGCGCCGGGTGACTCCGCCTCACCGACCCCCTCCGACTCGGCCCCGCCCAGCTCCGAGGCACCGGCGTCCGCGCCCTCGGGCAGCGAGTCGCCGTCACCAGCGCCGGGAGCGGACGGCAGCGCCGCCGATGGGGATACAGCCGGTGGCGACGCGGCCGGTGGCGATACAGCCGATGGCGACGCGGCCGCGGGTGAGCCCGCCGCGGGCGGCTCCACGGCGGGTGACGGGTCCGAGTCACCCGACGCGTCCACGCCGGCCGACTGCCCGAGCCCATCGGCCAGCCCGTCGCCGAGCCCGTCGGAGAGCGCCTCCGCGAGCCCGTCGCCCACACCGTCGGCCAGCGCCAGCGCCAGCCCGGATCCGTGCGCCGATGCCGAAGGCACCACCGCGCCGGCCAGTCACTCCGGCGACGGCGAGGCGCCGTACCCGTGGCTGACGCTGGCGCCCTCGCAGAAGGCGGCGACGATCGCGGCTCGCCGGCGTACCACCGCGGTGGTGCGGGTCCGGTCGCGGCGACGGGTGCGGTAGCAGCGAGCCCCACCCGGGTACGCGACACGCACCGTGCATACGGAGCGGCGTTACGTCCTGGATCTCCACTACCTGGTGCTGATTGTCGTACTTTCCGGATTGATCAGCTCGACGGTGCGTAGTCACTCAATGAGGTGAAGTACGACTGCCCGATGGTGACGACGGCGTGAATTCGGCATTCCGTTGGAGCACTACTGCAGAGTAGGTTGTACTTCACGTCTCACACGAGCAGGGGCGCGGATGCCAGTTCGGAAGATCGTTTCGGTCGTCGGGGCAGCCATCATGGTGGCCACTCTCGGGGCCGCTCTGCCGAGCGCCGCGCGGGCCGATGACCCGATCCTGCCGCTGCCGACCCCCTCGCTGCCGAACCTGCTGCCGTCGCCGGCGCCGTCCGACGACGAGCCGCTGCTACCTCTGCCGTCGCTGCCGCTGCCCGGCGGCGACGCACCCGACCAGCCGGGCAACCCCACCGGTCCGGTCAACCCCTCGGACCCGACCGCTCCGGCCGCCCCCGGCGGCTCCAAGGGCGGTACGTCCGGCGGCACCACCGCGCAACCGCGACCGGCGGATCCCGACGACCCGGCCGGCGACCGCTACCCGCACCCGCCGTTCGCCCCGATCGGCGACAACCCGTCGGCCGCTCTGCTGCAGCGCTTGTACGACGCCCAGGCCGCCCAGCGCAGCCTTCGCAACCAGATCGACACGCTCACCGCGAGCCTGCAGCGCAACGCCGACGCGGTGGCCACCGCCAAGGCCGAGCTGGCCGCCGCCCGCCAGGCTCGCGACACCGCCGCCGAGGGCATGCAGGACGAGGTCCGCGCCATCTACAAGTCCGGGGCGCCGTACGCGGTCTACACCGCGGTCTCCGGCGGCAGCCCGATCCGGGACGGCGCGCGCGGGCAGCTCTCCGCCGTGGGCGGTGCCTCCGAGCGGGTCAGCTACCTCTCCGACCAGCTCGCCGGCGCCGTGGACAGCCGCGATGCCACCAACGCGAAGCTGACCGAGCTGAAGCGGCAGCTCGCCAAGGCCAATGCGATCGTGGCGCGGTTCCAGCGGGCGGCGGCTACCGACATCGCCGGCGTACCGAGCTCCGGGCTACCCGCCGGCTACACCGGTGACTCACTGCTGTGGCCGGTGCGCGGCCAGGTCACCAGCGAGTACGGCAACCGCTTCGACCCGTACTACCGCAGCTGGCAGCTGCACGCCGGGATCGACATCGCCGCACCGACCGGCACCCCGGTACGCGCCGCGGCGCCCGGCCGGGTGGTAATGGCCGGCGAGTACGGCGGCTACGGCAACTACGTCTGTCTCGCCCACGGGACGGTACGCGAGCAGCAGATGACCACCTGCTACGCGCACCTGTCGCGGATCGGGGTACGCAAGGGGCAGACCGTCGGCGCCGCGCAGGCCATCGGGCTGGTCGGCTCCACCGGCGCCTCCACCGGGCCACACCTGCACTTCGAGGTACGCCTCGGCGGGCGCCCCACCGACCCCAGGCTCTGGCTCTAGCGTCCTGGCGCAGACACTGGTGTCGACCACCGGCGTACACCGATAGCCGTTCGTAACCCTGCCGTAGCAGGGCGAATAGCACAATGGCCGGCCGTCGCCGGCTGGGATCGGCTCTCTATGCTCATCAGGTAACCTCCCAGCCTTCGTTCGGATGTGGCACGGTGGGACAGAGGGCTGTTTCAGGGAGCGATCGCCGGTGGGGGATTGCGCGCCGGGGGTGCTCGCGCGTAGGGCGGCTTGATCGGAGGGCTGATGAAACGGCGGACTTGTGCAGCGTGCGGCGAGCCGGCACCGATCGGTGGCACGGTATGTGTCCGCTGCGGTACGCCATTCGGCTCTCCCGAACCTGAACCCGTACCGGAGCCCACGTTCAGCGCCGACGGCGCGCTGGGAGCCGGTAATCGCCCGCCGGGCGCACCGGTGAGCCCGGGCGGCGTACCGCAGGGTCCCGCCGGTCCGGCCTGGGACGCCCCAGACGCGTCGCAGGGCTGGGACAGCGGCTACTCCCACGGCGGAGAGCAGGGATCCGCGGCGCCCGACCCCGCCGCAACGCCCGGCTGGGAGTCCGGCGGCGCCGGGCAGTGGGAACGCGCGCCCGGCGGCGACAACCCGCCGACCTGGCCCCCGATCCCCACGGCGGACGGCACCACGCCTCCCGCCTCACCGGCGG
>JBOGDE010000164.1:0-12626 GCA_050701695.1 Micromonosporaceae bacterium
GCCTTCCGCTGGGTGCCGCCCAGCCTGGCGTACCGGGCCCGGCTGCGGGCCAGGCTCTCGCCGAAGAGCAGCACCGCGGTGAGCGCCACCAGCACCGTGGAGAGCACCAGCGCGCCGGTGTGGTCGAAGCCCAGCTCGAACTTGGTGAACACGGCGCGGGTGAAGGTGTCGTAGCGCAGCAGCGAGACCGCACCGAAGTCGCTGAACACGTACAGCGCGACCAGCAGGCCGCCGCTGGCCATCGCGGGGCGCAGCTGCCGCAGCGTCACCCCGGTGAACGTACGCCAGGCGCCGCGCCCCAGCGCCCGGGATACCTCGTCCTGCGCCGGGTCGGCGCCGGCCAGCGCCGCGGTCACCGGCAGGTAGACGTACGGGTACGAGCAGAGGGTGAGCACCAGCGCGGTGGCCCAGAAGCCTTCGAAACCGTCGACGGCGGCGAGCCAGGCGAACCCGGCGACGTACGTCGGGATGGCCAGCGGGAGCGCGGCGAGCACCCCGAACAGCTGCCGCCCCGGCAGTTCGGTGCGCACCACCAGGTACGCCAGCCCGACCCCGATCACCAGGCAGGCCGCGGTGACGGCGGCGGCGAGCAGCACGCTGCGCCCGGCCAGGGCGGCGGTGCGGACGGTGAACAGCTCCTCGGCGACCCGTGCGGCGCCGGCTTCGGCGGTGCGTACCCCCAGATAGACCAGCGGGGTGAGGCCGACCGCGACGCCCAGGCAGGCCGCGACCACCATCCCGGATGGCAGCCGGGCCCGGCCAGGCTCGGCCGGCCGGCGTGCCGGCGCCGGCCGGGCGGTGGCGGTGGTGACGGTCAGGCGAGCCCCGCTTCGGTGATCATCTTGAGGGTGGCGTCGAGCGATTCGAGGTCTTCCAGGTCGAGCTCGGGGGTCTGCAGCTCCGACAGCGCGGGCAGCCCCTCGGCCGGCGGCACGCTGCCGATCAACGGGTATTCGTACAAGGTGTCGGCGAAGTAGGTCTGCGCGTCCTTGCCGAGCAGGTACTCGACGAACGCCGCGGCGTCGGAGTCTTTCGCGGAGGTCTTGGTGATGCCGACGCCGGAGACGTTGACCAGCGCGCCCGGGTCGCCGCCGGTGAAGAAGTGCAGCTGGGCGCGCATCTTGTCCGCGGTGGTGCCGGCCTCGTGCGCCTGCTCGAACAGGTAGTAGTGGTTGACCAGGCCGGCGGCGATCTTGCCCTGGTTGACCTCGGAGACGATGGTGACGTTGTTCTGGCGGAGCTGTACGTCGTTGGCCTTGAGGCCCTTCAGGAACTCCAGCGTGGTCTTGTCGCCGTCCTTGACCCGCATCCCGGTGACGAACGCCTGGAACGAGCCGTTCGGCGGCGCGATCGCCACCTTGCCCTTCCACTCGGGTGCGGTCAGGTCGTAGACCGACTGCGGCAGCTGCTCCTTGGTCACGGTCTGCGAGTCGTACACCATGACCCGGGAGCGGCCGGTGACGCCGACCCACGTCTTCTTGCCCGACCGGTACTGCTCGGGCACCTGGGTGAGGACCTTCTCCGGCAGCGGCGCGAACAGGCCCTTGGCGGCGACCGCGCCGAGCGCGCCGGCATCCTGGGCGAGGAACACGTCGGCGACGGTCTTGTCGCCCTCTTCGAGCAGTTGGGAGGCCATCTCGGAGGTCTTGCCGTAACGCACCTTGACCGTGATGCCGGTCTTCTTGGTGAACTCGTCGATCACCGGCTGCACCAGGCTCTTGCCCCGGCCGCTGTAGACGGTGATCTCCTTGTCGTCGGCGGTCTTGCCGCCGCCGCAGCCGGCCAGCCCGATCGCGAGCGTGGCGGCGCTCAGCACCGCGACCGCCGACCGGATCCCGAAGGTACGCATCCGCACCTGCCTCCTCGTCTGGTGTGGTTGCCGCCCGGCCATGGGTACGGCAGGCCGAAGGCGAGGCTAACCTAAGCGCCGATGTCTGAGAAGCCGGGGTGTGTCGTAGTGCTCAGCCCTCGGGCGCCCACTGGTGCTTAGCTAAGGCTCACCTTAGTATCGCACCGTGACGCTCTCCCTGGACAGACCGCGGGTGGTGCCGTTCGCCGCCAATCTCGCGGCGTACGGGGACGCCGCGGCGTTGCTGACCGCCGACGGGCAGGTCAGCTACGCCGAACTCGCCGCCCGGGTGGACGCGGTGGCGCGACGGTTCACCGGGCCCCGCCGGCTGGTGCTGCTCGCCGCCGCCAACACCGTCGACTCCGTGGTGGGCTACCTCGCCGCGCTCGCGGCCGGGCAGCCGCTGCTGGTGGTCGCGGGGGACAACCCGCGACAGCGCGATGCCATGATCGCGGCGTACGACCCGGACGTGGTGCTCTACCCGGCCGGCGGCGGGTTGCGGATCGACGAACGGCGTACCGGGTCGGCGCACCTGCTACACCCGGAGCTGGCGCTGCTGCTCAGCACCTCGGGCTCCACCGGCTCCCCGAAGCTGGTACGGCTCTCCCAGGACAACGTGCAGGCCAACGCCGAGGCGATCGCCGACTACCTCGGCATCCGCGCCAGCGACCGCGCCGCCACCACGCTGCCGCTGCACTACTGCTACGGGCTGTCGGTGCTGCACAGCCACCTGCTGCGCGGCGCCGGCGTGATCCTCACCGGGCTGTCGGTGGTCGACCCCTGCTTCTGGGACCTTTTCCGGCGGTACGGCGGTACCAGCTTCGCCGGCGTGCCGTACACCTTCGAACTGCTCGAGCGCTCCGGCTTCGCCGACCGTGAGCTACCCACCCTGCGGTACGTCACCCAGGCCGGCGGCCGGCTCGACCCCGCCCTGGTCCGCCGATACGCCACGCTCGGACCGTGGGACTTCGTGGTGATGTACGGCCAGACCGAGGCCACCGCACGGATGGCGTACCTGCCGCCGTCGCTGGCGGCCGCGCACCCGGACGCGATCGGGGTGCCGGTGCCCGGCGGGTCGTTCCGGCTTGATCCGGTGCCTGAGTGTTCCGGCGACGGCGTCGGTGAGCTGGTGTACGCCGGCCCCAACGTGATGCTCGGCTACGCCGCCGCCGCGGGCGACCTGGCGCGGGGCCGCGACGTCGAGGAGCTGCGCACCGGGGACCTGGCGCGGCGTACCGGCGACGGGCTGTTCCAGGTGGTGGGCCGGCGCAGCCGCTTCGCCAAGGTGTACGGCCAGCGCATCGACCTCGACCACGTCGAGCTGCTGCTGGCGGCCCGTGGCCTGACCACCTGCTGCGCCGGCACCGACCAGGGACTGGTCGTAGCGGTCGAGTCGGACCCGGCTGACCGAGTGTCCTGCGCCGGAAGTTCGGCGGCGAATTCCGGCGCCCAGCCGGCGCCTCGCGGCGTTGTCGTCGTCGCCAATACAACACCGGTATTGGCTCCTCCTCCGCCTTGCGAGCCACCACCTGGACCCCGGACTTCATCCACCACCTTCCGGCGCAGGACACTAGCGTCGTTGATCGCGGATGAGTGCGGGGTGCCGATCCGTACCGTCACGGTGGTCGAAGTGCGCGACCTCCCCCGCCTCCCCACCGGCAAACCCGACTACCCCGCCGTCCTGAAACTCGCCGGGAGCCGTGGCCTTTCCCGGGCTTCCGGTCGAGGCGAAACCCCGACTTCCCGGGAATCGCCGGGCGCCACGGGGCTCGCCGAGCTGCGCGCGCTGTACGCGGAGCTGCTCGACTGCCCCGACGTCACCGACGCGGACAGTTTCGTCGCGCTCGGCGGCGACTCCCTGTCGTACGTGGAGCTGTCAGTGCGGCTGGAACGGCTGCTCGGCCGGCTGCCCGACGGCTGGCACACCATGCCGCTGGCCGAGCTGCACGCCGCCGCCCGGCCGCGCCGCCGCTGGGTACGGATGCTGGAGACCACCGTCGCGCTGCGCGCGGTCGCGATCGTGCTGATCGTCGGCACCCACGTCAAGCTGTTCGCGCTCACCGGAGGGGCGCACCTGCTGTTCGGGGTGGCCGGCTTCAACCTCGCGCGGTTCCAGCTGGTGGACGCGCCACGGGCGGCGCGGGTACGGCACCTGTGGGCGGCGATCCGGCGGATCGCGCTGCCCAGCATGCTCTGGATCACCGGGGCGCTGCTGCTCACCCGCGACTACGGGCTGCCGAACGCGTTCCTGCTCAACAGCCTGCTCGGCCCGCGCGGGGGCAGGGTGGAGTGGCACTTCTGGTTCGTGGAGGCGCTGGTCTACATCCTGGTCGGGGTCGCGCTGCTGCTGGCCGTACCGGCGGTGGACCGGTGGGAGCGGCGGTACCCGTTCGGGCTCCCGGTGGCGCTGCTGGCCGCCGGCCTGGTGATGCGCTTCGACCTGCTCGGCATCGCCGACCGTGACATCCCTTCGGCGCTGCGGGTGTTCTGGCTGTTCGCGCTCGGCTGGGCCGCGGCCAAGGCCGTCGCATCCGGGAAGGCCGCCGGGGTTTCCGGGGTAGTCGGGGTATCCGGCCACCGCGATACCACGACAACCCCAGAAGGTACTGACGTGGGGACCTGGTGGCGGCGGCTCGCGGTGTCGGCGGCGGTGGTCGCCACGGTGCCGGGATTCTTCCCGGGTCAACCACTGCGCGAGGCGATCGTGATCGGCGGGATGCTGCTGATGATCTGGGTGCCGGCGCTGCCCGGCCTGCCCGGCCTCAACCAGCTCGCGGGTGTGCTCGCCGCCAGCTCGCTGTACATCTACGTCACCCACTGGCAGGTTTTCCGCCCGCTGGACGACTACTCCCGCCCGCTCGCGTTCCTCGCCTCCCTGATCGTCGGCATCGTGTACGGTGCGGCGATCGACCGCCTCGCCGCAGCGCTGCGCCGCTGGCGTACCCGCCGCGCGGCGGAGGTCTGAGCCGCGCCGTACCGGGAGGTTCGCGATGCCCCGTTGGTACGACCTGCAGCCCTGCGACGAGGAGTTCTTCGACTCGGCGCGGTACCTCTACCGGTACCCGATGGAGCTGCCGGTGCCGCCGGAGCAGGTCTGGGAGGGGATGACGGGCAACCCGCCACTGCCCTGGTGCCGGCTGCTGCACGACGGTCGCTACACCTCCGAACGGCCGTACGGGGTGGGCACCACCCGTACCGTCGGGGTCGCGCGCGGGGTGCTGCGGCTGCGGGAGCGGTTCTTCCGGTGGGAGGAGGGCGGGCGGCAGTCGTTCTCGGTGGAGCAGGCGTCCCTGCCGGCGTTCCGCCGCTTCGGGGAGGACTACCTGCTGGAGCCGACCGACACCGGCTGCCGGTTCACCTGGACCTTCGCCTTGGAACCCGGCGGCCTGACCGGCCCGATCGGGCCGCTCGCCTCCCCGGTCAACAAGCTCGTCTTCGACAGCCTGGCCCGCGACACCCGCCGCCACTTCACCGCCGGCCCCTGACCCGCCCCGCGGCGACACACGCGTACCGACGCGCGAGGGCCCGCCCGGACTGGTCTCCGAGCGGGCCCTGACAGGCGTCAGGTCAGGCGTACGCGGCGGCGCACTGGGTCAGGTTGGCCGTGGCCGATGCGCCGCGGTCGACGGTGACCTGCTGGGTCTCCAGCACCGTGCCGTCCGGGCGCTCGCAGGTCAGCGTCCACGACTCGGTCTTGCCCTGCTGCACCGCGATCGGCCGGGTGGACGGGTTGGTGTGCCAGGTGTACGTGCCGCCGGTCGGCACCGTGATCGTGGTCTCCAGGGTGTCCGGGAACGTCGCGCCGTTCCAGGTGGCGGTGTCGAACTGCTTCTTCAGCCGCAGTACGGCGCCCGCCGGCGCGGTGCCGGTTACCACCGAGTGGCGGGCCGCGTCCGCGGTGTTCTCCAGCGCGAGCAGGAACGCTTCCCGGCTGCCCTTGCCGCGTCGCTTGCCGGAGCCGAAGTAGTAGTTCACCACGTTCGAGAACGCCGGGTGGAAGCCGTTGGCGCCGTGCTCGAAGGTGTACGCCAGCCCGCCGGTGGCGTAGTACGACCAGTCCTCCGTGGTGCCGGTGGTGTCGTACAGCTGGTAGCCGTACTCGCTGGTGTAGCCGGTCTGGGCGGCCATCGCGTCACCGAGCGCCTTGTAGATCGCCTCGTCCGGCGTCGGTTCGGCGCTGGCGTAGCCGGGCGGGCGCAGCACCAGGTTGGAGTACGTGTGGTTGGTGATCAGCGTGGTCACCTGGTGCGTGGAGACCAGCTCCTGGATGTTGCGGGTCTCCGGCTCGCTGAACGGCCCGGCGCCGCGGTAGGTCTGGCTGCCCTTGTCGGTGGACGCGCCGGGGCCGCCCCAGAAGCCGCCGTAGTTGCGGTTCGGGTCGGTGCCGAGCTGGCTGTTCGACGATGCGGCGCACTGCTCGGGCGCCGGGGTCTGGCCGTCGGCGAGCCGGCAGTTCTTCCGCTTGTACTCGTAGGCCAGGCTGCGGCTGACGTGGAAGCCGTCCGGGTTCACCACCGGCACGAAGACGATCCGCGCCTTGTCCAGCAGCCCGGTGATCCGGGCGTCGGTGCCGTCGTTCTGCAGCAGGTCGTACGCGAACTCGATGGTCAGCTCACCCGACGGCCACTCGCGGGCATGGTGCAGCCCCATGATCAGGAAGGTCGGCTTGCCGTCGTCGGTACTGGCCACGTCGTGGCTGACCTCGATGGCGTGCACGCCGCGCCCCTCCAGCGACGGGTGGTTCAGCGTGAAGCCGCGTACCGTCGCCGGGTACTTGGTCGCCAGGGCGGCCAGGTCCGCGTCGTAGTCCGCGAGCGTCCGGTACGCCGTGCGTCCGCTCGGCAGCGTCGTGGCCGGCTTGGAGCGGGCGTACCGGCGGTCGGCTTCCTCCCGCTCGGCCTCGGTCTTCGCCACGTCCGGGTCGATGACGGTCCACCGCAGGCCCGCCTCGCGCAGCTTCGCCAGGTCGGCCTGGCCGCGGGAGACCACGTCGACGTGGGTGGGGCCGGCCGCCTCGGTGAGGTCGAGGTCGAGCCCGGTCAGCGTCGTCTTGGCGGCGCGGGTCGGCGTGTCGACCCGCAGGATCTGGATCTTCTCGGTAGCCGCGGTGGGCCGGGTGGCCGCACCGGCGTCGATGCCGCCGATCAGCAGCGACGCGGCGAGGCCCGCCACCCCGATCGAGAGCAGTGCGCGCCACTGTGAGCGCGCGGGAATCCCAGTCATCTGTGAAGTCCTCCCCAGGTCGGACAGATCCCGGCACGCTAACCCGTGGGTGTGACAGAGGGACAGACCGCCACAGGTCCCCTTAAACCTCCGGCGGGTTATCCCTCGGGTCAGAGCCTGCCAAAGATCATCCCGCCTCGTCGCCGAACATCCGGAAGTCGTACCGCTCCGGCACCGGCTCAGCATGGGCGGCCGCCCGGTGGCTGTCGCCGAGCGGCACTCCGGCGTCGGCGGCGATCCGGTGCGCCCGGTACTCCCGCCACAGCGCGTCGAGCGCGATCTCGCCCTCGCGCAGGTCGGCCACCTCGATCCCGGACTCCAGCAGCTCGCCGGCCCGGTCCAGGTCGCCGGCGGCGAGCCCGGCGCGGGCCGCCAGCAGCCGGCACCGGCCGTGGTCGCGTACCGCCGGAGGGGCTTCGTCGAGCAGCCGCAGCACGTCCGCGGGCCGGTCGGCGGCCAGCAGCGCCTCGCCTGCCTCCACCGCGAGCTGCCACAGCCCGGGAGCCAGCCGGTGCGCCTGCCACAGCAGGTCCGCGCGGGCCTCGCCGGTCTCCAGCAGCGCCAGGTTGCGCAGCGCCCAGGGGGTACGGGCGTGCGCCAGCGACTCGGTGTACGCCACCCGCGCCGCGCCGGTGTCGCCGGCGGCATGGGCGGCGACCCCCAGGTGGAGCCGGCTGATCCAGGACGGTGCGCTGGCTTCGAGCCGGCGCCGCCAGTCGGCGCCGACCACGTACCCCGGTGGTGGTGTGGTGGGGTCGGCGCCGGGGAGCGTGCCGGTGTCGAGCAGGGCGAGGAACGGCCGCTGTTCGCCGGTGAGCGTGGCGTCGCCGAACGGCGTGCCCGGGGTGTCCGGGGCGGGTTCGCCGGTCAGGGCGCGGCGGCGCCGCTCCAGCGCCCCCCAGCCGTCGCCGGCCTGTAGTGGCTCGGCCGGAGGCTGGTCCGCGAGCGCGGTGGCGGTCCGCAGCGCGGCGTCGAGGACCCCGTCGGAGGCGACGGATCGGATCGCCTGACCGGTCGCCGCCGTGGCCGCGCCCCAGTCGGCGCCGTGGCTGACCGCCGGGTCCACCGACGCCAGCCCGTACGCCTCCACCCACGACCACCGCGCGCCCGCCGGCATCGGTACGTGCTCGTACTGGGTGGCGGCGAGCCCAGCCTGAATCTCCAGGTACTCCTCGCCGAAGCCGCCAGAGCCTTCAGAGCCGCCAGGACCGCCGGAGCTTTCGGAGCCGCCGGAGAGCCAGTCCTGCCAGTGCCGGCCGCCCTTCGACCGGCCCCAGACGAACAGCTTGCGCCCGCGCAGCAGCCCGGTGGAGGTCTGGAACAGCCCGGTGCCGTCGGCGTCGAGCGCCGCGATCCAGGGCCGCGCACCGTCCGGCACCCGGAAGAAGTAGTCCGCGGCGTACGGCGAGCGCGCCGGCCAGGTGGCGTAGTCGGGCCCCGAAGGTGCCGACTCCCTTGATGCGTGCGCCCGGGACTCGGCACCTTCGCCCGGTACGGGCACCTCGGCGAGCCGCCCGTCGTAGCTGGTCCGGTACGCCGTGGTGGCCGGCACCAGCACCCGTACTCCCGCGGTCTGCGGCACCGCGATGTTCGACCACCAGTACATCGGTACGGTGTCGGCGTTGGGGTTGCGGATCGACACGTGCACCAGCAGCAGCTCACCGTCGAGCCACGCGTCGATGGCGAAGACCACCGACCGCAGCCGCTCCCACTGCCACATCCGCAGCATCGGCGTACCGCCGGGGCGGTCGACCCGGGCGGCGTGCAGCGGGTCGCAGGTGGTGGGGGAGTGGCCGCGGGTGCCGATGTTCCACTCCGCGCCGCCGGAGAACCAGGCGTTGCGCAGCGCCAGGTTGGCGGGCTGGAAGACCCGGTTGGCGGAGAGCAGCTCCCGGCCCCGGTGCCGCAGCGACCACAGCCGCCCGCCCCGCTCCAGCGCGAACTCCGCCCGCAGTACGCCGTTGTCCAGCACGGCGGTACGCAGCTCGCCGGGGCGCCGGTCGCGGGTGTAGCCGTCCTGGTCGAGGTACGGCATCAGGTGCGGCGGCTGGCCGTACCCGATGCGTTCGGCCATGTCGGACGGCAGGCCGGTGGTGTCGAGGTCGAACGGCGCCGGGGGGCGGCCCAGCGGCGGCAGCGGGTTGAGCGGCCCGAGGTCGGCGACGGGCAGGTGGCGGGTCTCGATGCGCAGCTCGGTCACCGATTCAATATAGTCATACAATATTGCGTACCTAGTGTGAGGAGTGGCGGGTGAACACTGAGCAGCTGAACACCGAGCGGCTGCGCAGCCGGGCCTGGCTCGGGGCCGGGGGTAAGAACGGCTTCATCGCCCGGCACCACCTGCGCGCGATGGGGGTCTCCGGCGAGCTGCTGGACAGCCGGCCGGTGATCGGCATCGGCAACAGCGCCAGCGAACTCAACCCGTGCAACGCCCATCTGGGCAGTCTCGCCGATGCGGTGAAACGCGGCGTGCTGGCCGCCGGCGGGTTGCCGTTGGAGTTTCCGGTGATGTCGCTCGGCGAACCGCTGATGCGCCCCACCACCATGCTGTACCGCAACCTGGCCGCGATGGAGATCGAGGAGCTGATCCGCGCCAACCCGCTCGACGCGGTGGTGCTGTTGACCAGCTGCGACAAGACCACCCCCGCCGCGCTGATGGGCGCCGCCTCGGTCGACCTGCCGACGATCATGATGACCGGCGGGCCGATGCTCAACGGCCGGTTCCGCGGCCGTACCGCCGGATCCGGCACCGATGTCTGGCGGATGACCGAGCAGGTACGCAGTGGCGCCGCCGACGAATCCGCCCTCACCGAGCTGGAATCCTGTCTCAACCGGTCCGCCGGACACTGCATGACCATGGGTACGGCATCCACCATGGCCTGCCTGACCGAGGCGATCGGGATGCAGCTGCCCGGCGCCGCGGCGCTGCCGGCGGTGGACTCCCGGCGCCTGGTGCTTGCCGAGCAGACCGGCCGCCGCGCTGTCGAGCTGGCGCGCTCCGGCGGCCCCAGGCCGTCCGAGGTGCTCACCCGGGCCGCGTTCGAGAACGCGATCACGGTGAACGCGGCGATCGGCGGCTCCACCAACGCGATCGTTCACCTGCTGGCGCTCGCCGGCCGGGTCGGCGTGGAGCTCACGCTCGCCGACTTCGACGCCATCGCCGCGACGATCCCGCTGCTGGTCGACGTGGAGCCCAGCGGCCGGTTCCTGATGGAGGAGTTCTGCTACGCCGGTGGCGTACCGGCGCTGCTGGGCTCGCTCGGCTCCGAGCTGGACACCTCGGCGGTGACGGTGACCGGCAGGCCGCTGGCCGAGCAGGTCGCCGAGACCTGGGACACCGGCGTGATCCGGCCGCTGGCGCGGCCGGTGCAGCCCGCCGGCTCCGGCACCGCCGTACTCACCGGCAACCTGGCACCGGACGGCGCGGTGCTCAAGGTCAGCGCCGCCACCCCCGCGCTGCTCCGCCACGAAGGGCCGGCGCTGGTGTTCGACTCGGTGGAGGAGTACCTGGTCGCCGCCGACGACCCGTCGCTGGACGTCACTGAGGAGACCGTCCTGATCGTCCGGTACGGCGGCCCGCGCGGGTATCCGGGGATGCCCGAGATTGGCAACCTGGCGCTGCCCCGCAAGCTGCTCGACGCCGGAGTCACCGACATGGTGCGGATCGTCGACGGCCGGATGAGCGGCACCGCGTACGGCACCGTGGTGCTGCATGTCGCCCCGGAAGCCGCCGTCGGGGGCCCGATCGCGCTGGCACGGACCGGGGACAGGGTGCGGCTCGACGTACCAGAGCGGCGGTTGGAACTTCTGGTCTCCGAGCCGGAGCTGGCGGCACGGCGGGCGACCTGGCAGCCACCGGGGCCGGTCGCCGACCGCGGCTGGACCCGGGTGTACGTCGACCACGTACTGCAGGCCGACCGCGGCGTGGACCTGGACTTCCTGGTCGGCTCCAGTGGTGACACTCCGGGGCGGGTGCCGTTCTGATGCTGGGCGGGGTCTGCCCCGTCCTGGAGACGCCGTTCACCGCCGACGGTGAGGTCGATACCGGCAGCTTCACCCGCATGGTGAGCCATGTGCTCGGAACCGGGGCCGGGTCGGTGATGTTCCCCGGGTACGCCTCGGAGTTCCACAAGTTGACCGACGTCGAGCGCGTCGCGCTGCGCGACCTGCTGCTCGCCGAGACCCGCGACCGGCCGGGGATCGCCGCGGTGATCTCAGTGCCCGACCACGCCACCCATGTCGCGGTACGCCGCGCAGTCGAAGCCGTCGAGGTGGGCGCCGACGCGGTGAATCTACTGCCGCCGTACCTGCTGGGGCCGTCGGAGGGCGCGGTTACCGGGCACCTGCGGGCGGTGCTGGACGCGGTGGCGCCGACTCCCGTGGTGCTCCAGTACGCACCGGCGCAGACCGGCACCAGCCTCACCGCCGCCACCATCGCCGGGCTCGCGGCGGACCACCCGAACCTGCGGTACGTGAAGGTCGAGTCCGCTCCGCCGGGCGCCCTGGTCTCGGCGTTGTCCGGCACCGTCGACTGCCTCGTCGGGTACGCGGGACTCCAGCTCCCGGACGCGCTGCGCCGGGGTGTGGTCGGCGTACAGCCGGGGTGCTCGTTCACCGAGCTGTACGTCGCGATCTGGCGGTACTGGCACGCTGGCCGCCGGGACGACGCCCTGGCGCTGCACCGGCGGCTACTGCCGTACCTGTCGTACTGGATGCAGCACGTCGAGCTGGTCGTCGCCGCGGAGAAGCTGATCTCGGTACGCCGCGGCCTGATCGACACCCCGCTGTGCCGTGCACCCGGCTGGGCGCTCGACGTGGAGGAGACCGCGACGGTCGACCGGTTCCTCGACGAGTTCTCCGCGGAATTGACGTCTGAGAAGTGATGTGAATGCTGACGTCCTCCCCACCGCGCTGGCGGAAGCGGCGCCAGATGTTCGTATGATCGGACAGTTGGCACCCGTACCACGAGGAGGACGCCGGTGGCCAAGGCGCCGCGCGGGCTGCACGGACAGCTGATCCACGAGGTCGGGCTGCGGATCGCCACCGGTGAGCTGGCGGTAGGCGAGCAGCTGCTGCCCGACGAGCTGGGCGAACGGTACGGCGTCTCCCGCACCGTGGTACGCGAGATGCTGCGGGTGCTGGAGTCCAAGGGCATGATCCAGGCCCGCCCCAAGACCGGCACCCGGGTGCTCGGCGTGGAGCAGTGGGATCTGCTGGACCGCGACGTGATCCGCTGGCGGGTACGCGGCCCCGACCAGGCGCGGCAGCTGGACGAGCTGATGGAGCTGCGCTCGGCGATCGAACCGATGGCCGCACGCGACTGTGCGTCGTCGGCCGACGCCGAGATCGGTGCTCAGCTCGCGACCTGCTGCGACCAGATGGAGCAGGCGGTACGGGCCGGCGACCACGCCGCGTTCACCGATGCCGACATCGCCTTCCACGCCGCGTTGCTCACCGGCTCCGGCAACCGGATCTTCGGGCAGGTCTCCGAGGCGATCGAGGCGGTGCTGCGGGCCCGTGAGGAGCTGGCGCTGCTGCCGGAGCACATCGAACA
>JBOGDE010000165.1:0-12551 GCA_050701695.1 Micromonosporaceae bacterium
GTCCAGGTGGTGGCTCGCAAGGCGGAGGAGGAGTCGATCCCGGTGTTGGATCGGCGACGACGACAACGCCGCGAGGCGCCGGCTGGGCGCCGGAATTCGCAAGCGAATCTCTGGCGCAGGACGCTAGCAGGGCGCCCTGGGCCTGTGCGGCGTCCTCGATCAGCGCCAGGTCGTGCCGGTCGGCGTACCGGCCGATCGCCTCCATGGCGGCGGGGTGGCCGTACAGGTGGACCGCGATCACCGCGGCGGTACGTTCGGTGCGCCCGGCCTCCAGGGTCTGCGGCGTCACCAGCAGGGTGTCCGGGTCGACGTCGACGAAGCGCGGCACGGCGCCGACCGCGGAGACCGCCTCGGCGGTGGCGATGAACGTGTTCGCCGGCACCAGCACCTCGTCGCCGCGCCCGATGTCCAGCGCCCGCAGCGTCAGCTCGATCGCGTCCGTGCCGTTGCCGACACCGACCGCGTACCGGGTGCCGCAGTACGCGGCGAAGGCGGCCTCGAACCGCTCCACGTACCCGCCGCCGATGAAGCTGGAGTGCGCGGCGATGTCGCGGACGTCGGCGAGAACGTCGTCGAGGATCGGTGCGTGGATCGCGGCGAGGTCGTTGAACGGGATCCGCATGGTCAGCCCACCGGGGCCGTTCGCGGCACCTCGACGGTCTGCCCCAGTCGCATCGACTCTTCGGCGGCTTCCAGCACGCTCACCACGCCCAGCCCGCGCCAGCCGTCGCTGTCGGGGGTTTTGCCGTGGCGTACGCAGTCGACGAAATGTTCGTCCTCGGCCGCGAGTGGTTCCCGGAATTCGATGTGCGGGGAGGTGATTCCGCCGTACCGGTACGACATCGGGACCCCGCCGCTGGGCTCCTCGTCGGGGCCGAACACGCCTTTGTCGAAGATCTGCAGCCGGGCGTCGTCGAGCAGGTCGTTGTAGACCGCCATCCGCTTGCTGCCGACCACGGTGACCCGGCGTACCTTGCACGGGTCCAGCCAGCTCACGTGCACGTTGGCGGTGGCCTGGCCGTACTCCAGCCGCAGGTACGCCACGTCCTCGAACGGCGATCCGGCGTGCCGGCTGCCCCACGCCGACACGGTCCGGGGCTGGTCGTCGAGCAGCAGGTTGACGATCGAGACGTCGTGGGGTGCCAGGTCCCAGATCACGTTCACGTCGGGCTGGTAGAGCCCCAGGTTGAGCCGGGCCGCGTCGATGTAGTAGACGGTGCCGAGCTCCCCGGAGGCGACCACGTCACGCAGTGCGAGCACCGCGGCGTTGTACTCGAAGGTGTGCCCCGCCATCAGCACCAGATCGCCGGTCTCGGCGAGGCTGATCAGCTCGGTGGCCTCCGCCGCCGAGGCCGCCATCGGCTTCTCCACCAGGACGTGCTTGCCGGCCCGCAGCAGCGCGGCGGCGATCGGCGCATGGCTGCGCGGCGGGGTGGCCACCACGGCGGCGTCGATCTCGTCGATCACCTCTTCCAGCCGCTGCGCGCACCGCGCGCCCGGATACATCCGCCGCATCGGCTCGATCCGGTCCGGGCGGCTGTCGACCGCCACCACCTGAGCTACCTCGGGCAGGCCGGTCAACACGCGTACGTGCTTGGCGCCCCAGTAGCCACATCCGATGACCCCCACCCGCATCGCAGGCTCCCCTTTTGTCTGGTTCGTTCGCCTATCGCGGTGCTACGATCCGAAGCCCCGAGACAGGGCCGGATCGTGGCCTGCCGTCACTCTCGCGGTGGCTCACGGGTCGGGACAATGGGGCGGTCGGTCAATTGCGTGTCGTCATATTTACAACCGCGGACACACCGTTAGTATCAATAGGCGGGAAGTAACGCAGAATACGCTGCTTCGGGACTGCGGGCTTATTGCGTTGCCAATCTGGCAAACCAGTCCTAATCCAGAAATCGCTCATTTCCTCCAGCCGCTGCGGCTCGTTGTCGCGGGCGGGGCGGCACGGCTGCCAGATGTCCGAGTTTCCGGTCAATTGCCGGTCCTTGACCTTGACCACCGCGGCCACGTTTGTCACCGTTGGTGCCGTACGGCGTTACACCTGGCCGGCGTCGTCGGCGGACCCTACCCACCCGCCCAGCGTCGGCTCCGGCCCGTACCGGCCCCGGAAAGGGCGGCGCCGCGGCCGGAGGAGACCACCGAGCCGGCGGTACGCACCCCGCGCCGACGATCAGCCGCCCCGTCGCCATCGCGAAAGGCAGGGGTCGCCGCGGGGAGGCCGCTTTCTGGTTCCGATCGGCAGTTCAACGTCCCACTTGGTGATCCGCTCGGACGGTTAGAAGCCCGGTCGCGCAGCTTCGACCCGCAGACCGAGGTCGGCGAGGACAGCGGTGGTCAAGTCGGCGAGTTGGTCGGGGGCGAGGGTTGCCCCTTTGAGGCTGTCGATGCCGGTGATGGTGTCGAGTGGGTTGCCGCGCAGGTCGGTTCCGTATAGGTCGCAGCCGTGGAGTTCGAGCCGGTTTAGTTGGCAGCCGGTGATGACGGCCTGTCCGAGCTTGCAGCCGGTCAGACTGGTTTCGGTGAGTGTGCAGCCGATGAAGGCGACCGGGCCGGTGGTACGGACGGCGTTGAATGTGGCGTAGTCGAGACGGCAGTTCTCGAAGATCACGTTCTTGAGAGTGGCCATCGATAGGTGCAGGCCGGTGAGTTGGCAGCCGATGAGGTGGCACCGGTCCAGAGTGAGGCTGGTCAGCCGAGCTGAGGACAGGTCGACTCGGTCGAAGATCGAGCCCGTGACACTCACATCGTCCCAGACGGCCGCGTTCATGTTGACAGCATCAAACCGGGTTCGAGTGATCTTCGTGCTCGCCAGTTGAACGCGCTTCCAATCGCCTTCAGTGATCAGCGCGTCAGCGAGGTCTAGGCGGGGTGGCACCTCGACGGGGTCGAGGTCGTCGATGTCGAGGTCCGGCAACAGGATGCGCTGGTCATGGATGGCTCGGGTCTGCATGGCAATCACCGTATGTGTCGGGTTGTCGGTGGGCTGGCGTGGCACGCCAGCCCACCGGCCACAGGTCAGGAGCGCTACCCGATAGCTACCTGTACTTCTTCCAGTTGTCCCACGAGGGCCGGTTGTCCCACGCGGTGGGAATGGTGGACGTGTTGCGGTTCGGCTCGCCAGCCACCTGGTGGCCGATCTCCACGCCGATCTCGGCGAGCAGTTCGTCCGGGGCCGCGAGCACGGTTGCCAGGGCGTTCATGTGGCGTTCCTTTCGGTGAGATGGTCCGCTGCCGCGCGGACCAGGGATTGGCGGGTGTTGCGGCAGTATGCGGTCTCGGCGACGGCGAACGTGCCGTGCTCGAAGTAGCGGTTTCCGGCCTGAGCCCCGCCACAGAAGGAGAAGTAAGCGCAGGTCGAGGCACACGTGCGGAGCGCGTCGACGAACTCTGCGACGTAGCGGAGCCGACCGGCGTCGGCGATCATTCGCGCTAGGGGGGTCCGCAGGACGTTGCCAGCAAGGAAGTCTCCGTAAACCGCGTCTTTGATGCCAAGAAGTTCAGGCGACAGCAAGACCGTGTCACCATCGTGAGCGACAGTCGGTATGGGGTCAAAGGGCATCCGGCGCACCGTGCCTGCGCGGGCAGCGGCGATGTGATCGGCGAAGCGGTCAAGCTCACGGACCCGTAACGGGCTCCCGGCCTCCCGTCGGTCGAGGAGGTGTCGCCAGAACCTGTAGGCGGCGTGCTCATCAATGGCCGGGCGGTCGGCCCCTTCCTGTTCCTCGATATTGAATCCGACCGAGGCGCATCCGATGTCAGTAAAGAAGCTGGCCAACTCGTCAACGCGGTCGATGGTGGCCGGTGTAACCACGCAGATCACGGTGAAGTCGATGCCAGCTTCCATCAGACTGGCAACCCCGTGCAGCGTTCGATCGAAGGACTCTTTGCCCGCCCAGTCGAGCCGGTCCCGATTGGCCCATGCCGGGCCGTCGACGCTGACTCCCACCTCGAAGTCATGCTCGGCGAACAACTCGCACCAAGCCTCGTTGATCAGGGTGGCGTTGGTTTGGATACCATGTCGGACACGGCCCTCCGCTCGCAATGTCTCGAAGGGAGCGAGGAGGGCGCGAAGGTGTGCGATCGGCGTCGCGGTGGGTTCACCGCCATGCCAGACCACGTCGACCGGGTAGGCGCTGGCCTGATCGTGGATCGATGCCGCACACACCTCGGCGACTAGCGGCGACATCAGTGCCTGACGCTTGCGGTCCGGCAGGTAGCAGTACGCGCAGTCGAGGTTGCATAGTGTCGTTGGCTGGACGATCAGGGTATGGAAGGTCGGCGAGATGAGACCGGATAGGTCTCGGGCGGTTGGCGTGGGCAAGAGTGTCAGCGGATGGGTACTCATATACATGGCTCCTCGTCGATGCGGTCTCCACGTGCGTCTGGCCCATCGGCCAGCCATGTTCGGTAGGTGGCCACAGCGTGAAACTCGAAGGCATCCCGCATCGCCTGCGGCCAGTCATCGCCAGTAACGATGGTCAACTCATGGCGCCCGGCGTCTTTGCAGGTGACCTCACAGAGGGGAAGCCGCGCACCCGAACGGAGCAGCTTCGAGACGTACAACCGTTCGTCTCGCTCATGCCCTTCGACACTGAACGTCTCCGCCCCGCGCGTGAACGTGCCATAGTGGATGGTTGCAGTGGTCATACCTCGATCACCTTGACCTTGACCCTGCCCGAGGCCACCGCCCGCGGGTCCTCGTTGCGCCACTGGTGAAACATTTGGATCGCAGCGTCACGGGACTGGACGTCCTTCAGTCTCGTGACCTGGGTGGGGAACGGAGCGCCGGTCTGTTCCATGATCACCCGGTACATCGTGATCGTCCTTCGGTCGGCCAGGTGTCGCTGTCACGCATGCCGCTGCTCCTCTCGACGTTCCCCGAGTAGGGCGCGGCACCGTCCTGGGGTAGCGGTGCCGCGCCTTGGCCAGTCGGTGAGCACCATTGCCCGCCGAACCTCACCCACCGCTGTGGATGTCTGAGATCGCCCAGCGGCGGGGAGATGAGCTTGGTGGCAGCCGGTTCTTCACTTGCCACAGTGAGTAGTTTCGGCGGTATGGTGGTGCGGCTCAGAGGGTTGCGGCTATGCGCGTTCGCGTCGCATGCGGGCGCATAGCGCATGAACTCGGAGGCGACCGTGGAAGGCTTCGGCGAGACGTTGCGTCGCCTGCGTGAACAGGCCGCGATGTCGCAACCGCAACTCGCCGCCCGAGTGCATTGGAGCCAGTCACGGATCAGCCGAGCCGAGCATGACAAAGCGATTCCGCCACCGGACGTAACCGTTCGCCTTGATGCCATCCTGAACGGCAACGGTGAGTTGATCAACCTTCAACGTGAAGCCGAGGCCGAACGCGCGGCGCGGAACCGCGACCGACGCATGGCCCGCGACGCCGACACCGCAGACCCGGATGAGGTGAGTGAGTCGCAACGCCGTCACGTGCTCGCCCTGGCCGCCTCGGTCGCCTTCGGCGCGAGCCTTCCTGAGTCGCCCGCCGAGATCATCGCTGCCGCCGACGTCCGGGAAGCTCCCGCCAGAGTCCGAGCTGGTGACGTCGCTCGGGTGGAACGCGCCATCCATGATCTGGAGGAGCACGACCACCAAGCCGGAGGAGTGCCAGTCCGTCACCTTGCTCTCGGTGAACTCCGCTGGGCCACAGCTCTGCTCGGAGGCTCCTGTCAGCCCGGTGTCCGGCAACGGCTACAGGTCGCCGTCGCCTACCTGTCTGACCTCGCGGCGTGGACGACAGCCGACGCCGGACGTTACCCGGCGGCCAGGAAGCTCTTCCTACTCGGTCTCAGGGCCGCGCATGATGCCGACGACGGAGGCATCCTCGCCCACGTCGCCTCGGGGTTCGCCCGCATGGAGATCCAAGCTCGCAATCCCAAAAGTGCCCTCGAACTCGTACGCCTCGCCAGCACGGCCACAGACCGACTACCACCCCCCGCGCTGTCCATGCTGCACATCGTCAAAGGGCTAGCACTGGCCAAGATCCCCGATACCAACGGCTGCCTACATCATCTCGGACAAGCTGAGCAGAGCTTTCGCCCGCCAGCCCTCGACGACCCAGCCTGGATCGGCTACTTCACCGCTGCCAAGCTCGCTGGCGACACCAGCAACGCCCTGTATGACCTGGCACAGTCCACCGGTCGGCGCAACCCAGCGCTGCTCACCCGACTCACTGAGGCAGTCGACAACCTTCCCGACAGCCGAGCCCGTAGCAAGGCCATCGCCGCCGCAAGGCTTGCCACCACACTGTATTTGACCCACGAGACACAACACGCAGACACCGTCGCAGCCAACGCGCTCCGGCTTGCCGCTGAGGTCCGGTCGGCGCGCCTGGTTGATGAACTCACCGACCTCTGCAACAGCGCCCGCTACCACGCGACCGATCCCACCGCCCAAGCCGTCGCCCGAGACGTCCGGCAACTCACCGGCCCGACCGTCTGAAACCTGCCCAGAGGAGCAAACGTGAACCAGCCCGACACAATCTCCATGACAGAGGTCATCGCGGCCGCCGCCGCGCTCGGCGTGACCGACGTACCCTCGGTCTCGAAACTTACTTCGGGCCGTGTCTGGCCGGCTGGAAACGGATGGGTCGCCGAACTCGGACAGGTCCCCGCCGTCCACGCCATCGACGTGTTTCCGAGCGAGGACGACGCGCGAGCGGCCGTTGTCGAGGCCATCGAACAGGCTCGTACCGGCCTCGCCGAGCGGCTGCGCACAGGTGGACCATCTGCCGCCGCGCTCGCCGACGAGCGCCCTCGATGGAAGACACCGTCTGTCTCGGTTGAACAGCGCACGTCAGAGGCACGAACACACCGTTAGTCCCGACAGGGCGGCGCCGCGGCCGGAGGAGACCACTGAGCCGGCGCTACGCACCCCCGCGCCGACGATCAGCCGAGCCGGCGCCCCAGGACAGGGCCTAGGTGCTGACGTACCAGGGTGACGGCGCGGGGATCGCTGGCCAGCAGCGCGGTGAACGCGAAGACGCCGGTCACGGAGCCGTACAGCAGGAGTTCGGCGAATGGGCTGAGCGCCCGGCCGCCGAACATGTCGAGCAGCCCACCGACCAGCCACGCGATGCCGCCGGCCGCCGCGGCGGGGATGGTGGGAGCCAGTACCGCGCCCACCCGTACCCCCAGCACCCGGTGCAGGGTGAGCTGCGTGGTCACCACGGTGATCAGGGCCTGCACCCCGAGCGCGATCGCCGCGATCGCCACCACCTGCACGGCGACCGCCGAGTCGCGGAACGCGTAGCCGGCGATCGCGAACGCCGCCACGCCGAGCCCGGCCCGGATCCAGGCCAGCAGGGAGAGCATGCCGGGCCGGCCGGCGGCCTGCAGTGCGGGGCCGAGCAGCACGCCGTACACCCCGATGGCTCCGATGGCGCAGAGCAGCCGCAGCGGCTCGACGGCGGCCAGCCACTCCGGGCCCAGCAGCGCCAGCACCGGGGCGGCCACCGTGGACAGTACGCCGAGCAGCGGCAGCCCGAGCACCGCGCCGAGGTGCTGCAGCGAGCCGAGGCGGCGCGCGAAGGCCGCGTGGTCGTCCTGCAGCCGGGACAGCTCCGGCAGGGCGACCTGCTGCAGGGAACGCACCGACAGCTCGACCACCAGGTCGGTGATCCGGCTGGCGAACCGGTAGAGCCCGACCGCGAGCGGCCCGAAGAACAGCCCCATCACCAGGATGTCGGCGCGGTTGCCGACCAGTACGCCGAGCCCGGCGGTGGCGGAGTGGGTGGAGAAGCCGGCCAGGTCGCGCATCGAGCGGAACGTGGGGCGCAGCCTGGGCCGCCAGCGCGCGGCGGTCCACAGCACCACCACCCCGACCGCGGCGGTCACCAGCTGCTGCACCACCAGCGCCCACACCCCACCGCCATACGCCGCCACTGTGACGCCGGCGGCGCCGCCGGCCACCACCGAGACCGTGGCGCGCAGCGCCAGCGGCCGGAACCGCAGGTCGCGGCGCAGCAGCGCCTCGGGGACCACGGCGAGCGCCTGCAGCGGCAGCAGCGGGATCAGTGCCACACAGACCGCGGTCAGCTCGGGCAGCCGGTTGACCGTGGCCCACACCGGCGCCAGCAGCAGGGTGCCGGCGCCGACCAGCACCGAGGTGCCGATCAGTACCCAGAACGCGGCGTCCAGATGGTCGCGGCGCAGCTCGACCCGCTGCACGATCGCCGAGATCAGCCCCTGCTGCAGCAGCACCTGGGCCAGCGTCACGAACACCATCGCCATCGTCGCCACGCCCAGCACCCGGGGGCCGAGCAGCCAGGCCAGCACGAACGTGACCAGGGTGGTGGTGCCGAGCCGCCCGGCGGTGAGCACGTACGACCAGCCGACCGCCGAGGGCAGCCGCCCGGCGGGGGCGTGTGGGGTGTGCGCGGTCTGCTGCTGCCGCCCCGTCTGCTGCGGCATCAGAGCGGAGTCACCCGCACGGTGCCGAAGCTGGCGTCGAGCTGGTGCGCGATCAGCGCCACCGAGCCGGTCGCCGGGCCGTCGGTCTCGTCGATGTAGGCCAGCCACCCGGCCGGCTCGGTGGTGCCGGCGGGCCAGATCTTCACCGAGTACCGGGTGGTCCCGGCGGCGATGGTGTCCGCCCGTACCTTCAGCAGGTACGTGGTGCCGATCTCGAACGGCGGCCGGGGGCGTTTCGCGGGGCTGCCGTCGTTGCCGAGCAGCTCGAACTTGCCGCCGGTGCTGTAGAAGCGGTACCAGGCGAACGCGCCGGTCGGGTACCAGCCCCAGGCCGGCTGCGCGGAGTCGACGGCGGTGTGTCCCTGCCAGCGCATCCCGACGCCGATCAGCGGTGCCCCGGACAGGTGGGAGTACGCGCCGTCGCCGAACGCGTGCACCGTCAGCGGCACCGTGAGCTCGTACTCCGACCAGCCCAGGTCGCCGAGGGTGACGATCCGGTCGTACCCGGTGGCCTGGGTACGCAGGTCACCCGACGCGGTGCTCCACCGGCCGTCCACCGGCTGCGCCTGCGCCTGCACCGGGCTGCCGGAACTCCAGTCCCGGGTGTACGGCAGCGCCGGGCCGCCGCTGGCCCGGTTGACCGTTACCGAGCGGCTGCTGGTGTTGCCGAGGTCGTCGGTGGCGGTGAACACCACGGTGTTGGCGCCGGCGCCGAGGTCGGCGTACCCGATGTCGGCGTTGAAGTCACCGCTGTCCTGCAGCCGGCGTTTGTCCGGGCCGATGCTGAGCGACCGGGCCGCCCCTCCGTTGAGCCGGTACGACAGCGCCGCCACGCCGTCGGGGTCGCTGACCCGGCCCACCAGGTTGACCCAGTTCTGGGTGTGGCCGAAGCTCTGCGTCGGCCCGTACCAGAGGTCGATCAGCGGCCCGCCACCCGGCGGTGGGGTCGGCGTCGGTGTGGGCTCCGGGGTCGGTGTCGGGGTTGGCGCTGGCGTCGGTGTGGGCGTCGGCGTAGGAGTCGGGGTCGGTGTGGGAGTCGGGGCCGGTCCGCCACCGTCCTCGGGGACGACCGGGCTGGCGACGTCGAAGACGTAGTCGACCTTCGCGGTGTGCCCCGGGGCGTCCCCACTGGCCTTGTAGTTGCCGACGAACGGCCCCACCCGGGCCACGGTCATCGCCTGGGTGAAGCTGCCGCCGAGGGTCCACCCGGCGCCGTCACCGGACCAGCTCACCGACCAGGTGGTGCCGGTGCGCTGCACCCGCAGCCACACCCGGCTGAGCCCCGGCAGCGGCTTGCTGATCCTGCTCTTGGGCACGCCCGCGACGGTGGTGGAGGCGAACAGCCGCAGCCCGTACCCGTTGTGGTGCACCTCGAACCGGGCAAACGTGGTCGCGCCGGCCTCGAAGACCAACCCCTGCATCTGGTACGCGGCACTCGGCACCGAGTCCCACTTCGCCTCCAGGTGCAGGTCGGTGTCGTCGACGGTCTGGGTGGCGCGGACCGCGTCCAGGCTGGCCCACGGGTCGTGGCTGGCGCCGGGCGGCACCGTCAGCGCCAGGTGGGCGTCGGAGGTGCCGGTGCCGGCCACGCTGGCCGAGCCCACCCCGAGCGGTTTCGTCACCGTCCACCGGGAGTCGAGCCCGGGTGCGGAGAAGTCGTCGGAGGTGAACCCGGCCACGGCGTACGCGACGCCGGTGAGCGCCAGCGCGACGGCGGTCAGCCCGGCCGCGGCGGCGACGAACGGGGATCGTTTCATCGGGTGCTCCCGGAAGTAGCGGGTCGGCGGATCAGGGCCCGGCGGGCACGGCCGGCCACGGCGCGGCCGCGGCGGATGCCGTACCGGGTGAGGAAGCCGGCCGCGCAGCCGAGCCGGTCGGGCAGCGGCAGCGCGGTGGTCGACAGTGCGGCGGCGGTACGCAGCGCCAGTGCGAGCCGGGGCGCCAGTGGTGCGGCGCGGCGGGCCGGGTCGAACCAGGCGGCGACGTCACGTACCCGGCGCGGCCCCGCCTGCCGGGTCGACTCCGGGTGGATCCGCCGCTTGAACAGCGGCGCCGCCACCTCGCCGAACTCCCCGTACGCGGCCAGCTCGGCGAGCAGCGTGACGTCCGAGGACGGGTATGCCCGGATCAGCCCGGTGCGCAGCAGCACGTCACGGCGTACCACCCCGAACACCGGGTTGCACAGGTTGAACTGTCCGGCCAGGGCACGGACCCGGGCGGCGGGCTTGCGCTGCCGCAGGTGCAGCCGGTCGTGGAACCGTCCCTGGTCGGCGCCGGCCTCGTCGATCAGCAGCGTCTGGGGGTACGCCAGCACTACGCCCGGCGCCCGCTCCAGCTCGGCGACACACGCGGCGACCAGCTCCGGCGCGCACAGGTCGTCGTACGCCGCCCACTTGAACAGCTCGCCCCGCGCCTGCACCGCGACCCGGTTGTAGTTGTACGCCGCGCCCCGGTTGCGGGGGTTGCGCAGCAGCCGGACCCGCGGGTCGGCGGCGTACTCCTGGCAGATCTCCCAGGTGCCGTCGGTGGACGCGTTGTCGCAGACCAGGATCTCCAGCTCCGGGTAGGTCTGCGCCAGCAGCGAGTTGAGCGCCTCCGCGAGGTAACGCGAGGCGTTGTAGACCGGCACTCCGACACTGACCAGAGTCATGCCACCACCACCTCGGCGGACACGCCCAGCTCGGCGAGCTGCTCACCGATCTCGCCGCGGTACGCCGGATTCGTGATCACCACGGTCTCCGGGCGCAGCGCCGGCACCTCGCTGGGGGAGCTGACCAGGTGGCCGGTGACCGGCAGGTACCGGCCCCACTTGCCGGGGTTGACGTCGGTGACTCCGACCAGCTGGCACCGCGGGTCGGCGGCGTTCAGGAACGCCACCCCGCGCGCCCCGGCGCCCCACAGCAGGGTGCGCCCGCCGGTGGCGATCCGGTCCCGCCAGGTCTGGACGGTGTCGGCGTACCGCTGCCCGAAGGTGGCCAGCTGCGCCCGCAGCCGCTCCGCGACGTCGCCGGCGGTGCGGCCGGCGCCGGCGGCGGTGGTGATCTCGGCGTACAGGAAGATGTCGTCGAACGCGGTGCCGAGGGTGAGCAGGGTGAAGCCGGCGCGGCGCACCATCTCGGTCAGTGACCCGGCGTTGAAGTACGACACGTGCGGGTAGATGCAGTCCCAGCCGGCGGTGCCGAAGTCGTAGACCGCGTTCGGCACCTCCAGGTAGCCACGCACCTCACGGTCGCCGGCCAGTCGCCGCAGGTCCGCCAGGAAGGTGTACGGGTCGGACAGGTGCTCCAGCACGTGCCGGCTGACCAGGAAGTCCGGCGCGGGCGCACCGGGTGCGCCGGCGTCGAGGAAGCCGCGGGTGAACCGCACCCCGTCGACCTCGGCGGGGCCTTCGTAGCTGGCGTCGTAGCCGAGCCCGGTGGCGCCGGCCACGGTGCACAGCTCGCGCAGGAAGTCGCCCTTGCCGCAGCCAAGCTCCAGGATGGTGGCGCCGGCGAGCTGGTGGTCGGCGGCGAGCCGTTTGGCCAGGGCGGTGGCGTACCCGGCGAAGGTGCCGGAGTGGTGCAGCGAGTTGTCGTACGTCCCGTCGTAGGCGATCAGCGCCTCGTCGAAGGCGACGTTGACCGCGTGGGCGCAGTGCGGGCAGTGCGCCAGCCGCATCTCGCCCCGGGCCGAGCTGATCGCGGCGGCCGCGGACTCGAAGCTGACGCCGCACAGCGCCGGCACCACGCCGAGGTCGGCGGTGTGCACCAGGCTGGCGCGGTCGCACGCCGGGCAGCGCATCTCACACCTCCAGGGCGGTGACGTCGGGACGGCAGCCGCGCTCGTGCAGCAGCTCGGTGATCTCGCCGGTGTAGACCGGGTTGGCGACCAGCACCACGTCCGGCGGGTCGGTGCCCAGGTCGTCGGGCCCCAGGATCGGGTGCCCGGTGCCGAGGCAGAACTTCCCCCGCTTGTACGGGTTCACGTCGACCACCGCCGCCACCGCGCCGGCCTCGGCGCCCATCGCGGTGAGGAAACCGGTGGCCTTCGACCCCGAGCCCCACAGCACGACGCGCCGCCCGGCGGCGGCGTGCCCGGCCAGCACCCCGCGCCACCGCGCGATCGCCTCGGCGGCGCGCCGCCCGAAGTC
>JBOGDE010000166.1:0-12477 GCA_050701695.1 Micromonosporaceae bacterium
GACGACGAGCGCCACCGCGGCGTCCGGCATGGTGAAGACCAGGTCGTACCGGCCGCCCGCGGGTAGCCGGAGCGCCACCTCACGGAGCTCGCCGGGTCGGTGGAGATCCCGGCCGTCCACGGCCGCGACCCGGAAGGGCGTACCGGACAGCGCGAACCGGTGGGGATCCGAGTCGGTGTTGATCAACCGCAGCCGCACCGGGGTACCGGCTCGGGCGGTGTGGTCGGTGCGCCCGTCCCGGCCGGCGATCACGACGGTGCCGTCGAAGGTGTGTACGGGCAGCGTCAGATCCAGCTGCGCGGCGTCGGCGTCTCGTGGTGTCACGACGAGGGTCCCGTACAACCCCTTGCGTACGCCGGGGTGCGAGGCCTGGTGGGTGTGGTACCAGTAGGTCCCCACCTGATCGGCCCGGAACCGGTAGCCGAACTCCGCGCCCGGCGCCACGACGTGCTGGGTCAGGCCCGGTGCGCCGTCCTCGCCGCACGGTACGTCGTAGCCGTGCCAGTGCACGGTCACCCCGTCCTGGATGTCGGTGTTGCGCAGCGTCACCTCGACCAGGTCACCCTCGGTCGCGGTGATCGCGGGGCCCGGCATCCGACCGTCGTACGTCCACGCGTCGACCTCACGGCCGGACGGGAGCCCGACCGTGGCCTGCCGTGCGGTGAGGGTGTACCGCCGGGTGGTGCCGCCGGGTGCCGGGGCCTCGGCGCCCCGCAGGTCGGCCACCGACACGGCCCTCGGGGAGCCGGACGAGCGACCCGGGCCGCCCCCGGTCGCGACGGACGCGGCGGGCATCAGCAACAGGCCGGCGCCGGTGCCTCCCGTACCCAGGACAGCCGCGCCACCGGCCCAGCCGAGGAACCGGCGACGCGAGACCCCCCGCGTTGGCACCGCGTCTGCGGCACCGGCCCGCGCGGGGTCCTCGACCGGTGTCGCGACCACCCGCGCGGTGAGCAGCGCGCCGAGGCCGACGCAGGTGGCGGCGATCAGTGCGGTGCTCCAGGTCAGCGGGTACCCGGCCAGGAAGGTGACTCCGAGGCCGGCCAGCGCCGCGTACCCGGCGGTGAAGAGCGAGACCACGCTGGCCGTCCCCTTCGGCACCCGGCCCGTGACCAGTACGGCCACCAGCCCGGCGACCGCGAGCATCGGCAGCCCCAGCAGCACCTTCTCCTGCACGAACCACCAGCCCCGCGACGCCAGCAGCGCCACCGTGACCCCCCTGGCAAGAGTCATCAGCACCGCCGCCGCCAGCAGCCGGCGCGCGAGCCGGGGACGCCGCACCGCCGCCGTGACGCCGGCCGCGAGCCACGCCGCGACGCTCAGCAGCGCGACGACATGGTCCAGCAGGATCGCCTGAGCCGCTGTCACGAAGCCGCCCGAGCCGCCCGAGCCGGCCGAGCCGCCCGAGCCGGCCGCGCGGTCGATCCGGACGCCCCGGTGTCCTCACCCGCCCCGGCGGAGGTCGACAGCGCTCGCGCCTGCCGAACGATCATCCCGGCCACGGCCATGATGACCAGTCCGTTGACCGCGTGCAGACCGAAGATCAGCTGGCCGGCCGTCGCGCTGGCGCCGGTGTCGCCGACCGCGCCGGCGATGCCCCGGATCGCGCTCTGGACAATCACCAGCCCGGCGATCAGAGCGCTCAACCCGATGAGTCGGCGGGGCACCTTGGCGAGCGCGGCGACGGCTGTCAGCAGGACCGCGCAGAGCAGGATCAGGTACCCCACCATGCGGTGCGCCTGGAAGGACTCCTCCCTGGGCGCGGGGTTGAACGCGCCGCTCGCGGCCAGGAAGAACTCCGCCGCGACAGCCACCATCAGCAGGATCGCCAGTCCGGCAAAGACCTTACGCATGGGCGTACTCCTCACGTATCGGATTCACGGATGTGATCGTCGCGGCGAGGGCGTGGGCGCGTCGTCGGCCGGCGGATGGCGGCGGGTACGCAGATCCGCGTAGCCGGCCCGGGTGCGAGCACTCCCACGGTGGTAGCCGGGTCGCGCCGCTGATCGGAGCCGGCCACTCCGCGGGAACCATATGATCGCGATATGCCACGTCGAGTCGCGTCGTTCCGCCTGCCCTTACCGGTGCAGAACGGGTTGCTCGCGCTCTTCATCACCGTGATGCAGGTGCAGGGCACCGTGTCCCGGATATCCGCCGAGGGAGACGTCGGCCGACCACTCGCCGACCTCGGATACCTGGGGTACGCCCTGCTGATCCTGGGCGGAGTGGTGTTGGCGGTACGTCGCCGGTGGCCGGTGCCGGTGTTCGTCGCCACCGCGCTCGCCAGCCTGGCGTACTACAGCCTCGGCTTCCCCGACGGTCCCGGCTGGCTCGGGCTCTTCGTCGCCCTGTACACGCTGACCGCCCACGGCGACGGGCGCCGGTCGCTGGTGATCGCCGGCGTCGGCATCACGGTGCTGGCCGTCGTCTGGCTGAGCCTTGCGGTCGACATCGAACCCCGAGCGGCGATCGGATGGGTGTTCTTCCGGATCGGGGCCTCAGTGATGAGCGCCGCCCTGGGCGAGTCGGTGCGATCCCGGCGGTTCATCGCCGACGAAGCGCAGCGGCGTGCCGATCGGGCGGAACGTACCCGGGAGGAGGAAGCCCGTTCCCGGGTCGACGCCGAGCGGCTCCGGATCGCGCGCGAGGTCCACGACACCGTCGCTCACGCCATCGCGATCATCAACGTCCAGGCCGGCGTCACCGCGCACGTGCTCGACAAGCGGCCGGAACGCGCGCGCGAAACGCTGGTGGCCATCGAGCAGACCAGCTCCCGGGCGCTACGGGAGATGCGGGCCATCCTCGGGGTGCTCCGGGATTCCGACGACGGGCGGTCGCCGCATCCCGGCCTGGAGCAGATCGACGAGCTCACCGCGAAGGCGCGCGAGGCCGGACTCGACGTCAAGCTCGAGCTGACATCGCCGGCGGCGGCACCGCCGAGCGCGGTGGACAGCGCCGCGTACCGCATCCTGCAGGAGTCGATCACCAACGTGATCCGTCACGTCGGCCCGACCCGGGTAACGGTGAGACTGGACTACGGAGAAGACGCCCTGGAGGTACGCGTGATCGACGAAGGCCGCCGGCACGACCCGTCGGGTCCGCACCCGGCCGGGAGGCGACCCGCCGGCGCCGGCAGTCCCGCCGAGCCGGGCCGCGGGATCCTCGGTATGCGGGAGCGCTGCGGACTCCTGGGCGGCGAGCTGACCGCCGGCCCGCGGCCGGACGGCGGGTTCGAGGTCAGGGCACGACTGCCCCTGACGCCAACCGCGACGGCGCACCCGTGACCGCGGCCGGGTCGTCGCCCGACGCTCCGATCAAGGTCCTGCTCGCCGACGACGAGGGGCTCGTACGGTCCGGCTTCAAGGTGCTGCTCGACCTCGAAGACGACATCACCGTGGTGGGGGAAGCCACCAACGGCGCCGAGGCGGTCGAACGCGCCCGCGCCACCCGACCCGACGTCGTCCTGATGGACATCCGGATGCCGAAGCTGGACGGGATCCAGGCCACCGGCGAGATCACCAGGATCTCAGGCCTCGAACAGGTCCGGGTCCTAATCCTCACCACGTACGACACCGACGCGTACGTCTTCGACGCGCTGCAGGCCGGCGCCAGCGGATTCCTGCTCAAGGACGCCGGACCGGCCGAGCTGCTGCACGCCATCCGGGTCGTCGCCGCCGGGGACGCGTTGCTCGCGCCGCGGATCACCCGGCGCCTGATCGCCCAGGTCACCGCCGAGCGGACCGCTACCCAGGAAGGGGCGGACCGACTGGCGGTGCTGACCCAGCGCGAGCGGGAGGTGCTGGCCCTGGTCGGGCAGGGGCTGAGCAACGACGAGATCGGCGCCGAGCTGTACCTCAGCCCGGCGACCGCGCGCACCCATGTCAGCCACGCGATGGGCAAACTGGGTGCGCGCGACCGCGCCCAACTGGTCGTCATCTCCTACCAGACCGGGCTGGTCGGCCGTTAAAAGTCCGGCGGGCTCCAGCGCGACCAGGTCTACGTGGCCACCGGCGGTGGTTCTCCTCGCCGGCGTTCCAGCGCCGCCGTAATCAGGCTCCGAGCGGCATCGCCAACCAGGGACTGTTTCGCGAGGACGCCGAATGCTCTCTGATACACGGCGATCTCTCGCGGCTGGCTGATGGCAAGTTCCGCAGAGACAGTTTCTACGTGAACCATACGACTATCGAAGATAATGAACTGGTTGGTCGGCACCAGGTACATTGCCGAAGCGGGGAGAATCCCGAGCACCACCCGCGGCAGCGACATCACGGCGAGCAGCCGGTCGAGCTGGCCAATCATGACATCTCGGTCGCCAACAGTAGTGTGCAGTGCCTGTTGCGAGATGACGAAGTGGAACCGGTGGTCGCCGCGATACAGCACCTGCTGGCGCTCCATACGAGCAGCTACCCCGGCTTCGAGGTCGTCCGGGATCGCGTAGAACGCAATGACCCGTCTCAACACCGCCTCGGCGTATTCCGCGGTGTGCAGGATCCCGGGTATCAGCGCCGGCTCGTACCAGCGCATCAGCTGAGTCTGTGCCTCCAGGTTGCGCGATACCCGCTGACGGCGCCGAGTGCCCGAGCCGAGCATGCGGCGCCACTCGACGTACATGGCTTCGATGTTTCGTACGGTGGCGATCAGGTCGGCCACCTGGTCGCCGTTTCCGGTGTGGTCGCACCAGACACGGATGTCTTCTTCGGAGGGTGTCTGCCGGCCGTACTCGATCTTTGAGACCTTCGAGCTGTGCCAACCGGCTCTGCCGGCCAACTCTCTGCCGGTGAATCCGGCATCTCTGCGTAGGTCTCTGAGTCGGTGTCCCAGAGCTTCTCGCGCCTGGTGTACGGAGGCTGTCACGGCCGCTCTACGTGGTGACGTACGCGCTGGCGACGTACTCGTCGTGAGGGATCGCGGCGCTCCATACGCGGTCGCGCACGGCACGGCAGTAGGTGACTATCTCCCGGTCCTCGGTCACGGCTCCGCCGGCGAACCTGCCACCCGGCTCGAAGACCGTGAAGGCGACCGTGTCGTCGTCGAAGAGCCAGTAGTCATCTGCCGTCACAGCACCGGGCTCCAGCAGGTGACGCGGCAGCCAGCGAATCTCCTCACCGGCCGCGATGTTGTGCGGCGCCACCCACAGCCCCCAGCGCGTGTAATCCCCGTGGGGTGTGCTGACGACACGTACCCGCTTGATGCTCTTGCCGCTACTGGTAACTCCCCGGACGAGGTCCAGCCATGGCCGGTGCCACGCGAGATCATCTGGCTGCCCAGTAAGGAAAAGCTGGAACGGACCGGTCTCTTCCGGTGTCTGATAGCTGTCCTGCACCTCCAGGTGAAACGCGGTCCGCCGGAACCTCCGGAACAGGCCCTCAAAGGCCTTGTCCTGCAGTAACTCCACCGAACCAGGCCTCCTTCTGCTTGGGGACCTCCACGCAGGTCTCGTGGCTGGGGATGTCCATCTGCGACAGCGCCGCTGCGTCCGTGACCGGCAAGCCCGACAGCACGAACCCACCACGCCTACTGTCCTCCAGGTGCGTGCCGAGGTAGGTGTACGGCTCCAGGTGCGCCAGCAGCCGCTGTGGGATCTCCACGCTGTCGTGCTCACCCGCCACTCTCCACCCCTGCACAACATAAGTGCCCCGGTCTGTGGCGTAGAGCGTGGGTGATCCCCCGCCCTGAGTTGCCTTGCCGAGGAAGGTAAGTCGCATGGTCGCTCCTGTTCCCCAGTGTGCTGGTGTTTGCTCGATGGTAGAGAGCCTCTATTTACCTGGTGATATATGTCAACCCGTAACCTCCAGCAGGCCGATCGTCGAGCAATCTCCCGCAAACATCTACGCTCCGTCGCGCGCCCGCACCTAGCGTCATTACGGCATTGCATGTCAAGGATTCGGCTGTCATCGGGAGGCGATCGAGCGCATGCACCACGGAGAGCAGACGAGATTCCTAGACGCGGCCGACATGCTGTTCGAGATCGGACGGCGGGTGCAGGCCGTCTCTCTAGTGATGCGCAAGCACAAAATCCTTGCCGCACAGCAGGTCTGCGAATGCGGCCGGCTCGCCACTCGTACCATCCCCGCATTCGGTTTACGGTGTGACGTCGCGAGCCAGCACTGGGACCTGGCGCATGCCACGATGCGCCGGTTCCTCACACAACTCACAACTACTACGGACGGCTGCCGCGACGGCCGCCCGATCGGCCGGGCCACGGTGCGTCCGGCACGGCATGGCGACTGACGCCGGTTTGCCGCCGTTCGCGTACGCGCTGCTGGTAAGCGTTTCGGTGTCTGCGCATCGGTCCCGGCGAGTGGTGTCGACGCATCCCGGCCACGGGCTTTCTTTTAAGAACCTTTACTAATATGCTGCGTGCTGGGCGCCGTGAGTGCCGAGAGTGCCGGAGTTGCCGAGGTGAGGTCACCATGAGGCGAACGGTCGTGGTCCTGGCGGCAGGCGTAGCGGTGATGATCGGTACGGCGCTGGGGCTGGTGCCGGCGGTGCACGCCCTCGGGTCCAGTCATCCGGCCGCTCATCCGGCCGCCCTCGGGGTGCCCTGTGCCGCTCCGGAGTGGGCGGAAGGCACCAGCTACGCGGTGGGCGACAAAGTGACGTACCACAGCCGGCTGTACGAGGCGCGGGTCGCGCACACCGCCCACGTCGGCGCCGGCTGGAACCCGGAGGCGGCGCCGTCCCTGTGGCAGGACCTCGGCCCGTGCGACGGCGGCAGCCCGTCCCCGTCCCCCACTGCCTCCCCCTCACCGACAGGCTCGCCGTCCCCGACGGCATCACCGTCGCCTACCACCTCCCCCACCGGCGCCACCTGCCCGGTGAAGTCGCGTCCGGCCGGCAAGGTGCTGCAGGGCTACTGGGAGAACTGGGACGGATCGGGCGTACACCCCGGTATGGGTTGGATCCCGATCACCGACTCCCGGATCCGTAGCCACGGCCACAACGTGATCAACGCGGCCTTCCCCGTGATCCGCTCCGACGGGACCGTGCTGTGGGAGGACGGTATGGACGTCGGGGTACGGGTGGCCACGCCGAGCGAGATGTGTCAGGCGAAGGCGGCCGGCGCCACCATCCTGATGTCGATCGGCGGCGCGGCGGCCGGCATCGACCTCAGCTCGGCCACGGTCGCCGACCGGTTCGTCGCCACCGTGGTGCCGATCCTGCAGCGGTACAACTTCGACGGCATCGACATCGACATCGAGACCGGGCTGACCGGCAGCGGGGACATCAACCAGCTCTCCACCTCGCAGGCCAACCTGATCCGGATCATCGACGGCGTGCTGGCGCGGATGCCGTCGAACTTCGGGCTCACGATGGCGCCGGAGACCGCGTACGTGACCGGTGGCAGCGTCACGTACGGCTCGATCTGGGGCGCGTACCTGCCGATCGTCAAGAAGTACGCCGACAACGGCCGGCTCTGGTGGCTGAACATGCAGTACTACAACGGCAGCATGTACGGCTGCTCCGGCGACTCGTACCAGGCCGGCACCGTGGAGGGCTTCCGGGTGCAGACCGACTGCCTGCACCGCGGGCTCGTCATCCAGGGCGTCACGATCCGGGTGCCGTACGACAAGCAGGTGCCCGGACTGCCGGCGCAGCCGGGGGCCGGTGGCGGGTACATGTCACCGTCGCTGGTGGCACAGGCCTGGAACCCGTACGCGGGCAGCCTGAAGGGCCTGATGACCTGGTCGATCAACTGGGACGGCTCGAAGGGCTGGACCTTCGGCGACAACGTCAAGTCGCTGCAGGGCCGCTGACCCGGGTAGCTCCGACGCGCCGCGATCCGGCGCCGCCAAGCCGGCCAACGGCCGCGTCAAAGCCCGCCAGTACCTGCCGCGTCAAAGCCGGCCAATACCTGCGGAAAGCGCCATTCCGCCACACTCCCGGTGTAACTAACCTTCTGAGATTGCGACCCTTCCGAAAGGAAGTTTGCGCCGATACGCTGCCGCCCCATGAGGACAGCTCCACCCCCGGCTGTCCGCAAAGGAGGCACCGTGAGATCTCGTCGCCATCATCCACAGTGGAGATCCCGGAGGGTACTCGCCGTCCTGGTGGGCATCCTCACCGCGCTTGCCGTCTCCGCGACGCCCGCGGCCGGCCATGTCCCCGCCGGCCCGACCGCCGGCGAGCCCTCGACCGTCGCCCCCCAGCTCCAGAAGCGGGTCACCGAAGCCGCCGGCGAGCGGATTCAGGCGCTGCTGATGCTGCCCAACGCCGCGGCACGGCCTGGTTCCCGCGGTGCGGTGGTCAGCGCCCTGAAACGGCACGCCGAATCCGCCCAGCGCGACCTGGAAACCCGGCTGGAGCAGCACCCGCGCACCGCCGGCGACGTGGTCGTCGTCAACCGCTTCTGGGTCACCAACATGCTGCTGGTCGAGTTCACCGCCGATCAGCAGCGACTGCGCGCGATGGCCGGCATGCCCGGCGTACGGCGGGTGATCCCGAACTTCACCCTCACCGTGCCGAAGCCGGCCACGAGCACCGGCCCCGGCGCCACCAGCGGGCACCTCACCTGGGGCCTGGAGCGGATCCAGGCCGAGCGGGTATGGGACGAGCTGGGTGTCGACGGCACCGGCGTACGCGTGGCCACCCTGGACACCGGCGTCGACATCAGCCACCCGGACCTGGCCGGCAAGCTGGTCACCGACAACCCCTCCGACCCGAACCACCCGGGCGGCTGGATGGAGTTCAACTCCTCCGGGGGCCTGGTGCGCTCGGCCCCGCGCGACTCGGCGTACCACGGCACCCACGTCTCCGGCACCATCCACGGCGGTAACAGCTCCGGGGTCGCGATCGGCGCCGCGCCCGGCGCCGACATGATGCACGGCCTGGTGATCCCCGGCGGCAGCGGCAGCTTCGCCCAGGTGGCGGCCGGCATGCAGTGGGCGATCGCGCCCACCGACGCCGACGGCAACCCGGCCGGCCAACCGGCCGACGTGGTGAACATGTCGCTCGGCGGCAACGGCTTCCACGAGGAGATGATCGCCCCGACCCGCGCGATGCGGGCCGCCGGCACGTTCCCGGCGTTCGCCATCGGCAACAACTGCGGCTCGTCCGGCACCGCCAGCCCCGGCAACGTCTACGACGCGGTCGGCGTCGGCGCCACCGACGACTCCGACAACGTCGCCGGCTTCTCCTGCGGCGGCGTGATCGACAAGTCCCGGTGGACGGACCCGCCCGCCGACTGGCCCGACTCGTACGTCAAGCCGGACATCTCCGCGCCCGGCGTCGACGTCTGGTCGGCCTCGCCCGGCGGCGGCTACCGTTCGCTGTCCGGCACCTCGATGGCCACCCCGCACACCGCGGCCACCGTGGCGCTGATGCGTTCCGCGGCACCCGAACTCACCGTCGACGACGTCTTCGCCGGCCTCTCCGGCACCGCGTTCTGGGACGACCGGTACGCCGACCAGCCCCCCGACACCAGATTCGGCAACGGCCGGATCAACGCCTACCTCGCCACCCGCGAGGTCGCGATCCGCTCCGGCATCTCCGGCACGGTGACCGACACCCACACCGGCCGCCCGGTCGAGGGCGCCACCGTCACCGTGACCCCGGGCGACCGGCAGGTCACCACCGGCGCCGACGGCCGCTACACGGTACGGGTCGAGCCCGGCACGTACACCGTGCGGACCAGCGCCTTCGGCTACCGCGACGCCACCACCGAGAACGTACCTGTCGCCGCCGACACCTTCACCACCGTCGACACCGCCCTGGTACGCGGTCCGCGCGGCACCATCTCCGGCGTGGTCAGCTTCGACCAGTCCGGCGAGGGCATCCCCGGCGTGACGGTCGAGGTACGGGGCACCCCGGTCCGGATCGCGGCGGCCACCGGCACCGACGGCCGCTACACCATCGCCGACGTACCGGTCGGCACGTACACCGTGGCGGCCTCACATCCGCGGTTCACCGCGCCTCCGGGCGTCGAGGTGACGGTCACCGAGGGTGGGACCGCACCGGCCGACTACGTGTTCGGGGCGCCACCGCGCACCGTCGCGCTGGTCGGGCGGTACATGGACAAGTTCCGCGACGAGGTCTTCGCGCCGCGCGGCATCGAGACCGTGATCTACAGCTGGAGCGAGCTGGAACAGGCCGCCCAGCACACCACGATCGTGCTCGGGTACGGCCTGAGCAGCGAGTACGACGCGGCGAGGTTCCAGGCGTTCCTCGACGCCACCGACGCCAGCGGCGCCGGGGTGATCTTCACGCACCACGCGTTCGGCTCCGCCACCGGGCTCGACCAACTCTCACGGCTCACCGGGCAGCCGGAGTCGACCGGCCAGAACAGCGGCGGCTCCAGCTCGACGGAGTCGTACTACGACATCACCACCGCCCATCCGATCTTCGCCGGCTACAGCGTCGGGGACCGGATCCTGCTGGACAACAGCACCCAGGCCAAGTGGATCGGCTGGTTCGACAACTACGCCGGCGACGGCCGGCAGACGCTGGCCACCATCGGTCGCAACGGCGACAGCGTGGGTGGCGGCGGTATCGGTGTGGACCAGCGCGCGAACAACCGCCACGTGCTGCTCGCCAGCCACGGCGTGACCGTCACCCGGGGTCCCGACGACTGGACCCCGGAGGCGACCCAGCTGTTCCTCAACGCCCTGACCTGGGCCTCGCCGCCCCCACAGCAGGACCAGCCGTACTTCGCGCTGCACGACCTGCGGGTGGGGCCGGACGTGGTCAAGGTGAACCAGCCGGTGACGGTGAGCGCGGCCGTGAAGAATGTCGGCGGGTCCGCCGGCGACTACGAGGCCGCACTGCTGGTCAACGGCGCGGTCGCCGAGACCACCACGGTGACCCTGGGCCAGGGCGAGTCCACCGCGCTGCGGTGGACGCTCTCCCGGCCCGACCTGGGCGGGTACGAGGTGCGGCTGGAGTACCTCACCGGTGGGTTCCGGGTACGTGCCCCGATCGTCGACCTGACCGCGCTGACCGGCCCGTCCGGCACGTCGGCCGGAGCCGCCTCCGGGCCGCTGTCCGGGGCGAGCGTGGAGCTGATCGACAACGGCGCCGTGGTCGGTGTCGGCGCCACCGGTGCGGACGGGACTCTCTCGTTCGAGATCCCGGACGCCGCCGGCGACTACACCCTGGTGGTGCGGCGCGGTCACGTCACCGCAGGCGACACGGCGTACCTGCTGCACCGGAAGATCACGGTGACCGACGACCGGGCGGTGACCTTCGCACCGGACGTGGCCGGCAGCGGCGAGGATGCCGCGGTACGCGCGGACCTGCGGCTGGAGAAGGTCAACGCCGACCACACCGCCCAGGTGTTCGTACGCCCGTCCGGCACCGCGCCGTACGGGTACGGCTACGACCCGGGGGCCCTGGTCGCCACGGCGGACAGCTACGAAGCGGTGCTCGCGCACCGGGTCAACCTCGCCGAACAGGAGTGGTGGCTGCCCAGCCGGATCGTCGGCGGCCTGGACTGGACCGCCGCCGGAGACCAGAGCTTCGGCTTCGGGGGTACGCCACGCGCGGCCGTGTCGAAGGTGAGCCTCGCCGGCGACGGACAGGTCACGGTGGACTGGGGCGTGACGGACGGCTACGGCCGGCCGTTCGCGACCGTACTCTCCGGCGATGTCCGGCCGTTCCGCGCTCTGCCGGAGCTGGTGGAGCTGGAGCGGATCGAGGCGCTGATCCGTGCCGACGCCAGCCACGAGCAGAAACCGCTGCTGCGGCTGTACGACCCAACCGGCACCCAGGTCCGGGCCGGCTCGATCGAGTGGAGCGCACAGCCGTACAGCTTCGCGCTGGACGCCGACGCCACCGGCGGACAGTGGGGGCTGGCGCTCGAAGCCGGCGTCGGCGGGTACGGCGAGACCGCGACCGCCGCGGCGTCGCTGCAGGTCGGTGACATCCGGCTCGCCAGCACCCGGCCGGAGACGGTCGTGACCCGGTCGGTGGCGAACTACGAGCTGCGTGCCGTCAACGACGGCGCGGCGGCCGGTCCGTTCACCTGGACAGTGCGGATCACCGGCTCCGGCGGCGCGCTGGCGCCGCGGGACGTGGTACTGCGGGTGCTCACCGACAGCGGTACGAAGCGGGTGGAGCTGGCCTCCGACGGGGCTGGCGGGCTGGTCGGCACCGTGGCCGAGGGCGTCACCCTGGCGCCGGGCGAGCGGGTCTGGCACCTCTCGCTGCAGGTCACGGGTGCCGGCACGTACACCTTCGTCGACCACTTCGCGGCCGGCGGCGTCAGCGTCGCCACCCACGACCGGGTGGTCGCGGTGACCCGACTCGACAACCGCGGCGTCGGGGCCGGCGACAACCGACTGGCCGGCGTCGGCGGCTGAGGCGTTCACCTTTACCGGATCGGGAGCCCCGCTCGGGGCTCCCGATCCGCTGCCCGGCGGCGCAGCAGCGGTCGTCAGCCGGTGTCGGCGAGCAGCGGTTCCAGGCTCAGATCGGGGTGGTCGCGCAGCACGCTGCTGATCCGCCACTTGTTCGGGAACAGGGCGAGCAGTGCGCTGTCGC